>CAYJDP010000001.1:0-30068 GCA_964368975.1 uncultured Muribaculaceae bacterium
TCAGTACAACCACTCTCTTCATAATTAACTGACTCCACTCTAAGTTTTGTTGAAAAAATTTTACCTGAAACATCATTTCCTGAATTAATGTCAATCCAAAATCTCAATTCATAAGTATTTGTACTACCTGCTTTAATAATACCATTTTCTAATACTCTAGTAGGATTAACACCAGTATCAGAAACTAATCCTAAACTATTAGATCCATTCTTCTTTAAAGAATATTTGACATTACTATCATTTATTCTTTCACCACTAGATAAATCTAAATCATCTAAATAAATTGAATATTCAGAATCAAGTGTCCCACTATTTTCTATACTAAAAGTACACGCTACTTGTGCCATACCATCAACATCACTTATCGGATAATTATCTACTAAGCTAATCCCACTACAAGTGGACTCATCTAATGAAATAACTAAATTCCCTGAAGAAATAGTATGAGTCTTAGTACCAAATATCTCAATATTTACCCAAGCATAAGTTCCCCCTATTAAAAACACAACTAAAATAAATACTGCTAATATCATATATCTAAATTTATAAATAAAATCTCTAACTAATTTCATAATATATCTACCCTAACCTTATTATTAAGATAATTATAACACAAAAACAATCTAAATTAAAAGAAAATATTGTCGAAAAAAGACTTAATATTCCTTAAGTCTCTTAGCTATATCTCTATTAATATCTCTTTCTTTAATAGTCTCTCTTTTATCATAATTCTTTTTACCACGACAAATACATAATTGTACTTTTAATTTATTATTTTTAAAATATAATTTATATGGTATTAAAGTTAATCCTTTAATAGTAACAGCTTCTTCTAATTTCTTAATTTCTTTTTTATGAAGTAATAATTTTCTACTTCTAGTTTCTTGATGATTAAATATATTACCTTCTTTATAATGAGCAACATACATATTTAAAAGAAATACTTCTCCTCTTTTTATAATAGCGTAACAATCTTTTATATTACATTCACCATTTCTAATAGACTTAACTTCTGTACCTAAAAGTTCAATTCCTGCTTCAAACGCTTCTTCTATATAATAATCATATCTAACTTTTCTATTTAATATTTCCATTTATGCCCCCATTCCCCAAGTAATATCTATTCCTTTACTAGCAACAATATCTTGGTATGTTTCTCTATAAGTAATATAGTTCGGTAATATTTGATTAGTTAACTGACTATAAGGATATACTTTAAAATCTCTTCTACCAGAATAATCAGAATCAGTATAAATCATTTCACCCTCTAAGTTACCTATATTAATATCTACATTACCTTCAGTATCAACATATTTTTCTATAGTAAGTCCTAACATTAACCCAGAAAGTCTTTCAACTCCTTCTTGATCAGAAATAAAATTTCCTAATGAATATATTACCAAAGTTTCTCCATTATTAATATACTCTATTGGTTGAACTACATGTGAATGAGTCCCAATAATTATATCAGTACCTAAACTAGATAATTCATTAGCAATTCTTATCTGCTGAGTACTTTCTTTATGAGAATATTCATTTCCCCAATGCATTGCCACTATTATAACATCAACTTCATCTTTAATCAAAGAAATATCACTACTTGCTAATTCATAAGAATAAACATCATTTAAATATTCTTTTCCTTTAGGAGTATTTAATCCATTAGTTAAAGTAGTATAAGATAAAAATCCATAAGTAATACCATTTTCTTCATAAACTCTAACAGTATTCTTATCTTCAAAAGAAGAATATTGTCCTGCAGTAACTACATCAGTTCCTCTCCAATATTCAACTGAATTTAATACACCATTTACACCTTTATCCATAGTATGATTATTTGCAAGACTTACCAAATTAAATCCCGCATCTATCATAGCATCGCCATACTCTGAAGGAGTATTAAATAATGGATAATTTGAATAACCAAACTCTTCTCCTCCAAAAATAGTCTCTTGATTATAATAACTTAAATCATAACTAGAAGAAATAGGTTTAATTAAATCTATCATATCAGTAAAGTCATACACTCCATCAACATAAGCATCTTTAAATATAGAATCATGTATTAAAGCATCACCTACCATCATCATATCTAAACTATATTTCTCTGGTAATTTAACTTCCATCTCAAAATTAAATGGATCTTTATCTAACTTATCTTTATTAAATACATAAGTTCTTAAAAGAAAATAAGTTACAATAAAAAAAGTAAGTATTAATAAAAATCCAATACTATATTTAATAAATACTATCTTTTTACTTTTCTTACTCTTTTCCATTAACTACACCTATTTTTCTATTTTACTTAATACTTCAAAGTCAATAGTCTTCTCTTCTTTTGAAGCTCTAATAACTTTTACATTAACTCTATCTCCTATTGTATATTTAACTTTAGTTCTCTCCCCAGTTAAACACATTCTGTCTTCATCATAATGGAAGAAATCTTTCATTTCTCTTAATGGAACTAAACCTTCTATTAAATTATCTAATTCAACAAACATCCCAAAACTAGTAACTGAAGAAATCATTCCTTCAAACTCTTTTCCTATATGTTGTTCCATATATTCAGCCATTTTCATGTCTTCTACTTCTCGCTCACAGTCAACACTAGCTCTTTCTCGCTCAGAAGAATGTTCTGTAACATATAGTAATTTTTCTTCCCATTTTTTAACAGTTCCCATATCTATTTTTTTATCTATTAAATATGTTCTAAGTAATCTATGAACAGTAGTATCTGGATATCTTCTTATTGGTGAAGTAAAATGTGTATAACACTTACTAGCTAATCCATAATGACCTAAATTCTCAGGTTTATAAACAGCTTTTTGCATACTTCTTAACAGTAATGAAGATAAAATCTTAAACTCAGGCTTATCTTCTAAAAACTTAATTATTCTTTGAACAGTCTGTGGTGAAGTATCTTTAATATTCCCTGGTAATTGATAACCAAGTATTCCAATAAACCCTAAGAAACTTCTAATTTTTTCTTCTTTTGGCATTTCGTGTATACGATAAACAAAAGGTAAATTCATAAAATAAATATGAGTAGCAACACATTCATTTGCAGCAATCATAAAATCTTCTATTAATTTTTCCCCAGTACCTCTATTTCTTAAAATAACATCAGTAGGAACACATTTATCATCCACTAATATTTTAGCCTCATCTACTTCAAAATCAATATATCCACGTACTTCTTTCATTTTTCTAAGTACAGACGCTAACTCTTTCATAAGATATAATTTATCACTATATTTCTCATATCCTTCAGGAATAACATTATCTTCAATAACACTATTAACTTTTTTATAAGTCATTTGTATTCTAGATCTAATTACACTTTGAAAAATTTCATAACTTAATTGATTTCCTTCTCCATCAAATTCCATTTCACAAGACATAGCTAATCTATCCACATTAGGATTTAATGAACAAATTCCATTAGACAACTCATGAGGTAACATCGGAATAACTCTATCTACTAAATAAACAGAAGTACCTCTCTCCATTGCCTCATTATCTAAAGGAGTACCTTCTTCTACATAATAAGCAACATCTGCTATATGAACACCTAATTTATAATTACCATTAACTAATTTCTCAATACTAATAGCGTCATCTATATCTTTAGTATCATCACCATCAATTGTAAAAATTACTTCATCACGTAAATCTCTTCTACCTACTAAATCAGATTCCCTAACTTCCATAGGCATATTTTTAACTTGATCTTTAACTTCTTCATTAAATTCAGTATTAATATTATATTTATATACTATAGATAAAATATCTACTCCAGGATCATTCTTATGACCTATAATTTCAATAACTTCACCTTCATACTTAGTATTATTATTAATCTTTTTACCAAGTTTAACTACTACTTTATGACCATCTACTGCATTCATTAATTTATCAAGAGGAATTTCTACATTTAATTTTACTTTAGAATCATCTATTAATAAATGAGCTTTATTCTTATCTAATTGAATTTCTCCTACAAAAGTATTATTTTCTCTTTTAACAACTTTTAATACTCGACCCTCTAATTTATCTAAAGTCATTTTACTAGTAATTTCTACTAATACTATATCATCATGAATAGCACCATTCATTTGCTCTTGTGAAATATAAATATCATCTTCTAAATTATCTACTACTACAAAACCAAATCCCTTTTTATTCGCACGCATTAAACCTTTTCTTAAATGACTATTTTCTAAAAGCATATACTTATCTTTATTCGTATGATAAATTAAAACTTCTTCTTCTAAATCAAGCAACACTTTACTTAACTCTTCTAATTCACTTACTTCATTTAAACCTAACTTGTCTTTTAAAGCATATATATCTAATGCCCCATCTGAATTTCTTAATATATTAATGATATCTTCTTTCATCAAATCACCTAACCTTATTACTTATTATAACTTAAATTAAACAAAATAAAAAGAATAATACATAACTTAACAACTTTTTTCTACAAAATATACATATTTGATTGAAATTATACATAAAATATGTTATTGTAAGTATGATTTAAGTTTTCTATTTCTTTTTGGACATATGATAATAATTAAATCTAAAATTTAAAAGGAGGTAAGAAAATGGAATATACTGATAAAACAATAGTTTGTAAAGATTGTGGAAAAGAATTCGAATTCACTGCTGGAGAACAAAGATTCTTCGCTGAAAAAGGTTTCACTGAACCTACAAGATGTAAAGAATGTAGAGATGCAAGAAAAGCACAAAGAGAAAATAACTAATTAGATTGAGATTACTCAATCTTTTTTTTGCAAAAAAAATAGACAATTAAGTCTATTAAATAAACATCATTACTAAACAAGTAATAAAAAAAGTCATACCTAGTACAAATGTAATACGAGTAAGAACTAATTCTGAACCTCTTTCTTTTCTTTGTACTGAAGTCCCATTAGAACCACCAGAAAATGCTTGAGAAGCTCCTTCTGCTTTACCACTTTGTAATAATACGATAATTATTAATAATATAGAAACTACTAGTAAAAATATTTCCATAGTTCACCTCCAAATAAATAACACTTATATATTATCATATATAAGTGTTTTTATCAACTTATTAATTTATTTTTTCTTCAATTCTAAATAATTGATTATATTTACAAACTCTATCTGTTCTAGATAAAGAACCAGTTTTAATTTGTCCTAAAGAAAGACCAACAGCTAAATCTGCAATAGTATTATCTTCTGTTTCACCACTTCTGTGTGAAATTATAGTTTTATAACCATGTTTTTTTGCTAATTCAATAGTTTCAATAGTTTCAGTGATAGTACCTATTTGATTAACTTTTAATAAAATAGCATTTCCAGCTTTCATATCTATTCCTTGTTGTAAACATTTTTTATTTGTAACAAATAAATCATCACCAACTAACTGAACTCTATTACCTAACTCTTCAGTTATTTTACTAAATCCTTCCCAATCATTTTCATCTACTGGATCTTCAATAGAGATAATTGGATAAGTATCAACTAAATCTTTATAAAAAGCTATTAATTCATCACTTGTAAGCTGTTTACCATCAACATTATAAAATCCATCTTTATAAAATTCACTAGCTGCAACGTCTATTGCTATTTTAACATCAATTCCAGGAGTATAACCTGCAGTCTCAATTGCACGAATAATAACTTCAAAACCTTCTTTATTTGATCCTAAATTAGGTGCAAAACCACCTTCATCACCAACTGCTGTAACATGACCCATATCATTTAATACTTTTTTTAGTGCATGAAATACTTCTGCTCCTACTCTAACTCTTTCTTTAATATTATCTCTTTGAGGAATAATCATAAACTCTTGAAAATCTAAACTATTATCAGCATGAGCTCCACCATTAATAATATTCATCATTGGAACAGGCAATTCTTTTCCTTCTCCAATAAATTCATATAAATCTTTACCTTCTTTAATAGCACAAGCTTTCATATAAGCCATACTAACTCCAAGTATTGCATTAGCCCCTAAATTACTTTTAGTTTCAGTACCATCTAATTCAATTAATAAATAATCTAAATCCTTTTGAGATGAAAAATCAATTCCTACAACTTTTTCTCTAATAGTTGTATTAACATTTTCAACAGCATTTAAAACACCACGTCCTAAATATCTGTCACCACCATCTCTCATTTCATTAGCTTCTCTTTCACCAGTAGATGCACCCGAAGGAACAGCTGCTCTACCCATAACATCTCCTTCTAATATAACATCTACCTCAACAGTAGGATTACCTCTCGAATCTAATATTTCTCTACCTATTACATTTTTAATTCTCATATTTTTCTCCTATCTCTTTTACTTTATTTTTAAATTCCAATCCTCTTGCTTCAAAATTAGGATATTGATCCCAAGAAGCAGTACCAGGACTTAACAAAACAACATCACCTTCATCAGAAAGCATAACTGCCTTATCAAAACCATCACTTAAGAATTCATATATATGCGTATCAATATTAACTTTAATACCAAATTCCCTAATTTTTTCTCTACATTCACCTATTCCAATAATAGATTTTACATTATCTAGTTTATCACTAAGTAAATTATAGTCTTGTCCCCTCTCCATACCTCCAAGAATTAATATAGTTGGAACAGTAAATGAAGAAATAGCAATACCACAACATTCTATATTTGTAGCTTTACTATCATTATAATATTTAACACCATTTATCTTATCAACATACTCAAGGCGATGTTCTACACCTTTAAAAGATGTTAAAACTGTATTAATAAAACTATTTTCAACGCCTAACTCCTTAGCTACCATAATAGCACACATAATATTTTCGTAATTATGTTTACCAGCAAGAACTATATCATTAAGTTTAATTATTATTTCATCATAATAATAAATTGAATCGTCTTTAATATAACATCCATTAACAACATTATCACTAGAAAAATATTTACAAATAGACAAACTATCTTCACTAATATTCATAACATCACTATTTTCTATATTTAATATAGAAACATCTTCATTAGTCATATTTTTAAATATATTTTTCTTAGCATCTAAATACTTATCATAACTACCAAAATAATCTATATGAGTAGGACTAAGATTAGTAACAACAGCAATATTAGGTCTAAATTTAATAAAACTATTTAACTGTTGACAAGATATTTCCATCACTAAGATAGAATCACTTTTAATACTTTCTAGCATACTAGTTAAAGGAATACCTATATTTCCAGCCAGTATTACTTTATCTCCAAAATATCCTTTTAACATTTCATAAGTAAGACTAGTAGTCGTAGTTTTACCATTAGTACCAGTAATACCTATTATCTTAACTCCTTCAGGTAATAATCTAAAAGCTACCTCTACTTCATTAATAACTTCTATCCCTAAATCACTTGCTTTATTAATATACTTATGATTTGGAAATACTCCAGGATTTTTAATTAAATAATCAAAAGAACTATCTAATATATCAACTTCTTCACCTAGAATCAGTTTAACACCTAACTCTTTTAATTCTCTAACATGTTCACTATTATGCTTAGATTCCTCATTTTTATCAACTAAAGTAACATCATTACCTTTATGAATTAACAATTTAGCAACACTATAACCACTTTTAGCAAATCCTAATATTAATATCTTTTTACCTTCAAACATCTTATCACCAATATTATTATACTATAAGAAACAAAAAATAAAAACTTATAATTGAAAGAAATTTAGATTTATGCTATAATAAAGTCAAATTATAGGAGGCATAAATGAGAATAGTAACACTAAAACCTGAACAATTTGACAAATACTCAAAAAAACAAAAATACCGAAATTACCATCAAACAGTCGAATATGCTAATATTATGGTAAAGTTTGGTTTTAATGCTCATTTCCTAGGATTTGTAGATGATTATAATAAAGTGTTTGGAGCAACTTTACTACTTTATAAAGAAGTTTTTATGAGTAATAAAATAGCCTATGCACCTAGAGGATTTTTAATGGATTATGATGATCCTAATATTTTAGTAGAACTAACAGATAAATTAAAAAAACTACTTGGTAAACAAGGATTTATGCTATTAAAAATGGATCCATATGTTACTCAATCTGTAAAAGATAAAGATGGTAATAATATAAATATAAATAATCAAGCAAATATATTTATCGAAAATTTAAAAGCAGCAGGTTTCGAACATAAACCTCAATCTTTAAATTTTGAAGATGAAAAACCAAGATTCGAATCATTAATTCTATTAAATAAAAGTTTAAATGATATTTTCAATAACTTTACAAAAAGAACAAGACATAAAATTAGAAAAGCAGCAAATTCTGGTATCCAAATAATAAAAAGCGAAGATAAAGACATAACTCCAATCTATAATTTTATAAAACAAAAAAATATGAAACCAATAACATTTTATAAAAGAATGATTGCCTCATATCAAGATAACATAGATGTATATTATGCAAAAATAAATACAGAACAATATGTAATTGATAGTAAAGCTTTATATGAACGAGAAATGGAAAAAAATGATAAAATCGCTCAAAAAGTACAAGAGTTAGTTGATAATGGAAAAAACAACTCAAAAGAATTAAATAAAAAAATGGAATCTGACAAACTACTTAATACTTATAAAAACAAACTAGTAGAAGCTACAGATTTATTAAAAAACAATCCAGAAGGAATAATTGTTGGAGGAGCAATAAATATTATATTTGATAACGCTTCATTTTTAGTAATTGATGGATTTGATAAAAAATATACATCACTTAATGCAAGTTACTACTTAAAATGGAAAATGTTAAGTGATTACAAAACAAGACATTTTAAATATTATAATATAAATGGTGTATCTGGAAAATTTGAAGGAAAACACCAATTTAAAAACTTAAATGAAATGAAATTAGGATTTAACCCTATAGTAACAGAATATATAGGTGAATTTGATATAATATTAAATTCTTTTAGTTATAATGTATATAAAAGTATGAACAAACAAAAATAAATTATCAATTTGATAATTTATTTTTTTATCGAACTACATTATTTGAATTAACAACACTGTTTTTATATTCAACAGCTTTAGAAACCCAATTACTAAAATGCTCTTCACGAGTATGTGAACTATATAAACCTCTAATTGTATTTTTTGCATAAGGACTAGAAATAGCTAAATCTACTTGCATACATAAACTTTCCACAGAAGGTATTTTGTCATACTTAGCCCATTTAACTGATTCCCTCATAATGGTGTTATATACTAATTTAGCATCATCATCAAAGGCATTAGAATATTGTTCTTCAGTAATAGAATTATTTGAAGAAGGATAACTTAATGATCTATTTTCTTGTCTAGCAGCAACCCATACATGAGCAAATTTTACTTTAGGTTCTAAATCAGAGCCAAATACTCTTTGTCTATTTTTCCTATCAAAAACTTCAAATACACCTTGACTATTTTTTTTAATTCCATAATTATCATATAAATATTTAACTTCCGCAAAAGAAAACTTAGTTATCTCATTTTTCATAATTATTCACCTCTATAATTTTGTTATATATAATACTAAAATTAAATCAAGATAGAAAATATAACTATACATTAATATACAAAAAAAACGACTATAAGTCGTTTTTTAATGTTAATTTAATTACTCAGTAATTTCTGAAACACTACCTGCTCCAACAGTACGTCCACCCTCACGAATTGAGAATTTAGTTCCTTGTTCTAAAGCGATAGGATGAATTAATTTAACAGTCATATCAATATTATCTCCAGGCATAACCATTTCAGTTCCAGCTGGTAACTCGATTTCTCCAGTAACATCTGTAGTTCTGAAATAGAATTGAGGACGATAGTTGTTGAAGAACGGAGTATGACGTCCACCTTCTTCTTTACTTAAGATATAAACTGCAGCATTGAATTTGCTATGAGGTGTAACACTTCCTGGTTTAGCAAGTACTTGTCCTCTTTCAACGTCTTCACGAGAAATACCACGTAATAATACACCAGCGTTATCTCCTGCTTCAGCATAATCTAATTGTTTTCTAAACATTTCAATACCAGTAACAACTGCTTTTTGAGTTTCTCTGATACCGATAATTTCGATTTCATCATTAAGTTTTAATTGTCCACGTTCAACACGACCAGTAACAACTGTACCACGTCCTGTGATTGTAAATACATCTTCAATACTCATTAAGAAAGGTTTTTCATTATCTCTTTCTGGAGTAGGGATCCATTCGTCAACTGATGCCATTAATTCATCAATTTTAGCAGTCCATGAAGCATCTCCTTCAAGTGCTTTTAAAGCAGATCCACAGATAACTGGAGTTTCATCTCCATCAAATCCATATTCACTTAATAAATCACGGATTTCCATTTCAACTAAGTCTAATAATTCTTCATCATCAACCATATCACATTTATTCATGAATATAACTAATTTAGGAACTCCAACTTGTCTAGCAAGTAAGATATGTTCACGAGTTTGTGCCATTGGACCATCTGTAGCTGCAATAACTAAGATTCCTCCATCCATTTGAGCAGCCCCAGTGATCATGTTTTTAACATAATCGGCATGCCCTGGACAATCCACGTGAGCGTAATGTCTAGCTTCAGTACTATACTCAACATGAGCAGTATTGATAGTGATACCACGTTCTCTTTCTTCAGGTGCTTTATCGATATTTGCGAAATCAACTTCAACGTTACCATTTTTACCAGCTAATGTTTTACTGATAGCAGCAGTTAAAGTAGTTTTCCCATGATCTACGTGTCCAATTGTACCAATGTTAACATGTGGTTTTGAACGATCAAATTTTTCTTTTGCCATTTTTAATTTCCTCCTTTTTGGTTTTACATATTATATTTTATCTAATAATTGAATATTAATCAACTATTTTGATACATTTTTTATTAATTTCCACTCTTTTTAATAATTTCTTCAGCAATGTTTTTAGGAACTTCTTCATAATGATCAAATTCCATGATGAATGTTGCTCTACCTTGTGTATTTGAACGTAAGTTAGTAGCATATCCAAACATTTCTGATAATGGAACCATTGCACTTAATTTAATTGCATTTCCTTGAGCTTCTTGTCCAAGTGGTTTACCACGACGAGAAGTTAAGTCACCCATAACATTTCCAAAATATTCATCTGGTGTAGTTACAGAAACTTTCATAATTGGTTCAAGTAATGCAGGTTGACATTTTGCTTTAGCTTCTTTAAGTGCAAAACTTGCAGCAATTTTAAATGCCATTTCATTAGAATCTACATCATGGTAAGAACCATCAAATAATGTAGCTTTAACATCGATCATTGGATAACCAGCTAATACACCTGTTTGTAAAGCATCTTCTAATCCTTTTCCAACTACTGGAATATATTCACGAGGAACAACTCCACCAACGATATTATCAACGAATTCAAATCCTTTTTCTGGATTTGGTTCGAATTTAATCCAAACATGTCCATATTGTCCACGTCCACCTGATTGCTTAACATATTTACCTTCACAATCAGCAATACTCTTAATAGTTTCACGATATGCAACTTGAGGAGCACCAACATTAGCTTCAACTTTAAATTCACGCTTCATACGATCTACTAATACATCTAAGTGTAATTCACCCATACCAGCAATAACAGTTTGACCTGTTTCATGATCTGTGTGAACTTTGAATGTAGGATCTTCTTCAGCTAATTTTTGTAAAGCTAATCCCATTTTATCTTGATCACCTTTTGACTTAGGTTCAACAGCTAATTGAATAACTGGTTCCGGTACAATAAGACTTTCAAGAATAATAGCTTTTTTCTCTTCACATAAAGTATCACCTGTAGTTGTATTTTTTAATCCAACTGCAGCAGCGATATCTCCTGTGTATACATCACTAATTTCTTTACGATCATTAGCATGCATTTGTAAGATACGTCCGATTCTTTCTTTAGTATCTTTAGTAGAGTTTAATACATAAGAACCACTTGATAAGTGTCCAGAATAAACTCTAAAGAATGTTAAACGTCCAACGAACGGATCAGTCATAACTTTAAAAGCTAACGCACTGAAAGGTTCATTATCATCAGGATGTCTCTCATCTGCTTCACCATCCATTTTATTTCCTTTAATTGAAGAAATATCTAATGGACTTGGTAAATAATCGATAACAGCATCTAATAATAATTTAACACCGATATTTCCTAGTGCAGTTCCACACATTACTGGGAAGAATTCTGCAGCTAGAACACCTTTTCTAATAGCACGTTTAATCATATCAACTGATATATCTCCACCTTCAAGGTATAAATCCATCATTTCATCATCAAACTCTGCTACAGCATCTAGTAATTCTGCTCTTTTTTCTTCAACAGTTGCCATTAAATCTGCAGGAATTTCTATTTCTTTAGGTTCTTCAGCTTGTTCACCATCATATTGGTAAGCTTTCATTTCAACTAAATCAATAATAGCTTTAAAATCATTTTCAGCACCAATAGGCCATTGAATAGGTTTAGAATTAACTCCTAATCTATCTTTAATTGTTCCTAAAGAATACTCAAAACTAGCTCCCATTTTATCCATTTTATTTGCAAAAATGATTCTTGGAACTCTAAATTCAGATGCTTGTCTCCAAACTGTTTCAGTTTGAGGTTCAACACCTGCTTGTGCATCAAGTAATGCAACAGCACCATCTAATACACGTAATGAACGTGAAACTTCAATAGTAAAGTCCACATGCCCTGGAGTATCGATTATATTAAAACGACTATCTCTCCAGTGAGCAGTAGTAGCTGCTGAAGTAATTGTAATACCACGTTCTTTTTCTTGTTCCATCCAATCCATTGTTCCTTCACCATCGTGAGTTTCTCCAATTTTATGGATTTTTCCAGTATGGTATAAAATACGCTCCGTACATGTTGTTTTACCAGCATCAATATGAGCCATTATACCAAAATTTCTAGTTTTATCTAGAGATGTATCTCTTGCCATATTCTCTCCTTCTTACCATCTGAAATGTGCATAAGCTTTATTAGCTTCAGCCATACGATGAGTATCTTCACGTTTTTTACAAGCTGCACCAGTACCATTTGATGCATCTAGGATTTCACCAGCTAAATTATCAGCCATACCTTTTCCTCCACGTTTACGTGAAAAAGCAGTAAGCCATCTAAGTGCTAATGTTTGTCCTCTAGTTCCACTAACTTCGATTGGAACTTGATAATTAGCCCCACCAACTCTACGAGATTTAACTTCAAGTTGTGGAGTAATATTTTCCATTGCTTTTAAGAACACTTCTAAAGGTTCTTGTCCACTTTTATCTTTAATTTGATTAAATGCTCCATATACTATAGTTTGAGCTGTACCTTTTTTACCATCTAACATAATAGAATTAATTAATTTAGTAACTAATTTTGATTTATATATTGGATCCGGTAGTACATCTCTTTTAACTGCACGTCTTTTACGCATTTTCTCAACCTCCCTTCATTATATTTGAATTATTAATATTTATTATTTTATTTACTATCTTTTGGTCTTTTAGCACCGTATTTACTACGAGCTTGTTTACGATCTTTAACACCAGCAGTATCTAATGTACCACGAATTACGTGATAACGTACCCCGATCAAATCCTTAACACGACCTCCACGAATTAAAACAACACTATGTTCTTGTAAGTTATGTCCAATTCCTGGGATATAAGTATCTACTTCTTTACCATTTGATAAACGTACACGAGCGTATTTACGTAACGCTGAGTTTGGTTTCTTAGGTGTTTTAGTACCAACACGAGTACAAACCCCACGTTTTTGTGGTGAAGCATTGTTAGTAGCTTTCTTTTGAATAGAATTAATTCCCATTCCTAAAACTGGCGCTTTACTTTTTCTCACTTTATCTTTACGACTCTTACGAACTAATTGTTGTATTGTAGGCATATATCTTAACTCCTTCCCTTTACACATATCCAGGTGTATCATTTTACCCTTTAAATAAAACTTTGCCTAAGCAAAGATATTTAATCAGCACGTATAATATACCACTTTAACTATATAAAGTCAACATATTTTACAAAAAATATTAACTATTTATTAATTTTCATATAAATATCATACCAACTATAAACTCTAGTAATATTATTACCTACTAAATGAGTATTGTAACGACAATCAAAACATAAAATTTTTACTATTTCAGAAAAGATAGGAATAGTTTCAGGACTATCTTCAATCATTATATCTAATCCCAATTCTTTTATCTGAACAATTTTATCACTAGAAAAAAATAAATCAGTATATTTAATATTATTATCACTTAACCATTTTTTAGTACACTCTCTCATCATTTTACCTTTATCAGTAGTATCTGTTGATAAATATCTTGAAGTAATAATATATATTTCATGACCTTCACTCATTAACTTATTAATAACTTCACTAGCAAACCTTCTAGCTGTATTATTCTTAACATGTTCAAAAAAATACTTATCTCTATATTCATCTAAAATATCAATATCCCAATTAAATTTATTATATTCATAACTTTTAGGTTCAATATAATTACTTAAATTATTTTCTACAACAAATTTAGTAGTACAATCTAAAATAAATTGATCATCATCTACTAATACCCCATCTATATCCACACCTATTCTCATTTTATCACTCTTTTCTTTTTATATACTTTCATTCTGAATTTTATCATTAATATTAATTTTCATAAATCAACTTCTTAAATAAAGTTTATCATAAAAACAAAAAAAAGAGTAGATAAAACTACTCCATAAATTCATCTTCTAATTTGTCTAGTGGCTCTTCGTCTACGAATTCACTTTCTAAATCAAAATCAACATTTTTATATATTCTACTACCAGTACCAGCTGGAATTAGCTTACCGATAATAACATTTTCTTTTAATCCTGATAAAGGATCAACTTTACCTTTAATAGCAGCATCAGTTAAGATACGAGTAGTTTCTTGGAATGACGCAGCTGATAAGAATGAATCAGTTTCAAGTGAAGCTTTTGTAATACCAAGTAAAATTGGTTTTCCTAAAGCTGGTTTTTTACCACTAATAACTGCTTCTGTATTACCATCAGTAAATTCTCTAAAGTTAACAAGTGATCCAGGTAAAAATTTAGTATCTCCACCTTCAACAATTCTAATTTTAGAAATCATTCTACGAGCAATAACCTCAACGTGCTTATCAGAGATATCCACCCCTTGAGAACGGTAAGTATATTGAACTTCTTTAAGAATATATTCTTGTGCAGTAATAGGATCTGTAACAGCAAGTAATTCTTTAGGGTTAATAGCACCTTCAGTAAGTCTATCCCCACAAACTACCTCGTCTCCTTTTTCAACACATAATTTAGAACCATAATTTGAAACATGTTCTTTAGTTTCTAACTTATTAGTAATACTAATTTTATATTTACCATGATCTTCTTTAATCTTAGTAATTTTACCATCTATCTCAGCAATAGTAGATTTACCTTTAGGATTACGTGCTTCAAATAACTCTTGAATACGTGGAAGCCCTTGAGTAATATCTTCTCCACCAGCAACTCCCCCAGTATGGAAAGTACGCATTGTAAGCTGAGTTCCTGGTTCCCCAATTGATTGTGCAGCCATAACACCTACAGCTTCACCAATTTCAACTAAGTTACCTGTAGCTAAGTTTCTACCATAACATGTTTGACAAATTCCATTTACTGTATTACATGTAAGAATCGATCTTATTTCTACTTCAGTAATTCCCGCTGCAATAATTTTATCAGCAAGACTTTCATTAATCATTTGTAATTTTTCAACTATAACAGCTTTAGTTTCCGGATGAACAACTTTCTTATTAGCATATCTACCAACAATTCTATCTCTTAACCCTTCAATAACTGAACCAGTTTTTTCATTAATAAATGATTTAACTAACACACCAACATCAGTACCACAATCATTTTCTCTAATTATCATATCCTGTGACACATCAACTAAACGACGAGTTAAGTAACCTGAATCGGCTGTTTTAAGTGCTGTATCGGCACTACCTTTACGAGCCCCATGTGTAGAGTTAAAGAACTCTGACACTGAAAGACCTTCTTTAAAGTTTGAAAGAATTGGAATTTCAAGTGGATCACCATTCGGTTTAGCCATAATACCACGCATACCTGCAACCTGAGTAAAGTTTGAGATATTCCCACGAGCTTTAGAATGCATCATTATGAAGATAGGATTATCTACATCACTATTTGCAATTTCTTCAAGTTCTTTTTGAACTTTATCTTTAGCAGAATTCCAAGTTTCAATTACTTTAGTAAATCTTTCTTCATCAGTAATTAAACCTCTCTTATATTGTTTATTAACTTTATCAACTAATTTTTGACTATCAGCAACAATTGCATTTTTATTTTCACTAGTAACAACATCATGCATACTAACAGTAATACCAGCTATTGTAGAGAATCTAAAACCTAAATCTTTTAAATTATCTAGCATCGCTGAAGTTTCTGTTGTCTTATAACGTTTAAATACTTGTGCAATAATATTTTCTAATGTTCCTTTAGCAAAAGGTTTTACTAAAGGCATTTTACTAATTTCTTCAGGAATATTAACACCCATTTCTAAGAAATACTTATTAGGTGTAATATTTTGAATATTATCATTAGTAGGTTCATTAATAAATGCAAATGAATCCGGTAAAATTTCATTAAATTTAATTTTACCAACAGTAGTAACTAAATATTTACCTCTTTGATCATCTGTAAATAACTTGTATTTAAATGAATTAACAGGAACTGCAATTCTTGTATGAAGTGTTAACTCACGTCTTTCATAAGCCATAAGTGCTTCACTACAATCTTTAAATACACGCCCTTCTCCTACTAATCCTTCTTTTTCCATAGTTAAGTAATAATTACCTAAAACCATATCTTGAGAAGGAGTAACAATCGGATCTCCCGATTTAGGATGTAAAATATTATTTGAACCAAGCATTAACATTCTAGCTTCAGCTTGAGCTTCATTAGATAAAGGTACATGCACAGCCATTTGATCTCCATCGAAATCGGCATTAAACGCAGTACAAACTAACGGATGTAATCTAATAGCTTTACCACCTACTAAGATAGGTTCAAACGCTTGAATACCTAATCTATGTAGTGTAGGTGCACGATTTAACATAACTGGATGCTCTTTAATAACTTCTTCAACAATATCCCAAACAATTGGATCTTGATTATCAATTAATCTCTTAGCAGCTTTAATATTGTGAGCAATATCTTTACTAACTAATCCATTTATTACATGAGGCTTAAATAACTCTAAAGCCATTTCTTTAGGAATACCACATTGATACATTTTTAAATTAGGTCCAACAACAATAACTGAACGACCTGAGTAGTCAACACGTTTTCCAAGTAGGTTTTGTCTAAAACGACCTTGTTTACCTTTTAACATACTAGAAAGTGATTTTAAAGGACGATTTCCCGCACCAGTAACACTTCTTCCACGACGACCATTATCAAATAATGCATCAACAGCTTCTTGTAACATACGTTTTTCATTTTGAACAATAATTCCAGGAGCTCCTAAATCAAGTAATTTCTTTAAACGATTATTACGGTTAATAACACGTCTATATAAATCATTTAAATCACTAGTAGCAAATCTACCACCATCCAATTGAATCATTGGACGTAATTCAGGTGGAATTACAGGAACTGCATCTAAAATCATCCATTCTGGTTTATTACCAGATTTATTAAATGAATCAAGTACATCTAATCTTTTTAATAAACGAGTTCTTTTTTGCCCTAAAGCAGTTTCTAACTCATCTGTAATTTGTTTAATTTCTTTATCTATATCAATATTTTTTAATAATTCTTTAACCGCTTCAGCACCCATACCTACTTTAAATCCTGTACCATATTTTTCATAATATGCACGATATTCTTTTTCAGATAATGTTTGCTTATTTTCTAAAGGAGCATTACCTTTATCAATTACAACATAACTAACAAAATATAAAACTTCCTCTAAATCTCTTGGACTCATATCAAGTACTAGCCCCATACGAGAAGGAACACCTTTAAAGAACCAAATATGTGAAACAGGAGAAGCAAGTTCTATATGACCCATTCTTTCACGTCTAACTTTAGAACGAGTAACTTCAACTCCACATCTATCACATACTATATTTTTATAACGAACTCTTTTGTACTTACCACAAGCACACTCAAAGTCACGAGATGGACCAAATATTTTCTCACAAAATAATCCATCACGCTCAGAACGAAGAGTACGATAGTTAATTGTTTCAGGTTTCTTAACTTCACCATAACTCCATTCACGAATTTTTTCAGGAGAAGCTATTCCAATTTTTAACGCTTCAAACTTATTTACCGCTATCATTAAAACTCATCTCCTTCTTCTAAATCTTCAAGATTTATATCTTCTAAATCATCAATTTCTTCTTCTTCTTCTTCTTCTTCAATTTCTTCATCAACTACTTTAGCTTCTGGAATAACTGGAGTATCAACTTCTTCTATAGATAATTTAGTATCTTCTTTATCTTCAGCTTCTTCAATTTCTTTTAATTGTAGAGTTTCTCCTTCATCATTAATAATAGAAATATCTAATCCTAATGCTTGGAACTCTTTCATAAGTACTCTAAATGATTCTGGAACACCAGCTTGATCAATTGGATTACCTTTTACAATAGCTTCATATACTTTAACACGACCAACAACGTCATCTGATTTAACAGTTAAGATTTCTTGTAATGTATGCGCAGCACCATATGCATATAATGCCCAAACTTCCATCTCCCCAAATCTTTGTCCACCAAATTGCGCTTTACCACCAAGTGGTTGTTGTGTAACAAGTGAATACGGTCCAGTACTACGTGCATGTAATTTATCATCTACCATGTGGTGAAGTTTAATCATATACATAACACCTACTGAAATTTTATTATCAAATGCTTCACCTGTACGACCATCAAATAGTACTGTTTTACCATCACTATCCATTCCAGCCTCAGCCATCATTTCATCAATATCTTTAATTTCTGCTCCATCAAATACTGGAGTAGCAATATGTACACCTAATTTCTTAGCAGCCATACCCATATGAATTTCAAGAATTTGTCCTAAGTTCATACGAGAAGGAACCCCTTGAGGATTAAGCATAATATCAACTGGAGTACCATCTGGTAAATATGGCATATCTTCTTGAGGTAAAATTAATGAAATAACCCCTTTATTACCATGTCTTCCTGACATCTTATCTCCAACTTGAATTTTTCTCTTTTGAATAATGTATACACGAATAACTTGAGAAACACCAGCTGGTAAATCTTCATTATCTTTACGTGAATATATTTTAATATCGTGAACAATACCATCTCCACCGTGTGGAACTCTTAATGAAGTATCTCTAACTTCACGAGTTTTTTCACCAAAGATAGCATGTAATAATTTTTCTTCTGAAGTTAATTCAGCCATTCCTTTTGGAGTAACCTTACCAACTAAGATATCTCCTTCTTTAACTTCTGTACCAATAGCAACAATACCTTGAGCATCTAAGTTACGACGAGCATCTTCTGACACATTAGGAATATCACGAGTAATCTCTTCACTTCCTAATTTAGTCTCTCTACATTGCATTTCATAATCTTCTAAATGTAGCGATGTATATTTATCATCTTTTACAAGATTTTCATTTAATATAATCGCATCTTCATAGTTATAACCATTAAACGTCATAAACGCAACAGTCATATTTTTACCAAGTGCTAATTCTCCCATATCAGTAGAATTTCCATCTGCTAATATAGTTTCATTTGCTTTAACTTTATCTCCTACTTTAACAATAGGTCTTTGATGTGAACAAATACTTGAGTTTGCAAGTTCAAAATTAGATAAATAATAAGTATCTTTACTCTTAGCGTTTTTAACAACTACTTTTTTAGCATCAGCATATTCAACTACACCATCTGCTTTAGCAATAACTTCAACACCAGAATCTTTTGCTGCAATAAATTCAACACCAGTTCCAACATATGGAGCTTCTGTTTTAATTAACGGCATTGCTTGACGTTGCATGTTTGCCCCCATCAATGCACGAACCGCATCATCATGTTCCAAGAATGGAATACAACTTGTAGTAATAGATAAAACCTGTTGCGGAGATACATCTATAAAGTCAACTGTTTCCGGTTTAACTAAATTATTTTCACCTCTAAAACGAGCATTAACTAAATCTTGAACAATTTTATTTTCTTCATTAGTTTCAACAGTAGATTGTGAAATCATATAATCTAATTCTTCATCTGCAGTTAAATATTCTATTTCATCAGTAATTAAAGAATCAACTACTTTTCTATACGGAGTCATAATAAATCCATATTCATCAATCTTTGCATAACTTGCAAGTGAAGTAATTAACCCGATATTTGGTCCTTCTGGAGTTTCTATCGGACAAATACGTCCATAATGTGATGAATTAACATCACGAACTTCAACACCAGCACGGTCACGAGATAATCCCCCAGGTCCTAATGCTGATAAACGTCTTTTGTTAGTTAACTCTGCAATTGGATTAGTTTGATCCATGAATTGAGATAATTGAGATGACCCAAAAAATTCTTTCATAGACGCAGTAACTGGTCTAATATTAATTAATGTCTTAGGAGTAACTTCATCCATTTCTTGAGTAGTCATTCTTTCACGAATAACTCTTTCCATACGAGAAACACCAATTCTAAATTGATTTTGTAATAACTCTCCTACTTGACGAATACGTCTATTTCCTAAATGATCAATTTCATCAAAATGACCTACACCACTTAATAAATTTAAGTAATAAGAAACAGAAGCATAAATATCTGAAGTAGTTAAACGTTTAACATCAATTGATTGATCATTACCAATAATAGAAATTTTCTTTTTCTTATCACTAGGATCAACTATTTTAATAGTTTGAACACAATCATATGTATCTAAATCTTCATTAATAGGTAAAGTAGTTAAATTATAACCTTCATCAAATACCTTTTTAATTTCATCTATATTTGCTTTAGTAACAACAGTTCCTTTAGCAAATAATACTTCTCCATCAACTTTAATATCTTCAGCTAATGTTTGATCAAGTAATCTACCAACAACGTTAAGTTTACGATTAAATTTATAACGTCCAACTTTTGCTAAATCATATCTAAACTCATCAAAGAATCTAGTAATAATTTGATTCTTAGAAGAATCTAAAGTAGCTGGCTCACCTGGTCTTAATTTCTCATAAATTTCAATTAAAGCTTCATCAGTATTTTTAGTAGAATCTTTAGCAATAGTATTTTTTAAATATTCATTATCACCAAATACTTTAATAATCTCTTCATCCGTAGATAAACCAAACGCACGAAGTAATGTAGATAATGTAACTTTTCTAGTACGATCAATTCTTACATATAATACATCTCTTGCATCAACTTCAAATTCTAACCAAGTTCCTCTATTAGGAATAATTTGTGAAGTAACAATTCTACGTCCGTTTTTATCAATTTCATGATTAAAATAAACACTAGGAGATCTAACTAATTGCGAAACAATAACACGCTCAGCTCCATTTATAATGAAAGTCCCACTCTCAGTCATAATTGGCATATCACCCATAAAAATTTCTTGTTCTTTAACTTCACCAGTTTCCTGATTAAATAAACGAACTTCTACTCTTAACGGTGCAGAAAAAGTAGTTTCTCTATCTTTACTTTCTTTAATAGAATAACCAGGCTTATCAAAATAATAATCCCCAAATTCTAAACGTAATGTTCCTGAAAAATTTTCAACAGGAAATAAATCATCGAAAACTTCTTTAATACCAGTTTCTCTAAACCAGTTATAAGATTTCTTTTGAATTTCTAATAAATCTTTTAATTCATAAGAATTTCTAATTTTAGAATAGTTTCTACGCTCACGAAAACTACCATATTTAACATTTTTAAAATTCATATATTCACCCCATCATAATATTATCTTTTCATACATTCTAGTATGAAAAAGCCCTTTTTCTTCTCAATTATACTTACATCATATAATTTTTCTAAGTCGAGAAT
This sequence comes from uncultured Muribaculaceae bacterium, assembly GCA_964368975.1. Taxonomy (GTDB): domain Bacteria; phylum Bacillota_I; class Bacilli_A; order RF39; family UBA660; genus CAYJDP01. Next base: position 22,112 of record CAYJDP010000001.1, read on the forward strand.
TAGCGATTTAGCACCTTGCTCTTTTCTAATTACTATATATAGTCTACCACCATCTAGTAAATAGTCATTAGCTCCCATCACTATTTCATATACTATTTTCTTACCAGCCCTTATCGGAGGATTAGTAATAATAGTCGAGTATTTGTCCACTACATTAGTATAACAACTACTTTCGAATACATTAACCTTATTAATGTTATTTTTCTTGGCATTCATCTTCGCCAAATGAATAGCACGAAGATTAACATCAATCATATCTACTGAAGCACCTGTATTCTTAGCAATTGTCAGTCCAATTACTCCAAATCCGCAACCCACATCAAGAATTTTGCCTCCAACTTCCCCTAGTGGGATTGACTCAAGAAGAAGTCTACTGCCAAAATCCAAACCATCTTTTGAAAACACACCATTATCAGTGTAAAAAGAAGATTTTTGTCCCAAAACAAAAACATCTATCAATTTCATATTGCTCTCTAATTTGTCATTAGTAAAATAATGTGCCATATTACCCCCAAAAAACAAAAAAAGAAGGAGAAACTCTAAAATTAATCCTAGTTTTTCTCCCTTTCGTAAACATATATTACACTATATTTTATACTTTGTCAAACATTTTTGACTATTTTTTACATTTTTTTACAAAAAACTTAACAAAGAAAAAGAAGTTAATTATTTAACTTCTACAGTAGCTCCAGCTTCTTCAAGCTTAGCTTTTAATTCATTAGCTTCATCAGCAGAAATATTTTCTTTTACAGCACCGTTATTATCAACGATATCTTTAGATTCTTTTAAACCTAATCCTGTAATTTCTTTAACTACTTTGATAACTGCTACTTTAGCAGCTCCAGCATCAGCGATTGAAACAGTTACAGCACTTGGTGCAGCATCAGCATCTCCACCAGCAGCTGGTGCAGCTACTGCTACAGCTGAAGGATCAACTCCAAACTCTTCTTTCATTGCATCTACTAATTCTTTAACTTCTAATAAAGTCATTTCTTTTAAACTACTGATAAATTCATCTCTTGTAATTTTTGCCATTTTAATTTTCCTCCTATTTTTTTATAATTAATTTTTTTCTTCTAAATCTTGACTATATAAGTCTAAACAGATAGCTAAATCTTTTTGAATACCTAACATACCTGACGCTAACATTGTAAGTAATCCTTCTCTCGATGGAATAGTTGCAAACTCTGCTAACTTGCTTTGATCAGCTACTTCACCATCAACAATACCAACTTTTAATGATAATGCACTATGTGACTTAGCAAAATCTGTAAGAATCTTAATCGGTGCGATTTGATCAGTTCCATATGCGAATGCACTAGGACCTTCTAAACCAGCACTAAGATCAATATTTAAATCGCTAAATGCTCTTGCCATTAAAGTATTTTTATATACTTTATAATCAGCTCCAGCTTCTCTAAGTTTAATACGTAATTCTTTAGTTTCACCATCAGTTAATCCACGGTAATCGAATAAAACTACACTATTAGCCTCTTCAACGCGACCTTTAATCTCATCAATAACACCTTGTTTTTGTTTTAAGATTTTCTCACTTGCCATTAAAACACCTCCTTATATATTATTTAAAGGTTACCATAAAAAATCCCCAATTACTTGAGGACCTTCTTAAAAAAGTAGTCCTCGGTAGGATTTACAAATATTACCTACTGTCTATGGCACCAACAAATTGTTTTTATTATATACTATAAATTCTTATTTGTCAAAATTATTTTCAACTTTAATTCCTGGACCCATTGTAGAACTTACAGAAATGTTTTTAACATACTCACCTTTAACAGTAGTAGGTTTAATTCTTAAAATATTTGCAACAAATGCATTTAAGTTAGTTAATAAATCTTCTTCAGTAAATGAAACTTTACCAATAATCCCATGAATATTACCAAAACTATCAGTTCTATATTCAACTTTACCAGCTTTAACTTCTTCAACTGCTTTTTTAACATCTAATGTAACAGTTCCAGTTTTAGGATTTGGCATTAAACCTTTAGGTCCAAGTACACGTCCTAATTTACCAAGTAATGGCATCATATCAGGAGTAGCAATCATAGTATCAAAACCGAACCAATTTTCTTTTTCGATTTTTTCTAACATATCTACATCTCCAACAAAGTCAGCACCAGCGTCTTTAGCTTCTTGAGCTTTTGGACCTCTAGCAATAACTAAAACCTTACATGTTTTACCAGTTCCTTTAGGAAGTACAATAGCACCTCTTAATTGTTGATCAGCTTTTTTAGTATCAAGATTAAGTCTCATAGATACTTCAACTGTTCCATCAAAAGAACTAGTAGATGTTTCTTTAACTAATTTAATAGCTTCTTCTTTTGCATATACTTGTCCTTTAACAACTTTTGCTAAAGCTTCAGTATATTTTCTACTTCTCTTTTTCATTAAAATTTCCTCCTTATGTGGTATAATCGGAAAGCGGTTTTCCTTCCACTTAGGTTGCCCTATTTAATAATTTATTAATTATTTATTTTCTTCAACAGCAATACCCATATTTTTTGCAGTACCAGCAACAACTTTCATTGCAGCTTCTACATCATATGAATTTAAATCAACTAATTTGATTTCCGCTATTTCTTTAATTTGATCCATAGTTAATGTAGCAACAACTTCGTTCGCTCCCTTAACTGAACCTTTATCAATTTTTGCATATTTCTTTAATAAGAAACTTGTTGGTGGAGTCTTGATTACAAAATCAAAACTTCTATCATCATATATTGAAATTTCTACTGGTAAAATGTCACCCATTTTATCTCTAGTAGCATCATTATATTTAACACAAAATTCTTGTAAATTAATACCTGCTGGCCCTAATACAGTTCCTATTGGTGGAGCTGGAGTAGCTTTACCCGCTGGTACTTGTATTTTAATTTTTTTAACTGCTTCTTTCGCCACGAAAAACACCTCCTATAATATTTTTAAAGTTTTCGAGGAGTGGTACAAATAGCTTGATCCCGCTTTCATAAATCAAAAACCATGCTTCCCACTAAATCTATATTAAATTTAAATATAGCGATTAAATAATATCACACTATTCTCAATAATGCAATCTTTTTTTTACACTTTTTCAATCTCAGTAAGTTCTACTTCAACCGATGTCTCTTGCCCAAATAAATCAACTAGTAATTCAAGTTTTTGAGTAGTAAGATCAATTTTATCAATTTTACCAAACATTCCGTTAAATGGACCAGCAATTATTTTAACACTCATACCTTCTTCCAAATCAACTTTTACATCAATTCTAGAAATACCCATACTATTTAATATATTATCAACTTCATATGGCTGTAAAGGCGTAGGCTTAGCACCTTTTCCACTTGATCCAATAAATCCAGTAACACCAGGAGTATTACGAACTACATACCAAGCTTCATCTTCCATAACCATTTCAACTAAAATATATCCAGGGAACATTTTCTTAACTTTTTCTTTAGTTACCCCATCTTTAATTTCAACTTCCGTTGTTTCAGGAACTATAACTCTATGAATAAAATCTTCCATATTCATAGACTCAGCTCTCATCTCTAATTTCTCTTTAACTTTATTCTCATGTCCAGAATAAGTATTAACTACGTACCATTGTTTATCCATAATTACCTCCTAATTAAATAATGATTGTACATATGCAAATAGCAATGTAACTACATAAAAGAATGCCGAACAAAATACTATAAAAAATACCGTAGCAACAGAATATTTAACCATATCATGTTTACTAGGCCAATGTATCTTAGTAGTTTCACTCTTTACACCATGTAAAAAGATTCTAAATCTTACCCATAAGTTCTCTTTTTTAGTCTCAACTTTAGCTTCAACAACCTTTTTTTTATTATCTTTTTTTAGATCTTGTTTTTTCAAAACTTTAACCATTTTTTCACCAACTTCTTTCTAAAATAAAAAACACTTCCTCGTGCTCACATATAAAATACCACAAACACAAGGAAATGTCAACCTACTTACTAGCTTTTTTACCATTTACCATTACAAATTTCTTTTCACTACTCTTCTCATCATTACCATAATATTCATTTAATAATTTCATATTAGAGTTAACACTATCTAACATCCCTAAAATTTCAACTTTATCTTCATCAGAAGATGATTCTAACAACTCATTACAATCATTAATATCTTTATGTAACAATTCGCTAACCTCAGAATAAACTCTATAATAATTAACACTTCCCTCTACAGGCATCATTGCTAAAATATCACATTGTTCAATATCTTGATTCATTATCTCATAAATTTGTCTAGAATAACTAGAAATTTCAGAAGCTGTTTCCTCTTGAGTTGTTATAACTATAGTTGAATCTTCTAAAATTTCAATATTTTCTTTATCGATATCTTTAGAAATATTTTTATCCATACTCTCTTCAGAAACACTAGTGATTTTTCTATTAATCTCTCTCGCCTCTTCTTCTTGCTTTCTCATAAATTCTTTCATATTTATATAATCATTTCTAACATCATTATATTTACCAAACATATTAAAAGCAAAAGAACCACAAGAATTTCTGATTTTAATAACCATACTTTCCGGTATTACTCTATCTTTATTTACTTCTAATAAAATTTTTAATCTTTTTACATCTTTTTTTGTTAAAACTTGCTCTTTATAATATAATAAATACCCTTCAATAACCGAACACATTATTTTATCCTTATCAACAATTGACTCCACATCAAATACAGTATCTTCTTGTAAAGAAATTACACTTTTAGTATCATCATCACAAAACTTATCAACATACTCATCAAAAGTAATCGTCATATTATGTTCATAAAAATTAACTTTTTCTAATGTACTAACTATTCTTAAAGCATCTTCCCCTGAAACTTTCTTATTTTTTCTAGGTTTAAGATATAATTGTATAAAATCAACTTCCTTTTGTATATTTTCTAAAACCTCTTCAAAAGATTCTAATTCCTTATAAAAAGGGCCTAAAAACTTTTTATTACATATATCATATATTTTTTCTATATCTAATTTATTCATAAATACCTCCAAATTAGTTTCTTATTCTACTATAAAACATAGAAAAACACAAGAAAAAACTCATATTTAAATGAGTTCGTATAAATAAATCTTAAATTAAACTAAATACATTAATAAGTATAAAAATAATAAATAAACAAACTAATAAAATTAATGGATAAACAATATAATTACTAAAAGCACGACTATTCAACCTAAATAAAGTATTATAAATTAATTTATTTATATTAAAATTTTCTTTAATAATCTTCTCTTTATCAAATAATTCTTCATCTACTTCTTCAACAGAACTACTACCATTAGTTTTAGTATACCCACGTCCACCTTCACTATTAACTTGTTTGTTTAGCTCCAAAGTTTGTCTTTTCTTCTTTTCAAAAACATAATCACTATAGTAAATATTACTTCCATTTTTTAAAATACCTCGATAATAGCCACAATCATCCTCAGGTAAAAATGTTTCAAAACTATCAAAATTATTTTTTAAAAAATGAGGATTTAAATTATTACAATTTGTATATAAACTAACTTGCATAAAAGCCGAATTATATACATCTTCATGAATTAATTCTTCATGATAATTTTTATCATCAGGCATTTTTAATAATGTTTTATATCTAATTAATTTTACTGAATCATTTAAAACCTCAATTTCTCCTAAATTAAATGTTTTAATACAATAACCTTTTTCATGTAAAAACTTCATAGTCATCCCCATATTAAAGAACAACTCTTTAAAATCATCTTCACTAGTATTAAATTGTATCCACTCTTGAACACTAGTAACATTAGTATCATTGTTCTTCATAGTCTAATCACCCTACTATAATTGTATAACAAAAAAAAAGAAAAGACAAAACTTTTCTACATAACTTCTCTTATTTCTCTAAGTTTACTTTTAATTTTACATAATCTCTTATCAACAGTACTAATAGAAATATCTAATAATCTAGAAATTTCTTTATAAGTAAATCCATTATACTTAAGTTCAAAAACTAAGCTATGTTTAAAAGAAAATAAATTTTTACATCTAACAAAATTATTTTCAGAAGCAGTATCTTCAATTATAATTGCAGGATCAATAACATAGTCTCCTAACTTATTTTCGAGTAATTCTATATTAACAAAATTATTTAAAAAAGAATTTTTCTTTGTACTAAGTTTTTTACAATATCTTTGCATTCCTCTTTCTATACAAACATTAGCTAAAGTATAAAATAACACACCTTTACTTTCATCAAAAGATTTAACAGCATCATGTAAACTAACAAACCCTTCTTGAACTAGATCATCAAAATCCCCACCATTATTTTTTACATACATTCCATATTTCCCAGCAACATTTCTAATTAATGGTTCATATTTTTTAAATAAATAATCGTACTCAACTTCATCATTTTCTCTAATCATGTAAATTAATTCATAATCATTATAATTCTTATAATTCAAAGTAACCTCTACTTTCTATCGCGAATTACCTCATATATCATAACACCTGCAGCTACTGATGCATTTAAACTATTAGTACTACCAAACATAGGTATCTTTGCTATAAAATCACAAGATTCTCTAACTAAACGAGATATACCATTACCCTCATTACCTATAACTAATCCAATTTTACCTGAATAATCAATAGATTTGAAATCAACACTATCTTCTAAAGCAGTACCAACAATCCAATAACCCATCTTTTTCAATTTATTAATTGCATTAACTAAATTACTAACAGATACCAATTTAACATTATCAACAGTACCAACACTAGTTTTCATAACTGTAGAATTAACTTGAACTTGTCTATTCTTAGGTAACAAAATATAGTCTACTCCCGCAGCCTCACAAGTACGAATAATTGCACCTAAATTATGAGGGTCTTCTAAATGATCAAGTATAACTATAAAACTACTATCATCTTTAATATCATCAATATTATAATATTTGTAATCCGCAACAAATAGAATTATACCCTGATGTACACCATCACACAAACGGTCAATTTCTCTTTTTTTCAAAGTTTCAATAACAAATTCACCATTTTCAATTAACTCTAAAGTATTTTTATCGTCAAAACCTTCTTGAATTATTATCTTTTCAACATCTTTACCTTTTTCTAAAAACTCTCTACATACATTTCTTCCATATACTAACATAATACCTCCTATTTTAATATATAACTCATAATTTCATTAATTCTATCTTTATTGCCTATATAATCCAAATGACCAATTAACGCTTCTAAACCAGTTGCATTTTTATAAGTTTGAACATCACAACTTTTAGGTTTAGAATAACTTTTATAATTTCTAGCTCTCTTCACTACATTAATTTCTTCTTCACTTAACAACTCATCATCAATCATACACTTTAAAAAATTTGATTGACTAGTCGCACTAACATACTTAATAGCATTCTTTTGTAAATCATTTACGTTAGCAATACCTTTATTAACAAGAAATTTTCTAACATAATTCTCATATATAGTATCACCTAAATAAGCAAGCACTAAAACATTTACTTCTAACACATTCATATTTTACCTCCAAAAAGAAAAGTTATTATAAATAACTTATCCTACAATTTCATAAGTTGTTCCATCTCTTCCATCCAATAACTTAATACCTTTAGTTAATAATTCATTTCTAATAGAATCTGCTAATTGAAAATCTTTATTCTTTTTTGCATTACTTCTATCTTCAATCTTCTTTAAAATATATACTTTTAATTCATTATCAATAACAATTTCTTCTTCTTTTAATAAATCTAATGATAACACCTCATCAAAAGAAGAAATTATTTTTATTTTAGTATTACCATTAACAGCTTCATCTTTTAAAACATCATAAATTAAGGTAATCATCGAAGAAGTATTTAAATCATTTTCTATTGCTTCACTAAATTTATTTTTATATAAATCTAAACTTAAAGTATCAA
>CAYJDP010000001.1:30078-34442 GCA_964368975.1 uncultured Muribaculaceae bacterium
TCCCCAAATCGTTCAATCATACTTATTTTGTTTATTAATTTTTTATAAGAATTATCTGCTATATCTAAAGAATCATAACTAAAAACTAAATTATTACGATAATGACTTCCTAAACAAAAAAATCTATATACCAAAGGATTATAACCTTTTTTTATTAGTAAATCTAATTGTAAAAATTCTCCTTTTGATTTACTCATTTTTCCTACTTTATCATTTAAATGCGAACCATGACACCAATAATTACACCATTTTTTTCCAGTATAACTCTCACTTTGAGCAATTTCATTAGTATGATGTGGAAATATATTATCAACACCACCACAATGAATATCAATTTGCTCTCCCAAAAACTTTAAAGCAATACCACTACATTCTATATGCCAACCTGGATAACCTCTTCCCCAAGGAGAATCCCACTGCATATCTTGATTACTAAATTTTGAAGAAGTAAACCAAAGTACAAAATCAGCTGGATTTTTTTTAGATACATCTAAATCAACATCATCTCTAACACCAATCATCAATTCATCAGGATCCTTACCTGACAACTTATAATAATCAGGATACTTACTAATATCAAAATAAACATTACCAGAAGAAATATAAGCAAAATCATCTTCTACTAGTTTTTCAACAATCTTTATATAAACATCTATATGATCACTAGCTGCTTCAATAATTTCTGGTCTCTTAATATTTAACTTATCCATATCTTCTAAAAAAGCATCTGTATAAAATTTAGCAATTTCATATACAGTTTTACCTTCTCTTAAAGCACCTTTTAACATCTTATCATCACCAGTATCACCATCACTAGTAAGATGACCAACATCACTAATATTCATACAACGAATAACATTATAACCTATATATTTCAAAACTTTATCTAAAATATCTTCAAAAATATAAGTACGTAAGTTCCCAATATGAGCATAATGATATACAGTAGGCCCACAAGTATACAATTTAACTTCTCCTAAAACATTAGGAACAAATTCTTCTACACGCTTATTTAAAGTATTATAAATTCTCATACATATCGCCTCCATCAATTTACTGCCTATAGTATAACATATTATTAACAAAATAAAAAGAGACTAAAAATCAGTCTACTTTTACTTTTATAATATCATCATAATATTTATCAATTAAACGCTTAATCTTACGAGCACCAAATTTTTCATATTCACATTCATTAACTATTCTACTAATAATTGTCTTATCATAACAATTTAATAAACTTAATTGCTTCTTTATTATACACTCTATTGAAGCCTTACATAAATTATCAAATAAAATAATTTCATCTATTCTATTAATAAACTCTTTACTAAAAAATTCCATAACTTTATTATTTATATCATTTAAATTATTATTAACAAAGCCCATTCCTACAGATTTACATCCTAAATTAGATGTCATAAAAATACAAGTATTACTAAAATCAATCTTTTCACCACTACTAGAATCAATACTACCTTCATCAAGAATTTGTAAAAATAATCTAATTACATCAATATGACCTTTTTCAACTTCATCTAATAAAATAATAGAATAAGGATTATCTCTAACTCTCTCAACAATACTTTTTTTATTATCATAACCTACATATCCTGGTGGCGAACCAATTATCTTACTAACAGAATGACTTTCTTTATATTCACTCATATCAACTCTTATAAAAGCACTCTTTGAATAAAAAAGTCTTGCATACTCTTTAACAAACAAAGTTTTACCAACACCAGTATCACCAATCAACAAAAATGAATAAGGAATATTTCTTTTAAGTTTAAAGTTAATTGTATTAATAATTTTCTTTATGGCAATATCTTGTCCAACAATTACTTTAATAATATTATTATATATATCTTTAGAATTCTTATTAATTATATCCTTAACAGGAATGTTGCTTTTTTCATAAATAATATCATACAAAACATCTAAATCTACTTCTTTTCTTTTTGCTAAACTATCTTGCTTTAAAGAAAGTTTATTTAGTTCATGCTCTAACTTAATCTCATCTCCCTTGTATGAACTTGCGCTTTTAAAATCATGTTCAATTATTGCCCTATTCTTATTGTCTTTTAAATTATTAAGCTTTAACCTTAATAATTTAAGCTTTTCCTCATATTTATTATCTTTTAAAGAAGTCCTTATACATATTTCATCTAATATATCAATTGACTTATCAGGTTGACGACCTTTGCTTATATACCTACTAGATAAATCAACTATCTCATTTACTAAATCCTCACTAATAATAACATTATGAAAATCTTCATAAACTTCTTTTAATTTAGTAATAATTTTAACTACCTCTTCAAATGAAGGCTCATTAATATTTAATTTTTGAAATCTTCTATCTAAAGCCTTATCACTTTCTATAAATTTCTTATACTCCTCACTTGTAGTAGCACCTATTACTTTAATTTTACCTCTAGCAAGAGAAGGTTTTAGTATATTAGAAGCATCAATCGCTCCCTCAGCTCCACCAGCACCTACTAAAGTATGTATTTCATCTATAAATAAAATTATATCTTTCTCGCTTTCTAATTCACTTATTATTTTAGATATTCTCTCTTCAAATTCACCTCTATATTTAGTACCAGAGACCAAAGATGACATCATTACTTCAACAACACGCTTATTTAAAAGAGCTTTAGGGACATTACCATCAACTATCATTTTAGCTAATTCTTCAATAATTGCAGTTTTACCTACTCCAGCATCACCAATTAATAAAGGATTGTTTTTAGTTCTCCTAAGTAATATTTCAATAATTCTATTTAATTCCCTATCTCTACCAATAGTAGGATCAAACTCACCATTTTTAGCTCTTTCAGTAAAATCAACCCCAAATTCATCAATCAATAATTTTCCTTTATTTAATGAACTTCTATATATAAACTTATTAGAAAACTTATCATATAACAAATCAATATCGATATTCATTCCCATTAATACTCTAATAGCAACACCATCACCTTCTTCTAATAAAGAAATAAATAACCTCTCAACACTAACTTCTTCTTCCTCTTCTTCTTTACTATCTAAAATAGCATTTTCAATTACTCTTTTTAATAAAGGTGTATATAAAAACCAATCATTACTACAACTTCCAACTCCTATTATTTTAATAATCTCTTTTTTAAATAAATCATAAGTAATATTATTCTTTTTCAAATAATTTGTAACATCTAATTTAGTTTGACTTAATATCGATAAAAGCAAATGCTCGCTACCAACATAAGGATGTTTTAATAAAGACATTTCTTTTTTTGCAAGCAACAATACTTTTTGTGCTTCTTCACTAAATTTTGAAAACATTATATCATCTCCCTTACTAATATTTTAAGGTTAATCTATATAATAAATCAAATAATACTAATCGAAAAATTCAGACAAAAATCGCAAAAAAAAAAGAAGAATAAATCTTCTTAATTTTATAACATTACTAGTATCATAACAATTATAACAACTGCACATAATAACTCAGCAAATAATTTCCAAACAGTTTTTAACCAATTAGTATAAGATATATCTAAATAATGTAAAACAGTCATTAATACAATACTTGTAGGAGCAACTAACATAGTAATACCATAAATTGCTTGGAATAAAATTCCTGCAATAGGATATACTTCTGTTTCAGTCACAACTGATGCAAAGTAAGGTAAAATACTTTGGAAAACATAAATTGGTTCAACATTTAACACAGAAGCTAAAATAGCAACTAATGTAGATGTAAACACATTGAATCCTGAAGTTAATTCAAGTATGAAGTTATAAATAGTTAATTGGAACGGATGATATGTAGTAATAACTAAAACTACATAAATCATAATTACAATAATTGCAGGTCCAATAGCTTTTTTACCAACTTCTTTAACACCTTCAAGCATATCAGTAAATTTTACTTTATATAATAAACCAATTAATAAAGCTGCTAAAACAGTAGTTACTGTAAATTCAGCTAAAGACCAATATCCAAAAGCATTAACAGTTCCTAATAATTTTGCAAATACTACAAATCCACCAACTTCAAATGAAGTAATAGATAATAATGTTTTATCAAAGATATCTACTTCAAAAGCAGTCATCCAACTCATAAAAGATAAAATCATTATAATTAGTAATAATGAGAATACTACTATTAATGGAATAAAATTAGCTTTTTTTCCACCTTTAGCTACAATCACATCACTTGCCATAGCTGCAGCAAGATTTTTAGATTTTTTAGTTGTAGTTTTTTTAGTAGTTGTTTTTGATTTACTAGTTGATGTTTTTCCACTAGTAGCTTTTTTAGTTGTAGATTTTTTAGCTGGTGCTGTTTTAGTTGCAGTCTTAGTTTTAACAACTTCTTC
>CAYJDP010000001.1:34542-47441 GCA_964368975.1 uncultured Muribaculaceae bacterium
AACAACTTCTTCTACTTTCTCAACTTTTTTATCTTCAACTTTAATTGCTTTTACTTCTGTCTTAATAGTTTTTGCATATAATAATGTATTAACAATTAACAATGCAATTCCTACTACTAACACAATAATTTTAATATAAATTTCATCATATAAATCAATAGTTAAACTAGATAAAATCATACTGTTATTTTGTGTAGCTAAAGTAGTACCTGCAACACCAATTAGAATAGATCCTACTAAAGTTAATGCAGCTACCATCTTATCATAACCCATTTTAACAATTACTGAAACTAGCATTGGTACAAATACTAAAAATACTATTTGAACTCCAATTACTGAATTAATAATTGCTATTAATGCGATCATAACAGAAATAACAATAGCTTTATTTGGAGCAAATTTTTTAGCTAATTTATCAATCATAACTGAATATGCTTCGACTTTAGATAAAACTCCATATAAAACTCCTACTGCTAATAAATATAATGAAATATATCCAAAATATGAAATAGCTGTAGCTGGATAATTAAATAAATCAAAAATCCCCATTTGAATGCGTCCTTGATCAACATACTCACCTGAAAAATATGCAGCTGGTAAAATCCAAGTAAGTAATACTGCCACTAAAATAGTGATAAGAACGACTTTAATTATGTTATGTTTCTTCATAATAACCTCCCATAATAATTATATATAGTTTTATCATAATTTACAAGTGTTAATTAAAAAAAAGTAAGATAATTCTTACTTTTTAAAAATAACAAACATTATTTTTCATTATTATGAATTGGTTTCATCAAAGGGAACATAACACATTCTCTTATAGGTCTATCCATTAACGTTGAAAATAATCTTTCAGAAACACCAAATCCAAAAGCCGGAGGCATTCCATATTCTAAAGCTTCAATAAATTCCTTATCATGAGCATGAGCTTCTTCATCACCTGCTTCAGCCATTTCTCGTTGTTCTAAGAAACGTTTTTCTAAATCATCAGCATCATTTAATTCATTATAACCGTTCCCCATTTCACTACCAGCTAAAATAACTTGAAATTGAGCAACTTTTCTTGGATCACTTTTCATACGTTTAGGCAAAGGATTTAATTCAACAGGTTGCCCAACTAAAAAACCAGGTCCACCTAAATTTTTACGTACTAGTTTCCATAAAACATCAACTAATCTCCAATACGGTGCATCTTTATCATATTCAATATTTTCCTTATCTAGTACAGCCATAACATCTTCTTTTGTTGAATTATAAATATCAACTCCAGTTCCTTCTTTAACCACAGTTTCAAAATCATAAATTTCCCACTCTTTATCAATATCAATAGTAAATCCACGAGAAGTAAATACTGAAGTACCTAAAGTATTTTTTACAATTTTGCGATACATTTCTTTAACAAAATCCATTCCCATTTTATAATCAGCATAAGCCCAATAAAATTCCATCTGAGTATAATCTTGTAAATGTTCAGGACTCATCCCTTCATTTCTAAATTGTCTACCTATTTCAAAAGTACGCTCATATCCCGCAACTAATAATTTTTTTTGCCATAACTCTCCCATAGAAATTCTTAAAAACACATCTAAGTCCAAAGCATTATGATGAGTAGAAAATGGAGTTGCTGCTGCTCCTCCCGCTGTATTCTCAAGAATAGGAGTTTCTACTTCCAAAAAATCGTTTTCTATTAAATAATTTCTCACAGTAGACCAAAAAATTTGTTTTTTTCTAAATAGATTCATAATTTCAGGATCCATTATCATATCTAAATATCTCTTACGTAATTTTATTTCTTGATCAGAAAGACCATGAAACTTTTCCGGTAAAGGTTTTAGTGCTTTAACTAAATGAATATATTCTAATGCTTTAACACTCAACTCACCAGCATCAGTTCTGAAAACTATACCTCTAATACCAACAATATCTCCAATATCAGCTTTTTTAAATAGCTCATATTCATCTTCAGTAACTAAATCTTTACGAATATATATTTGTAATTGACCAAATTTATCTTGAATATGGAAAAATCCAACTTTACCTTTTCTTCTTCTAGTCATAATTCTACCAGCAACTACAACCTCTACTTCATTATCATGTAAATACTCTTTATCGTATTCACCAAACTTTAAATTTATATCTTTAGAATTAGACGTAACATCTATTTTAGATCCAAATGGATCAATACCTAATTCTCTTAATTCATTAACTTTTTCTCTACGAACTAACTCTTGTTCACTAAACTCTCTCATAAATACCTCCTAAATTTTAACTACTTCTGTTTTAGCAAATAAATCATGTAACCCACGACTATCTTTTCTAAATACAACCATTGTCATTGAAACAAATAAAATAATACTAAATAATACTTCAAAATATGCATAATAATTAAATAAATTTAAATCTCCAAAAATTATTATTAAAAAGCTAACTATTGAAGTAAAAATCAAATTAACAAACAACCCTCTTAACAAGAATAACCATATATTAATATCACCAGCAACTCCAACAACTCTTATTTTTAATAATTTCTTCCCTAAAGTTTGACCTTTATTTTTTAATTGAAATAAAACATAGTATAACAACATAATTACAATATATATTCCAGTAAAAACAACTTGTTCTTTTCCTATCTCATATGTAACTTCAATAGAATTTTCAAAATATTCTTTTTGTGTAATCTCACCAGAACTAAATTCTTCTAGTATTAAATTAGTTTTATCATTTAATTCATTAATCTTATCAACATCTACTATAAATGATGCAATTAATGTTCCTATAATAAAAATAATAATATAATCAATAATATAAGCCCCTAATCTTTGAATAAACAACGCTTTTTCCATTTACAATATTCCCTCCTTAAATTCATTTAATACTAAAATTATATCACATAAACTCTTAGTTTTATATATTTTATTCTTTAATGTATTACAACCACTTATTCCTTTGAAATACCAACCAATATGGTTTCTCATTTCTAGTGATGCAACTTTATCATCTTTAAATGTTTTTAAATAATCAATGTGTCTTAAACATACATCTATTCTCTCATCAATACTAATATCATCAGAATAATCTAATCCCTCTAAATATTTAACACAATTACCTAATAACCAAGGATTACCTAAAGCAGCTCTTCCTATCATTACCGCATCAACTCCACAAAAGTCCAACATACGTTTAGCGTCATTTGGACTACAAACATCCCCATTGCCTATTACTGGAATTGAAACACTATCTTTAACTAATTTAATAATATTCCAATCAGCAAGACCACTATAACCTTGCGATCTAGTTCTTCCATGAATACAAATAGCTTTAGCTCCCGCTGACTCAATTATTTTAGCAACTTCAACTGCATTAATATTATTATTATCCCATCCACTTCTAATTTTTACAGTAACTGGAACTGGAACAGCCTCAACCACCGCTTTAACTATTTCATAAATCTTTTCAGGAGACTTTAATAAAGCAGATCCAGCCTGTGCCCTAACAGCAACTTTAGGAACAGGACATCCCATATTAATATCTATAATATCAGGTTTCATAACCTCGTTAATATATTTGGCAGCTTCAACAAAAGAATCTTTATCACTACCAAAAATTTGTTGAACTAAAGGTCTTTCTTCTTCAGTCATATATAACATATCAATAGTCTTTTTATTAGAATAAACAATAGCTTTATCACTAACCATTTCAGCATAAATTAAACCTACACCAAATTCTTTACAAATTCTTCTATAAGAAGAGTTACATATACCCGCCATAGGAGCAAGTACTACTCTATTTTTTATAACTATATTACCAATTTTAAACATAATACTTCCTCCTAACCAAGCATATTATACACGAAATAATAAAAAAACTCAATAAAAAAGAAGTAATCTCTTACTTCTTATCTAATTCTTTAATTAATTCAGATTTATTTAATTTAGAATAATTCTTAATTTCTTTTTCTTTAGCCATACCTCTTAATTTAGATAAAGACATAGTTTCCAAATTATCATCTTCTTCTGGCATTACACCATTTTCAATTAAATAATCAATTTGCTCTTTAGTTAACGTCTCATATTCAAGTAACGCTTCAGCAATTAAATCTAATAATTTCTTCTCTTTTTTAATTAAAGTTATTGCTTTTTCATGACAATTATTAATGATAGCTCTAATTGCAGTATCTATTTCATTAGCAACTTCATTAGAAAAATGTTGTCTTTTATTATAATCTCTTCCTAAGAAAACACTTCCATCTTGATGTTCAAATTGAGTAGGACCTAAATCACTCATACCATATTCAGTAACCATAGCTCTAGCTATTTTAGTAGCTTTACCAAAGTCATTTTGTGCCCCTGTAGTAATTTCTTTAAATACAACTTCTTCTGCAGCTCTACCACCAAGTAAACCAACAATTTGCTCTTCCAAATCTGCTTTAGTAGAACATAATTTTTCCTCATTAGGAACCATCATATTATATCCACCAGCAGAACCTCTAGGAATAATTGTAACTTTTTGTACATCACTAGCATTTTTAAGTTTAATACCAACAACAGCATGACCCGCTTCATGATATGCAACTAATTTACGATCATTTTCACTATATTTGTGTGAAGTTTTAGCAGGCCCCATTAATACTCTATCTGTTGCTTCATCAACTTCACTCATAGTAATTTTTTCTTTATTACGTCTAACAGTAAGTAATGCCGCTTCATTTAATAAATTTTCTAAATCAGCACCACTAAATCCTGGAGTTCTTTTTGCTAAATTCTTTAAAGTAATACCTTCTGCTAAAACTTTATTTCTTGCATGTACTCCTAATATTTCCTCACGACCCCTTACATCAGGAAGACTAACTGTAACTTGTCTATCAAATCTACCAGGTCTAAGTAATGCAGGATCTAAAACATCAGGTCTATTTGTAGCAGCTATAATTATAATACCTTCATTAGCACCAAAACCATCCATTTCAGTAAGTAATTGGTTTAAAGTTTGTTCACGTTCATCGTGTCCTCCTCCCATTCCAGTACCTCTTTGTCTACCTACAGCATCAATTTCATCGATAAATATTAAACATGGTGCACTTCTTTTAGCTTGTTGAAACATATCTCTAACACGACTTGCTCCAACACCAACAAATAATTCTACGAAGTCAGAACCACTAATAAAATAAAACGGAACATTAGCCTCTCCAGCAACTGCTTTAGCAAGTAAAGTTTTACCAGTCCCAGGAGGACCAAATAATAATACTCCCTTAGGAATTCTAGCTCCCATTTTTTCAAATTTCTTAGGATTTTTTAAGAAATCAATTAATTCACTAACTTCTTCTTTTTCTTCTTTTAATCCAGCTACATCTTTAAAAGTTGCTTTATTATTATCATTATTTAATTTAGCTCTACTTTTACCAAAATCCATAGAATTTTTATTACCAGCAAGTTGTCTATTTAAGAAATAAAATAATAACATTACTAGTAATAATATAGGTACTACATTAACTAAAATTGCAACCCAAACAGAAGCACCTGGATCTTCAACTGACTCAAATTTAAAATCTTCTGTTTCATTAATCATTACTAATTGAGCAACAACTTCATCACTAAAAGGTAATTTAGCATAAAAAGTTTCATTATCACTATACCCTTTTAATTTACCACTTACTTCATATATTGAAGCAGAACTATTAGCAGTTAACGCTAATTCTTCTATATTACCTTCATTTAACTCTTTAACAAATTCATTATAAGTTAAAGTATTAACATTAGTATTTAATATATTAAAAATATAAAATATTCCTAATATTAATGCAATAATAAATATATAAGGAATAATTCCTTTTTTTATTGCTTTTGAATCTACTTTTTTATTCACTATATTCCTCCTCATTAACTATACTTAAGTATTATATCATAACTTTCACTATTTTTTTTATCAAATTTAGATTTTTTTAATCCAGGTATCCAAACAACAGTTCCAAAAGAATCAATAACTATTGGCCAACTATCTCTTTCTTCTAAATTTATTTTACTATCTATAAAAATATCTTTAATTTTTTTAGAACCATTCATTCCTTTAACGCTGATTTTATCACCTATTTTTCTAGTGCGTACAATTAACGGTAAAACAATATCCTCACTAGATAATCTAATTACATTATTACTAAAATCGTTACAATTATTGACTTTTTCAATGATTTTATTATTTGGTAATTCTACTAAATTACTAATTTCCACTTCATAATTAACAATAAATTCAGTATTTCTTTTTAATTCCAAAGTATTATAACTCTTACTAGCAATTACATCATTAGGTAAATTAATACTTATATTAGATTTTCTACTATACACTAAATTTACTAACAAATCTACATGCCTATCATTTATTAATACTAAATCATCTTGATAAAATTCACTAAGTAAATAATAAAATATTTCTTTTTGTAAAAAAGAATCTATCTCTTTATATTTCTCAATATTAATTACATTATCTTTTATAACATCATTAATAATTTTATCTCTTTCTTTTTCAATAAACCTACTTGCACTAAATAATAATCGATTGAACTTAATAAACTTCGTATGTACATTTTCATCTTCACTCTTTAAAAATGGTAAAACACTCATTCGATATCTATTTCTAGTATAACAATCACTTTCATTTGATTTATCCAAATAATATTTAATATTATTAATTTTATTATACTCAATTATCTCTTCTTTAGTATAATTAAACAAAGGTCTTAATATAACATAATTTTCCATTTCTATATAATCTTTAAATCCAGCATAACCAGATAAATTAGACCCTCTAACCAATCTCATAAGAATAGTTTCAATTAAGTCATCCGCATGATGCGCTGTCATTAAAAAATCAGCCTTATACTTTTTTATAATTTCATAAAAATAATTATATCTAATATTACGAGCTTCATTTTCAAAATTATCATCACCATATTCTTCAATCGTCATAGATTCATACATTAAATTATTTATATCACAATAAAGTTTCACAAAATTTTCTTCAATAACACTTTCTTCTCTAACATTATGATTAATATGAACTATAATTAAAGATAAATTATACTTAATCTTTAACTTATTCATAATATCTACTAAAGCCATCGAATCAGGACCAGCAGAACACCCTATAACTATTTTATCACCATTATTAAATTTATATCTTAAATCAATTTCATCAAAAATATTCATACAACCTCCTAATTACTTTATAAGTATATCATAATAATAAAAAAGAACAAAAATTCTTTTATTCCTCTGGCATCCTAAGAACAAATTCCCCATCTTTAGTATACAAATATTTTTCTCTTGCATATTTAGCAACATATTCTGGATCTTGCAACATCTTAGAATCAACTTCCAATTCTTTTTCTTCTTCTTGTAATAAGATTAATTCTTCTTCTAGTTCATTCTTTTCTTGATATTTATTATAAATATCAACCCAATAATTTCCTATCGTATATACAGTAAATATTATAATAAAAACAGAAGTAAAACCCAGTAATAACATACGTTTTATTTTTTTATTTTTTTTACTCTTCTTACTTGCCATTATAATACCCACCTTTCTAACTTATATTATATAAAAAGAATAAATAAATAACAACAAAATAAAAAAAAAGAAAGAAATTTTACATCACTTTCTTCTAAATTTTACACTTTTTCTAACTCCTATTATAAAACCTAATGAAACTACTAAATAAAAATACAAATGAATAACTCCATTATTAATAAAAACCAAACCAATAAAATATATTAAAGACATAACTATTATAAAAATAAATGTAAATATTATCTGTATCATTATTTTTTTTTTAAATAAATATTTATAATTTAAATTAACCATTAAAGAAAAAAACAAACCATATATAAAAGAGTAAAATAATGAATATATTTGATAAGATAAAATCATTATTTAAATAATCTATTAAATATACTATTTTCTTTATCTTTTTTTACTATATCTTCTATATAATTATATCCATCTATCATTCCTTTTATTGAAACAGTTCCTTGCATAGTATCAAGTTTAATTAATTCTAAATCACTACCTACTACTTTAACAAATCCAAGTACCGTTTCTACTAAAAACTGCTCGCTATCAAAATTATCAATTTTTTTAACTCCAGTAATAACTAAATTTTTTCTTTCAAGTAAACTTATTCCATGATTATAATTACTTATTGTACTAATGTTATCTTTATCCATAATAGCCTCCTAAGAAAATATATGCACAAAAGAAAAATAAATGCATAAAATGCATTTATTCAGTTATATCTTCTGCTTTATTAAAAGCTTCAACAATAGCCTCTTCAAACATAGATCTAACTTCCGGGTTAATAGGATGAGCTATATCACGATACCCTCCAGTTGCAGTTTTACGACTAGGCATAGCAATAAATAAACCGTTGTCTCCTTCAATAATTCTAATGTCATGAACAGCAAAACTATCATCTAATAATATTGATGCTATTCCCTTCATACGCGATCCTTCTTTTTCGATTTTACGTACGTTTACAGATGTAATCTTCATGAAAACATTCCTCCCTCTTAAAGTATTAACTTTATAAATATATTGTATACCCCTTTTTAACAAAATGCAACCCTTTTATTTTATAACCAAATTGTTAGTTAATACATCAGAATAACTAAAGGACTTTACTACAGATTTTTCACACTCTATTTCAATAATAAATACCATGAAATAAACCTCAACAATTTTACCATAAAATTCTTCAACTTGATTTCGAACACCTTTATATTTAAATAATTTTCTTTTTCCAACATTATCTTTAATCATTAATCTAATATTATCTAACATCATCTTGGGTACCCCACATACATAGTACCATTAGTAATTATTCCTCCAACACCATCACTTCCATATTTTGTTTTTTTAATTAGATTAATAATATCAATAGTTTTACTTTTATCTGATAAAGCAATAGATGATGCTAATATAGCCGGATCAAGCGCATGAATATTAATTCTCTTAGGACTAGAAGCGAAATTAGATCCTGCTTTAATTAATTCTTCATAATTAGATTGACAAGCACCAGCTATTATAATTAATTTATCTTGACTCTTTTCATATTTTCTACATACCTTAACAGCATCAATAAAATTTCTAGAATTTTGATAATTATTTAAATCTTTTGTATCACTCTTCTTTTTATAATAAGCATCATGTCCCGTAATAACAACTATATCTGGATTATGTTTATTTAATAAATCACCAATTTTATAAGCTACATCCATTTCATTAAGATTAAAACCAAAAGATAAAACATTAAGTTTCTTATAAAAACTCAAACAACGCTCTAAATAATCACTATCTCCATCAATATGTAATATTTTACCTGGTAAATAAAAATATTGACTTCTGTCAAGATTTAATTCTTTAATATTTCTATCAACAATACTATCATCTTCACTCTTATAATTATCATTACATTTAACTAAATCAAACATGTCACTATCAGCATATAATCTTAAATCAACACCTTTCAAATATGCAATATTACTATCTATTTCAACTATTCTAAATAAAACATCATGTTTATAAGAAACTCTTGTAACATAGTCACCTACTTTAAAATCCATATTATCATCTCCCATAAATAATATGTATAAACCTAGGTTTATATGAAAAAAAGTTCCACTAGGAACTTAAAATAGATTATTGCTTAACTCAACAAATACTTCATAAGGTATTTCTTCAGCTCTATTAGATAAATCATATCCATATTTAGATAAAATTGAAATAACTATATCATTATCATATTTACCCAAATTATTTCTTAAATTTTTTCTTTTAAATCTAAATGCATCACTAATTAATTTTTCATAATTACCCTCATCATTTAATGGAATTAATTTCTCCTTAGCACTAAAAGAAATAATACAACTATCTACATTAGGAGCTGGAATAAACTCATCTCTTCCAACAAAAAATTCATATTTAATATCATAAAAATAATTTAAATATACAGAAATAGATCCATAATTTTTAGAACAAGGACTTGCCGAAAACCTCTCTCCTACCTCTTTTTGTACCATCATAACAATTTTAGTAAATAAAAGACCAGATTTTAATAATTTCAAAATGATAGGAGTAGTAATATAATAGGGAACATTACTAATAAAATATAAATGATCATAATCATAATTTTCTAAATCATTAACAATATCTTTTTGTAAAAAATCTCCATATAAAATATCAATATTTGAAAAACAAGATAATTTTTTATTTAATTCCTTTTCTAAATCAACATCAATTTCATAAGCAACAACTTGCTTACAAGAATCTGCTAATTTTTTAGTTAAAATTGCTCCACCAGGCCCAACTTCTATAACTAAAGAATTATCTTTAATTTCTGAAATATCAATAATTTTATTAACAACACTTTCATCTTTTAAAAAATTTTGTCCAAACTTTTTCTTAAATTTTACATTATATTTTTCCATACACATCTCCAACTTCATATAATAATATCATAAAATAAAAGAAGTAACAAGTTATAACACTTCTACTTCAACTCTTTTGTTTTCTATTATTTTTTTCTTATCAAGATTAATCATAAACATAATATTAGCAATAATAAGACCATATATCATAGTTTGCATAAAAGGAATAAAATCATCAAAATAAACAAAGTTTATATCATATCCTAATACACTATTTAAAATCATATTAGTATCAAATATAGCTCTATATGCAACAAATACTATAGTAGAAAAAACTACTGTAGCACTAATATTATAAAATATATTCTTATTAACCGAACTTTGTCTAAATATTACATTAATAACAAACACAATTACCAACAATAACATTGGTAAAAAAACATCTATTGATTCCATTAAATTTTTATTAAGTCTATCATACATAGCCAACATAATATATAAAGTTAACCCAAAAGATATAAAAAGTAATATAAATTTTAATACTAAAAACAAACCATTAAAAATTTTTAACATTTAAACACCTCCTAAAGAATTATACCAAGTAGAAACATCTACAACAAAATCAATTGACTTAGTATAGTTACTAACAACTTGATAATAACTATCTTTAACTGGATTAATTAAATTAACACTAGCATAATTACTATTAAAGTAATAGCTACTATTATTTTTTAAATCTTTAGCTAAATAATCATTAGATGATATTAATTGTTTAATATTATCATCCATAAATGGAGCAATATTACTAGAAACAACAACAGTATTATAATCACCTTCAGCAACAGTCAAATCATACATTTGTCGTATTAAACATTCATTAGCAATATCAATTTGAAAAGACTGTTGCAAATTATATACATCAACTAAAGTAATCTCTTCTTTTAATAAATAACTATTGATATCACTTTGATTAATGTTTTTAACACATATTTCCAATTTGTTTTTAATTTCAGACATATCATATAAATCATAAGACCCTTTATACGTATTAAGATCAAAATAACTAATATTATTATTAATTTTTAAAACCTCTGCATTAATTGTTTCAACTATTTTTAAATCATCGTCAGTTTTCACATATGTTTTATTAACTTCATCCATATGATAAAGATTAGTTAATAATAAAAAGAATGATAACCCAAATATTAATCCTAAAATAGTATATCCTACTATATTAATGTACTCATTAAATATTTTTTTCATATATCTCACCTAAAGAATTTCTATTTCTTCTTCCTCTTCTTCAAAATTTTTATTTAAATCTTCAATTACTAATTTTTCCTCAACAACAAATTCACTAGATTCGTTGTTTTTTACATCAATAACATTATTTAATGCTTCATTATCTACAATATTTTCTTTAACACTAGTTTCTTGAGTAATAATATTAGATTTATCTGGTTTTATAACTAGTTTAACCTTAGATTTATCAACTTCTATACTTTTGTCATCTTTTAATATTTTCTTCAAATAAAACGCTTTAAACAACTTAAATATATCAAATGCTATAATACCAAGACAAGGTATAACTATAAAAAACAACCAACCAGACGAACTAGATAAAATAGTCTGAATATTACCTATTAGAGGAATTCTTAAGATTACTTTACCATGAATATTATCAAGTGAAACTAACGCAGAATCATTTACATTATTAGCATCTCCCTTTGTACGATAAACAACTTCCCCATTTTGTAAAGTTTCAGTACCAACAATTCTATGAGTAATAGTTAGCCCATTATATTTTTTATCAGTGGAAGTAAAAGTAATAATATCATCTATTTCAAGCTCTCCTTCATTTACTCTTTTAATTACAATAGCATCATTAACATTAATTGTAGGTACCATACTAGGAGTTATAATAATATATGCATTAAAAAGAGGCACTTTAGAATTACCATTACTAATATTAATAAGCATATCAACAAAGTATAATACGAACAATAAAAATGCACCAATTAACATAGTTAAGATAGCATATAAAATAATTCTTGTACAAAAATTAATAATATTTTTTATATTAGTAAAAGCTGTATTAAGCGATGTTTTACTATCGTTATCACCAACATTACTAATTAAAGTACTATTCATTACCATACCTCCCTATATTATTCTATTAATATATTATCACAAATTATAATAAAAAAAAAGTTATAGGTAAAAAATACTTATTAATAGACAAAAAAAATGCCAATAAATTGGCATTAATAACTAGTTAACTTTTGCATAAACATTAACTTTAACTTGGAATGATCTACTAGTAGCATCAATTGTTGCTCCTTCAGCTAACCACATTCTTAATCTAAAGTTTTCAGAATAAGTATTTTCTGTAGCTGTAGTATTTTCAAAACTACCAGCATATAAAATCATAGCTCCTATCGGAGAACCAATCGAACTAGCAGTAGTTAATCCAGAAAAAGCAGC
>CAYJDP010000001.1:47541-52009 GCA_964368975.1 uncultured Muribaculaceae bacterium
TTCTCCAGTTAAAACTTTACCTTGAGCATCAGTTAAAGGCATTGCATTAGTAATTGCAATTCCATTAGTAACCTCTGTATACGACATTTGAATTGTCCCAGTATTCAAAGTATTTTCTTTTGTCCCTGCTAAAGAAGCAGTAAATATCGCATAGGATATTCCGACTACAGCAACAACTAAAATTGCAACTGCTAATACTGATAATACTATTTGTTTTGACGCATTATTTTTCATATTTTCCTCCTATTAATTTCCTGAAATATCAACATTAACTAAAGCTTTAAACTCAGATGAAGTTCCCGATACAACATAAGATTCATCTAACCAAACTCTAAGTCTGTATGTTTCTGAAAAACTTCCTGTAAAAGAACCTCTATATAAAGATTTATTTCCATTAACATCAGTATCTAAACTATTAAATGTTCTTACAGCAGCAAGTTCAGTTTCAGTACCAACTGCACCATCTGTTAAGTAAGTATTAACATATTGTTCATCTAATACATTTCCCGAACTAACATTTTCTAAAGATATATCATATGTTCCAGAGCAACTATTTCCAGCACAAGTACAAGCGATAATCACATCATAATAACCTTGAGTATATCCAGCAATTGAATTATTAGTTAATATTTTACCTTGAGCATCACTTATCGGATGAGCAGCATTTAAACTAATTGGTGATCCTTCATTTATAGAACAATCAATTGCTCCAGTTGAAATAATATTATTTGCCCTATTTAATGAAGTAGCACTCCAAGTAAACACCGCATAAGTAACACCCACAACAGCAACTACTAAAACTAGTAATAAAACTAAAGTTAAAGCCAAACTTCTCATTACTCCACTTTTCTTTTTATTTTCTTGAATTTTTTCATTTTCCATGATATTCCTCCTATTAATTAATATAACCTAAATTGTTATTATTATTAATTAGCTTTCCCATAAATATTAATTTTTACTATATAAGTTCTTGTTTCAAAATCTAAAACAGCATTTTCCCCTAACCACATTCTTAATCTATAGTTATCACTAGTACTATAGTTATGTGTATCTGTAGTTAAAACCATAGATCCAACTGGAGCACCATAAGTTGATTCAGATGTTCTAGGAACATAATTAGAAGGTGCCATAGCTTCATTATAAGTTCCACTTTCTTCTTTTTCTAAATATAATCTTATTTCATTATCAGAGATTGTAGAAGAATTATCTTTCATAGCAGCAACTTCATAAGTAATACTACTACTACCAATCAAAGAAGATGAAACTGTAAAATCAAAATATTCATTACTACCACTTAATATTTTACCAGCAGCATCTGTTGTAGGAACTGCATTATCAATTCTAATACCGTTAGTTTCTTCAGTATAAGTCATTGAAATAGTACCAGAGTTAACAACATTGTCATTTTTTCCACTTTGAGTACCTACAAATGAAGAAAACGAAATACCAACAACTGAAACAACTAATATAGATAAAATTAATATTAGAAGTATAACTTCTTTAGTAAAACTTCTTTCTTTTTTTTCTTCTGTATTTTCCATATTTCCTCCTTATTGTGTCGCTGACACATTAACTTTCATTTCGAAAGATTTTGTTCCAGCACTAACTGTATAAACATCAGCCAACCACATTCTTAATCTAAAATCCTGAGTACCTGTGCTAGTGAAAGAACCAGCATATAAACGCTTAGCACTAGGATCACTTGAAGATACTGGTAAAGAAGAATATGTTGGTACACTAACTAAATCATACCCATCATACGCCTCTTCTCTATCCCCATTAGTTAAATATATTTTTATATAATCTGGATCAATTTCATTTGCAACTGCTTGCTTATCAGTGTATATTTCATAATTAACAGCTACATTACCTACAACAGTAGCAGACAAAGTAAAATCAAAATAACCTTGTACAACACCAGCTTGTGAACCAGCTTGTAAAGTTTTACCAACAGCATCAGCAATAGGTAAACTATTAGTAATTAATATACCATTAGTTGATTCACTATAAGAAAATGTTACCGATCCTGTACTTACTACATTTTGAGTATTCCCAGCAGAAGTCCAAGAAAATATTGAGAAAGTAACACCAATTACAGAAATAACTAATAAAAATACAAAAATAATAACAAAGCTCTGAAAATGCTTTTTATAAAAATTATTCATATTAATTTTATTGTTAAGCATACATATATCCTCCTATGATTATAATTATATAATAAACACCTATGAAAAACAAGTATAAAAAAGAATTATTTTAAATTATAAATATTACAAACATTACTACTAGTAACCAATGCTACTTCTTCAAGAGAAATATTTTTTAAATCAGCAATATATTCTGCAATATATAATATATTTTTCGAGCTATTTGTTTGACCTCTATATGGTTCTGGAGATAAATAAGGACTATCTGTTTCTAAAACAACATTTTCTAATTTCAATCTACTTACCACATTTTTTAATTTAGAATTTTTAAATGTAATAACCCCACTAATTCCAATTAAATATCCTAATTTTATATATTCTAAAGCAGTTTCATAACTATCAGAAAAACAATGAATTACACCTTTTAAGTTATATTTTTTTAAAGTATCAATTGTATCTTTAGTAGCATCTCTACTATGAATAATAACTGGAAGATTTAATTTTTCAGCTAACTGTAATTGCTTATTAAATATATATATCTGTTTATCCTTATTATCTTTAGTATAATAATAATCTAATCCAATTTCACCTAAAGCTATAGCATTACTATTTTTTAATAAAATCTCTAATTCTTCTATATCTCTATCTTCTAAATTATCAACTTCACTAGGATGATAGCCTAAACATAATTCAACTTCGCAATACTTATTGCTCAATAAAATTGCTTCCTTTATACTTTTTTTATCACATCCAGAAATAATTATCTTATTTACACCATTCTTTTTATTATTAATTAATACTTCTTCTAAATCATCATAATACTCTTTGGAAAAATGACAATGAGAATCTATCAACATAAAAACACCTCCAAAATAAAAATACCATATTAATGATATCTTTGCCACCTAAAAATTTTAATTCTAACATAATAAAATACAACTAAACCTAAATAACACAAATCTACATAATCTCTTGTATCATAATACATTGCACATATAAAAAATACAGCAATAATAAATACCTTATTCAAAGTAAAAAACTTAGGTACTAAATCTAAATCAATTTCAGTATTTTCTTCCATAAAATCTCCTCTTAAACCTATAAATTTTTACAACTACCTTTTAAATATAACAACAAAAGAAAAAAGACACAATAGTTAAAATGTCTTTTACAAAAAATGTACAACCTACTTTACATCTTTAAGATATTTTTCTTTATCAATTCTCATAAATAAAACTTCTGCTTTACCCAAACTATACTTATTATTAGCAACAAAACAACAACTTATATCTTCAGTGTTTAATTGTTTAGAAATATTTACACTTGTATCAGGCATAACTACACTTAAAATATTTGAACATACACGAATTGATTCAAGTAAATTATATAATACTGTTTCCAGTCTATCCTTGTCAGAATCATTCTTAGCTAAAATCCATGGAGTAGTATCATCTATATACTTATTTGATAATCTAAGTACTTTAAATATCTCTTCAATAGCATCAGCAACCATTAATTTATCAAACTTATCTTCAACAATTTTATCCAAAAAATTAATTTTTTCAATAAAAGTATTATCTAAATCCAAAGAAATATTTTTATTAGTAATAACTCCATCAAAATATTTATGCCCCATAGATATAGTTCTTTGAACTAAATTACCCAAAGTATTAGCTAATTCCCCATTAATTCTATCAATAACTAATTCATAAGTTAAATTTCCATCATTTGCATAAGGAATTTCTTTTGCTAAATAATATCTAACAACATCTAATCCAAATGAATCAACTAAATCATTAGCATATATAACATTGCCTTTAGATTTACTCATTTTATCATTATTCATTAATAGCCAAGGATGTGCGAATACTTTTTTTGGAAGCTCTAATCCCAAAGACCATAAAAAACAGGGCCAATATATAGCGTGGAATCTACTAATATCTTTCCCAATTAAATGTAAATCTGCAGGCCATAAATTAGAAAAAGAATCATTATTAATTTCTACATCATACCCTATATTTGTAATATAATTAGATAATGCATCTAACCAAACATAAACTACATGCTTTGGATCAAAATCAACTTGAATTCCCCAATCAAAAGAAGTACGAGAAACACATAAATCTTGTAAACCTTCTTTCAAAAAATTATTTACTATCTCATTCTTACGAGAAACAGGTTCAATAAAACCAGGATTTTCTTCGATATAATTCAATAATTTATCTTCGTATTTACTTAATTTAAAGAAATAAGCTTCTTCACTTGATTCAACTACTTCTCTACCACAGTCAGGACACTTTCCATCATTTAATTGTGACTCA
>CAYJDP010000002.1:0-2004 GCA_964368975.1 uncultured Muribaculaceae bacterium
ATAGATTTGATGGTTATTATGATGAGATGATATATAATTTAGATAAATAATATTAAATAGCAAGTTATTATAGAATAATTTGTTTTTTTTTGTAAATAATAATACTGGTGATGTTATGTTTGTTCCGAGAAAGATTTATTATGAGGAAGATGTTATTAATTATGAATTTGGTAAATATTTATTAGATAAATATAGTAATGTAGAAAAGGTTATAATTGATAATCATAATAATATATTGGAGTTAAGAAGTAGATCTAATAAAGATTTTATATTAATGAAGAAGAATTTAATAATAGGTGTTAGAAAGACTCATAAGTTTGTTGTTAATAGTAAGGTGAGTGATTATTTAGTTCCTTATACTTCTTCTGGTTGTCCTGCTTTTTGTTTATATTGTTATTTAGTTTGTAATTATAATAAGTGTTCTTATTTAAGAGTTTTTGTTAATAGAGAAGCTATGTTAGATAAGATAATTAAAGTAAGTAATTCTAGTGATAAAGCTCTTACCTTTGAAATAGGAAGTAATAGTGATTTGGTTTTAGAAAATTGTATTACAAATAATTTGGCTTATACAATTGAAAAATTTGGAGTTGAGGGAAAAGGTTATCTTACTTTTCCTACTAAGTTTCATATGATAGATGATTTATTAGGACTTAAACATTGTGGAAAAACCATTATTAGAGTAAGTGTTAATCCTGAAGAGATAATTAAATTAGTTGAATTTGGTACTTCTAGTTTAGTAGATAGGGTTAATGCTATTAATAAGTTGTTTTTGGCTGGGTATAAAGTTGGTATTATAATTGCTCCTGTTATATTGATTAGTGACTGGAAAAGATTATATAGTGAGTTAATTTTATATTTAAATAATAATTTGTTGAATGAAGTAAAATCAGTTGTTTTTTTTGAAATAATATTTATGACTTATAGTTATGTTCACAGAGTTATTAATGAGGAAGCTTTACCTAATGCTATTAATTTATTTGATAAAGATATTATGCGAGGTAGAGGAAGAGGTAAGTATGCTTATAAAAGTGAAGTTAGAGAAGAGGCTAATGCTTTTATAATAGATGAAGTCAGTAAATATTTTTCTAGTGATAAGATTATATATGTTGTATAGTCTTATTTTTTTTGATATATTTATAGTAGGTGATAAAATGATAGATATTGTTTCTAATATAGTTGTTTATTTAATATTTATATTTGCTGTTATTAATTTAATATTTGGTATTAAAGATTTATTAATTAATGTTAACAATAATAAAGATTTGACTAAGATAAGGGTATTTTCTATTATTCAAATCGTATTATCTAGTTTTGTTATACTAGGGTGGTTGGTTATATTTTTATTATTATTAATAAGTTGAGGTGATTTTGTGTTTTTTTTCGCACTTCCAGTAATTTATAGTGTTTATATTTTGTTTATTTCATTTATGATTATATTATCTATATATTTTCTAATTAATGGATTGTTTTTTATGTTTAAATATAAGATTTTTATAAAAAATGGTATTAAGTGTAATACGTTTTGTTTTTTTAGTAATCTTGTATTAAGTGGTTTTCTGTTTGGATATGCAGTTTATTATATTATTTTGATTTTTGGTTTTTCTGGAGAATTATTATTTTAGAATTAATTTTATAAAGTTATAGAATTAATTCTTTTATTATGATATTCTATATATAGAATAGGAGTTGATTATATGGGTAAAAAGGAATTGAATATATCAGGAATAATTGCTATAGTTTTAGGGTCTATGATGACAGTTAGTTTAGTATTAGGTGTTTTTGGTATTATTAGTTTAATTGGAGGAATTTTATTTGTTAAATATTCTAGATTAAATGATGAAGATTTTTTGAAAAAAAAGGATGCTATTTTGATATGGTCAATAGTGTTAATATTTGCTAATTTTATTGCTTCTATATTTTCATTTATTGCATTAGATAAATTAAGTAGTGATGTTAAGAGTAAAAAAGTTTTAGATGTCGATCCTGATATGAAAAAATTAAATA
>CAYJDP010000002.1:2038-34431 GCA_964368975.1 uncultured Muribaculaceae bacterium
GGTTTGGATTTATATTTTTATCTAATTTTGTTAAAGAAAAAATTAAAATAACTAGTACAGTAGTTAGTTATTTTGTATTAGGATTATTATTTTTATTATTTTCATTTATAGCTATTTCTTCTTTTGAAGTATTTGGTTCTTGGTTTAGCTTAAATGGTGCTGGTAAATACTTATATAGAAGTATTTTATGTTATATAGGGGCTTTATTAATATGGGTTGCTTATAAAAGGTTTAATAAAGAATATTTGTTATACTTTGGTGGTATATTAAAGTTAAGTATGCTTGCATATTTAATTGTATTCTTTAATTTAAGAGATTTCTTGTGGTTAATATTATTATTAGTTACTGGATTTGGATTGTTTTTAAACGATAAAGGAAATACTTATA
Source organism: uncultured Muribaculaceae bacterium (assembly GCA_964368975.1). Classification (GTDB taxonomy): domain Bacteria; phylum Bacillota_I; class Bacilli_A; order RF39; family UBA660; genus CAYJDP01. Next base: position 2,426 of record CAYJDP010000002.1, read on the forward strand.
TCAAGGTATATTATAATCTTTCTAAAATTACTTTTTTGATTACAAGTAGTTTAGTTTTTATTAATAATTTTATTTTAAGTGCAGGAGATATTTATTCAATTACATTTACTAATAAAATTGTTTCAATTATATCTGTTTTATTTATATTTATATTTTATTTTTATAATTATCATAGAAATAAGAATATTTTATCTAAAATAGCATTTCCTTTAAGTAATATTATTAGTATTGTTTCAGTTATTGGTTTATTTAATTTATTAGGTTCTATTAATATAATTGTATTAACTATATTAGGTTTATTTACTTATGGTATAGGGGTATTACTTGGTGATAAAAAATTATTATTTATTAGTTCTATTATTAGTAACTCTTTCTTATTTTTTGTATTTATATTTTCATTTAATTATTTTTATACACCTTTGATAGTTACTAGTGTTTTGTTATTTATTAATTTGTTTAGTTTATATTCTTTAAGTACTAATAAGTATGAAGTTTGGTTACAACCAATTAAATTAGTTTTTTTAATTAGTAGTATTGTTCATTTTATTAGTTTAGTTAATTATAAATTTATGATTATTTATATTTTAAGTAGTGTTATATTTATATGTATGTATTTACTTAATAAAAATAAAACTATTAGAGCAGTCTATTTATTTACTGGTTTAGTGGCTTTACTTTTATCTAATTTTTTAACAAATGTGGATGATTTTGCTATATTATTTAGGTTATGTATTTTAGTTATTAATATTAGTTATGTATATATATTAAGAAATAGTATAGATAAAGTGTTTATTATTGCGAAAGAATTAAGTTATTTATTATTGTATGTAGTTATTTATGCTGTATTAGACTGTGTTAGTATGAATTTTGCTAGTAATATGGTTTCTTATATTTTACTTCTTAGTTCTTACTTAGGGTTATTATTAATTTATAATAAGAATAAATTATATAATATGATTGGTTCTCTAGTATTAGTAATTCCTTTATTTAGTTTAGTTAATACAATTGGGTTTTCTTTTGAATTTGATTTAATATTTAATAGTTTAATTTTATTATATGGACTATATATTATTAATAGATTATTTATTAATAATATGAGAGTTAGAAATATTTTATATACTATCGGTATTTCTTTGATTTATTTACCTATATTATTTAATGGGTCAATTGTAGTAGTTATATTTATTGCTATTAGTGCATTAATATTTATATTTATTGGATATTATAATAAGTATTATAATTACTTATATACTTTAGGCATTTTTATTACTATATTTAATTTGTTAGTCAGTTTAGGTAATTTATGGGATAGTATATCTATTTGGATTTATTTATTAATATTTGGATTAGGTATTATGGTATTTGGTACTTATAAGTTAATGAGATTAGATAAGAATAAATTATTAGATAAACAAGATGATGCTTTAGTATTAGCATTTAGGCTTGATGGTATTTTACTATTAAAGTCAATTTTATATTCATGTTTAATTATTATTTTAGTGTTGATGGTGTAGGAGGTATTTATGTATTGTGCTTATTGTGGTAATTTATTAAAAGAAGATGATACTTTTTGTGGTTCTTGTGGTAGAAAACGTATTACTCCTAATGAAATAAAGAAAAAGAAAATTATAATATTAGAAGATTCTACTAATAAAGATAATTCTGTGTTATTGAGTAATATTGGGATTGTGTTATTAACTTTAACTTCACTTGTTGTTTTAATAGTAGTATTATTTGGTACTTATGATTTGAATGATTATATTTCTAATCAGTATAGAAACATTAGAGATTATAAGAATATATCTCTTAGTGGTATTAATAAATATAATGGAGATATCTATTTAGAAGATTTTGGTATTTCTGATATTAATGATAGTTATGATTATATGTATATTAATGGTGATTATACTAAGCTTGATACTATTGAAGGATATAGTAATCCTTATAATAATTTATATGATCAAGATAAGTTTGTATTGGGATTTGATAATAATGAATTGATTTTTACAAATATTTCTATGGTTTTTGTAGGAAGTGATTCTTTATATAAAAATATTATAAATGAATTAGAGATTGTCGGAGAAAGTTTTTCTATTGATAAGATAGATGAGAATATTCTTAAAGAAGCTTATGATGATACATATAAAATTTATTTAGATAATGGTTATTACGTAGAAAGTGAAGAATATAAATATTCTAGTGAAGAATATAATTATTTTCTTACAGTTACTATTACTAAAGAAATAGTTAATTTTGATGATATTGATAATATAGATTTATATAAGATTAATTTAGTTCAAATAAAAAAATAAATTTTGAATAATAGTATTATATTTGGATATAATATTGTTAGGAGGGAATTTATGGAAACATTACAAAAGATTGCGTTAGTAGTTACTATTATTGGTGCTATTAATTGGGGATTTGTAGGAATACTTGATTTTAATTTAGTAGATACAATTTTTGGAGTAGGTAGTGTGTTTAGTAGAATTATTTATTCTTTAGTTGGTATTACTGGATTAATTAATATAGGTATATTATTTAATAAATTAGAATCTATGTAAAAGACTTAACTTATGTTAAGTTTTTTTATTATATAAAAAAAGGGTTATTATCTATTCTTTAGAATAGGTGGTTGCTAAAATCAGAAAAAAATGTTATCATATTAGGAGAATAGAGGTGGAAATTGTGGAAATATTTATTACATTTTTTCGAGATATATTGGATGGTCCTTTATATATAGTTATTGTTGTAGTTTTTTCCATTTTAATTGCATCTTCTATTGGTTATTTGGGTGAGAGATACTTAGATAATAAGAAAAAGAAACAATTTATTAAAAATACTTATGTAGAAGTTAATAATAAGAAATAATTAATGTTAGGAGAAAAGTATGAATATTACATTTACAGATATAGTTACTGTATTAAGAGATATTGCGGATATTTTGTTAGTATGGTTAATAATTTATTTTATATTAAAAAACATTAAAAATAATGTTAAATTATCTTTAATATTTAAAGGGGTTGCGATAGTAGTTTTATTAAAAGTTGTTAGTGATTTCTTTGGGTTTACTACAATTGGAGTTTTATTAGAATATGTTATTCAATGGGGACCTATTGCTTTAATTGTAATATTTCAACCAGAGATTAGATCTATTCTTGAACAACTTGGAAGAAGTCAATTACTTGGAAGACATAAAGTTTTAAGTGTTGATGAGAGAGAGAGAGTTGTTTATGAGTTAGTAGGTGCAATTGATTATCTTCGTAAAGAGAAGATTGGTGCTTTAATTGTTTTAGAGAGAGATGTTAGTTTAATGGATTACATTAATAAGTCTAAGAAGTTATATGCTAATTTAAGTAGTGACTTGTTAATTTCTATTTTTTACAATGGTAATCCTTTACATGATGGTGGTGTTATAATACAAGGTAATACTATTACTTGTGCGGGAGCTGTTTTTCCAACAAGTGATAGCTCTAAATTAAATAAACGATTAGGTACTAGACATAGAGCGGCATTAGGGTTAGCTGAAGAAACTGATGCTATATGTTTAGTTGTATCTGAAGAAACTGGTAGAATTTCGGTTTCTGTATCAGGTGAGTTATTATATAACTTAACTATTGATGATGTTAGAATGTTATTAATAGATGAGTTAAGACCTAAGAGAGAAATAGATTTAGATGAAGTGGAAGAGGAAGAAATTTATGAAGAAAATAATTAAAATATTTATGAAAATTATTCGGCTAATTGGTAATTTCTTTGATAAATGGTTAATTACTCCTATTACTAAATTTATTTTAAATTTCATGAGATTAATAAAAGGTAATAATAGAAGTTTTGAATCTTTGTTGAAAAAGAAATCTACTATGATAATTACAAGTTTAATACTTGCATTTGGTATTTTTGTAGTAATAGATCAAGAATCTAATATTATAATAGATCAATATGCAGAAATTTTATATAATCAACCGGTTACTGCGTATTATAATGAAGAAAAATATGTTGTAGAGGGTTTACCTGATGAAGTAGATATTACTTTAATTGGAGATAGAACTCATATATTTTTAGCTAAGCAGGCTCCTTCTAAAGGTGTATCTGTTGATTTAAATGATTTGGGTGAAGGAAATCATTCTGTTACTTTAAAATATAATCAGAGACTAGAATCAGTTGAATATAAGTTGGATCCTTCAACTGTTACTGTTACAATTTATGAAAAAGTTAGTGAGACTATTAGTTTGGATTATGATATCTTAAATCAATCTAAATTAGATTCTAAATTATATATTAATAATGTTAAACTTGATAGAAGTGATGTAATTATAAAGGGTGCAGAATATAAATTAGATCAAGTTGCTACTGTTAAAGCTTTAGTTGATGTATTAGAAATTGCTAATGCTGATGAAGGAGAAGTAGAATTAAAAGATATTCCTTTAGTTGCATATGATACTAATGGAGAAGTTATTGATGTGGAAATTGTTCCTAATTCAATAAATGCAACTGTAGAAATAACGTCACCTAATAAAACAGTTCCTGTTAGAATTGTTCCAGTTGGAGATGTTGCTTTTGGTAAATCTATTAAAGAAATTACTACTAGTGTGGATAGTGTTGTAATATATGGAGAACAAGAAGCTGTTGATAATTTAGATGAGTTAGAGATTGAAATTGATGTAGATGGTCTTGCTGAAAATAAGAATTATAATGTAACAATTAAGAATCCTAGTGGTATTACTGATGTATCTAGCAAAAGTATTAGTGTATCTATTATTATGGATGACTCTATTACTAGAGAGTTTGATAATATATCTATAGGTACAGAGAATTTAGATGATAATTATAAAGTACAAGCATTATCTAAAGAAGATAGTTTAATTACAGTTGTTGTTAGTGGTAGTGAATCTAATGTTAATCTATTAGATCCTACATCAATAAAAGCGTATCTTGATTTAGAAGGTTATGGAGTAGGTGAATATGAAGTTCCAGTAATTGTATCTGGTGATGATTTAAAATTAACTTATACTTCTAAAACTACAAAAGTTAAAGTACGTATTTCTGAAAAGTAGATTTTTCTACTTTTTTTTATGTAAATTGATTTTTTTTGTATAGACAATTGACATATGGGTATGCTATACTTTAATAGTAAAGGTAGTGATTATATGCGTGAGAATACATTAAAGTTTATATTGATAGTTTCAATACTATGTTCGGTGTTTGCTATTAGTGTATCCTATGCAACATTTTCAGCGTTACTAGTAATTGATGGAACTGCAACAGTTGCCAGTAAAAACTGGAGTATTTATTTTAGTAACTTAGATAGTACTAGAATATTTGGTAATGCTGTTGAAGTGGTTAGACCATCTTTTAATAGTGATTCTACAATGTTAAATAATTTTGATGTTGAGTTTTATGCTATGAATGATGCTGTTGAATATGAATTTGATGTTGTTAATTCAGGTTCATTTGATGCAATTATTACTACTTTAGATAAATCTACTCCAACTTGTGTTGGTTCTGGTGTTAATCAGATTGTAGATGAAAATTATGTGTGTAGTCATATAGATTATAGATTATCATATACTGATGGAACTATTGTTGATGTTAATGATACTTTAAATGCAGGAGAAACTAAAACTGTTATTTTAAGAGTAAGTTATACAGGTAATAATACTCCAACGAATCCAGTAGATATTACTAATCTTAATTTATCTGTGATATATACACAAAATTAAATTCAAAATTTGAGAGGAGATTTTATGAAATCAGAAAAACAAGTAAAAGTTTTAGCAATAGTTGCAATTTTAATTGCAGTGGTAGGATTATCTTTAGGGTTTGCTGCATTCTCTGAAACGTTACAAATTAACGGGACTGGGGAAGTTTCAGCTGCTAATTGGGATATTCATTTTGAAAATTTAGCTGCAGGTGTTACTTCTGGTACAGCTGTTGAAGTTACTGCTCCAGCGATTGATGGAACTACTACAGTAATTGAAGATTATTCAGTAAGATTCCAAACTCCAGGCGATTCTATTAGTTATAGTTTTGATGTTGTAAATGGTGGATCTTTTGATGCTGAAATTACATCTTTATCAGAGTTAGCTACTATTCCAGTTTGTACTGGTGTTAATGCTACTACTGGATTAGTAGATGGTACTAACGTTTGTGATAACTTAGTTTATACATTAACTTATGCTGATTTAACTCCAGTTGCAGTTACTGATACATTAGCATCAGGGGCAACTGCAAGTATGGTTTTAACACTTACTTATACAGGTGCTGTTGTTACTGATCCTTCGTTACTACCAGCAGATACTGTTAATATTACAGGTCTTGGTGTAACAATGGTTTATACTCAAGATTAATATTTATATTTATAGGGAAAAATATTTGGAGGCGCTATTATGAAGACTAGTCATATTAAATTGATATTAATAGAAGTAGTTTTAGTTGTACTGGTTCTTTTGAATATTTTTTTCTCTATAATTACTAATGTATTTTTAGTTAATATTATTTTAGCTTTATTTTGTGGTTTAATAATTTTTTTATTAGGATTTGAAAAGGAACGAGGTCGTTATAAAACGGATATGATTATGTCTGTTGTTATAGTAACTTTTATTTTTCAAATTATATATTTTGTTTCAGGTCTTATTTTTGGATATTTAAAAAGTGGATATAGTTTAGAATTTGTTGATATAATAATGAATATACTACCATTATTAATTACTATTTTTGTGTGTGAAGTTTTTAGATATTCAATTAATAGAAAAGGGGATAACTCTGTAATAGTATTGATTTTATCAGTTGTATTATTTACATTGATAGATATTATGTTACAGATTATTATTATAGGTAATATTTCTAAAGTTAATTTATTTGATTTAGTTGGTAATGTTATATTTTTTAGTGTATCTAAAAATATTTTATTGACTTATATGACTACTAAAATTGGATATTCTCCAGCTATAGTTTTTAGATTAATTATGGAACTACCTATTTATATTTTACCGATTATTCCTAATATTAATGAGTATTTTGATACTGTAATTATGTTTATATTTCCTTTTATAGTGTTATATATATTTAATAAAACTTATACTAAGATAAAAAAAGAAGTTGTAGTTTCTAGGAAGAAATATAAGTTCGCCTCTTATATAATGATTTTATTAATTATTTTTATAGTATTTTTTACAAGTGGGGTTTTTAGATTTTATGCTTTAAGTATAGGATCAGGTTCTATGGAACCAAATATAGATACTGGAGATATTGTTATCGTTGATAAAGGTATTTCTATAGATTCAATTAAAGAGGGAGACGTTTTAGTCTATAATAAATTTAATAAGGTTGTTGTTCATAGGGTTATTGAAGTAGTTGATAATGGTAAAGATATTATTTTTTATACTAAAGGAGATAACAATGATGAAGATGATAATTATGTAGTTGTTGAAGATGAAGTAATTGGTAAGACTTTATTTAGAGTTAGATTTTTAGGTTATCCAACTTTATGGTTTAATGAAATTCTTACTTAGATAGTTTGGGGTGATAAGAATGAGACAAGTTAAGTATGAAGGTTTTGAGAAACAATTTGTTGTAAAAAGAAAAATTAAAAGAAGTTTTATTAAGAAAACTATTTTAATTTTTCTTACAATTATTCTATTTTATCTTTCTGTTTTAGCAGGTTTATATACATTTAAAGTGGAAAATGATTATATTGGTTATAATGAAAAAGGTACTATTGATTATAAGGTTTATTTAAAAGATAATAGTTATTACGGTGAAGAGTTTTTCACTAAAAGTGATAATATGTCTTTTGTTTCTAATTTAATTAAAACTATTAATGTAGATTTTATATATGAAATTAGTGCATTAGAAGAAATTACTAATAGTTATGATTATAATATTTCTGCTGAATTGTTTATATATGATAAAGATGATCAAACAAAAGTTTTGTATTCGGATAAAGAAATATTAAAAGAAGTTAATGTTGATAGTTTTGATAAAAATAAGTATATTGTTAAAGATAGTATAGATGTAGATTATGATTATTATAATGAACAGGTATTAAACTTTAAAAAAGATTATTCATTATCTGTTATTAGTGAGTTAATTCTTACAATGAATGTTCAATCTAAATTAGAGGTAAATGGAAATAGTTCTTCTAATAATAGCGATATTAAAGTTAGTATTCCATTAACTGTTCAAACGTTAGATATTAATATGGCTACTAGCGAATTTAATAATCCTTTAAAATTAGGTAGTACAATTAGTAATGTTAATTTTTTTAATATTATGATATTTAGTATTTTGTGTTTATTAACAATAATAACTATTACATTATTTTTCTTAGTATCTAGAAATGTTAAGAAAGATATTTATCAACAGACAATTAAAAAATATTTAAGACAGTATGATAGAGTAATTATTGCTAGTAAACAACCAAATCTTAATGAAGCAAGATTTGATCAAAAAATTAGAATTATGTCTATTGAGGAGTTAATAGATGCTCATGATACTTTAGGTAAACCTATATTATATTATGAAGTAGTTCCTAACGAGAAGAGTTATTTTATTATAATTGCTGATGGTGTTTTATATAAACTTACTATTAGTAGAGCTTATTTAGAAAAGCAAGAAATGGAAAAAAAGGCTAGTTTATAGTCTTTTTTTTGTAATAATTTAATTCATTAATAATATATTTAATTAGAAAGTGGAGGTATTATTAATGAAAAAGTTATTTGTAATATTTAGTTTATCTTTATTATTAGTAGGATGTGGTAGTTATGGTGAAAACGATGTTTTATATGATTTGAATGAAATGAATGATGATATGGAAGCTTATGTTGCTACTGGTACTTTAGATATTTTAAATAATGATCAAATGTATAATTACGATGTTGAAGTTAGTTATAAGAAAGGGGATTATTATAGAGTTATTTTAACTAATACTGATAATAAATATACTCAAATTATTCTAAAAAATGATGAAGGAGTTTTTGTACTTACGCCTGCTTTAAACAAGAGTTTTAAATTTCAAAGTGAGTGGCCTTATTCTGATTCACAGAGCTATATAATTTCTTCAATTATTGCAGATATTGATAGTGATAAAGATAGGGAATATAAAGAAGTTGATAATGGATATGAATTTATTACAAAAATTAATTATCCGAATAATGATAAATTAGTTAGACAAAAGATTTTATTAGATAAAGAATTAAGTGTTAAAGAAGTTACAGTATATGATTCTAATGATGTAGAAATTTTAAAAATGAGTTTTTCTAATATTGATTATGAACCTAATTTTTTAGATGATCATTTTGATTTAGAGGCTATTATGAAAGAGTTTGCACCTGAGGAAGAATTAGTAGAGGACAATAGTGAAGAAAATAATAATGCTCAAGATGAGACAGTTGATGAAGATAGTGTCGAAGAAGAACAGGATAAAGCAGAAGAAGATACTGAAATTGATAGTGAGGTTACTGGTTTATTAGAAGATTCAATATATCCTTTGTTTATACCAGATGGTACTAAACTAGTTAGTGAAGAAGAAATTGTTATGGATGATGGTAAGCGTATTATTATGACGTTTGATGGAGAAAAGTCGTTTCTATTAGTTCAAGAAACAGTTAAAGCAGAGGATGAAATGGTAGTTATTCCTACTTTTGGAGAACCTTATCAACTTTTAGATACTCTTGGGGTTATGACAGATAATTCACTTACATGGCATACTGGTGGAGTTGAATATTATATTGTCAGTGATGTTTTAAGTACTAATGAATTAATTGAAGTTGCTCAATCTATTAGTGTTTTACCTACTATGAAGTAAAAAAGAGTTTACCTCTTTTTTTTACTATGATATAATTAAAGGGGTGATAATATGAAAAAGGAAAACAATTCAAAATTAAGTGTAGATAAAGATATTAGAGGGGTACTTATAACAATTGGAGTAGTATTTTTATTTATAACTGTATTCTATTTTATTTCTTTATATTTAAATAATAGTGATAGTATAGATTATAGTAGTACTGAAGGTGAAGCTTATATACAATATGATGAAATATTAGCTGGATCTAGTTTTACTATTAACGAAGGTGAATATATAGTAGTTTATTATGATAAAATGAACGAAGAGTATGCTTCTAATTTATATTCTACTATTGCAAATTATCAATTATTAGATGATAGTTTAAGAATATACAGTGTAGATATGAGTGATGATATTAATAAAAATTATTTGGCAGATGAATCTACATTGGATGTGGATAATGTTAATGATTTGAAAATTAATGATGCTACTTTAATTAAATTTAATAATGGAGAAATAGTAGAATCAGTTACTAGTAGTGATTCAATTGTAGAGTACTTAAATAAATAACTTCTTTTAGAAGTTTTTTATTTTTATATTAAGAAATTTATGTTATTATAGATATAGAGCGTAGAGGTGGATATGAAATACAAAATAAAAAATAACATGAAAAAATTCGTTAAAAGTAAAGATACTTTTACAATGATTGAAGTTGTAATAATAATAATAGTAGCTATGATATTAGGGGTTTCTATAGGGGCGGTAATATCTTATCATAATAGTTTTGATGATAATAATATACAAGAGTTTATTGATACTTACAATGATATTTCGAATAATTATTATGATGAAGTAGATAAAAATTTATTAATTGAATATGCGATTGCAGGAATGATTGAATCATTAGATGATCCTTATTCTGAGTATTTAGATATAGAAGAAAGTGAATCTTTTAACCAAAGTGTAAATGGTAACTATGTTGGTATTGGTACTACTGTTGGTGTAAGTGTAGATGGTGTTGCTTATATATTAGGAGTATTTGAAAATTCTCCTGCTAGTGAAGTTGGTTTAGAAGTTAATGATATTATTTTAAAAATCGACGAAGAAGATGTTAGTAATACAGATATGGATACGTTAACTGGATTAATAAAAGGTGAAGAAAATACTAAAGTAACACTTCTTATTAAAAGGGGTGATGAAGAACTATCTTTTGAATTGGAAAGAGCAGTAGTAGATTTACCATCTGTTACTAACGAAGTTATTGAAGAAGATGGTAAAAAAATTGGAGTATTAAGTGTATCAATGTTTGCTGCAAATACATATGATCAATTTGAAGAACAATTAAATGAATTAGAAGATCAAGATATTGAATCTTTGATAATTGATGTTAGAGGTAATCCAGGAGGTCATTTAACCCAAGTTAGTGATATGCTCTCATTGTTCTTAAATGAAGGCGATATATTATATCAACTAGAAACAAAAGGTAAAATTGAAAAATATAAAGATGAAACTGAAGAAAGTAGAAACTATCCTATAGTAGTTTTAGTTGATGGTTCTTCAGCTTCTGCTTCTGAATTATTTACTGTAGGATTAAAAGAATCTTATGAAAAAATAGATATTATAGGTGTTAATACTTATGGTAAAGGTTCTGTTCAAGAAGCTTATGATTTAGATTCTGGTTCTACATATAAATATACTGTGCAAAAGTGGTTATCTCCAGAAGGGAATTCTATAGATGAAGTTGGAGTTGCACCTACTGAAGAAGTTGTTTTGGATGAAATATATTTTACTGATCCAACTATAGAAAATGACAATCAATTTCAAAAGGCTTTAGAAATTTTAAAAAACAAATAAGAGTCTAGATAGACTCTTTTAATTTACTTATTATTACTAGTTGTTGATTTTCTATATTGCTACACGTTGTTAAAATAAGATTTGTTTCATTATTTTTTTTAATTTCAATATTTCCATCTTTTATTTGGTTACTTATAGAATTTATTTGATATGTATATGTTATACTGTTATGATTTAAATATATTAAATCATTTTCTTTTATGTTAAATAATTCATTGAAGTATGCTGTATTTCCTTCGCCGGAGTGTGCCGCTAAATAAATATTAGTATTTGGTATTGGTGGTATAGTAGAGTCACTTAATATTTCTACGTTTTTTTCTACAGTATTTTCATTACTAATAGGGTCATACAGTAAATATGTTTTATTATTTATTGTTAATGTTGCAATACTAGTTATTGGGTTTTTCAATTTTTTTTGCTCTTCATTTATTTCTGTTAATTTAGGTGTAGATATAGTATTTTCTAATGGTTTGATTTTAGAAATACTATTTTCATTTATGTTTATATTAAATATATTAATAATTATTAGAAAGATTAGGGTTATTTTTTTTAACATAACATATTCCTATACAAATTATTAAAGAAATTAAAGAGATTGTAGATTTTTTAGTTGTATTAGTATCAGGTACTGGTATTTTATAATCATATAATTCGATTGTTTCTGGATTGTTATCTTCTATTATTATTTTAAAATCATCTGTTTCTTTATATCCAGCAGTTGTATTTAATTGTTTAACTGTATAAGTTCCATAAGGTAAGTTAGCTGTTGCGATACCTAAATTATTTGTTGTAATAGTCTCTACTAAGGTGTTTTTGTTATTATATATTTCAAATGAAATATTTTCTTCTGGTATAAAGTTATTAGTAGTACCATAGTATTTTTTTAGAGTTATTTCTTTTTCTATAACTTTATTTTCTACAGTTAATTCTATATTTGTGTTATCTTGTCTTGGAAATACTTCATAGATTGTTTCATTTAGAGTGTAACCGATTCCTGCTTTTATTTCTTTTATATAATATTTTGCGTATTGAATATCATTTATTATAGTTTGATTATTTTCATCAATTGTTACTTGATAAAGTTCATTCATTTGATTATCGTATACTTGATATACTGAGCCTATAAGTGATGCTTCTCCACTAGGAGTTATACTATTAGTATCTTTATCTATTTTTGTTATTTTTATTTCTGTATTTTTAACTGCTACATTAAATGATATATTAATAGCCGGTATATCACCTACAGTCATTAATGTTTGTGATGTATTTGATTGATAATAAATAATTGGTTTATTATATGCTGGTTTATTTTTTGTTAGTGTTATAGTTTCGATTCCACTAGAGATAGGATTTATTGTTATTGTATCTTTGCTAATAGTTGCATTGTTTGATGTTACTGTATATTCACTTAATCCTGAATACGATATATTTACTAAATTGTTTGCTGCACTATAATAAGTTTTACCATCAATATTATTTTTCGTTGTATAATTGTTAATTAAATTATTTATTTCGTTTATTTCATTATTAAATGGTTCTATTCTTTGACCGTTTAAAGTTTGTGTAAAATAATAGTCTGCATTAGGATCTGCTACTTGCCATATCATTAATTGTGTTATTGCATACCATTTTGAATCAGTATGATTTTGATATCCATATCCAAAATGAGATATAAGTGCTATTTTATTTTGTTGTTCAATAGTTAAATTATTTGGATTGAAAGTTGGTGTATAAACTGAATTAGCATTAAACATTACAAATGGCTCTATACAATATGCATGTTGATTAGAGTGATTTTCTCTTACTATTTTACCTGTTAAATAATAAGTTATTCCGGCCTTTTCTTTATTTAAATACACTCCAGGAATTGTTTCTGCTTCATAAAAAGTAGTTGATTCTGCTTTTACATTTATATTATTAGTAAAAGATAATACTGCTACAATTATTATTAAGAAAATATTTATTTTTTTCATTTTTATTCCTCCTTTTTTCTTAATGAAGAAATATTAACATGAATTAGGTTTTTATTGCAAAGTGTACTTTTTTTATTTTTGTTTATAATTTTTTATGAATTATTTGTTTTTGTTAAGAGATTTTTTTATTTTCATAAAAAAAAAATAAAGAATATACAAGTTTGATGTGTTATAATATTAATTAATGAAAGGGTGATTCTATGATTAAAATAGAAGATATTGCTAAAGAATTAGGAATTATAAATGATATTGAAAAGTATGGTGATTATTTAGCTAAAGTTAATATTAACTCTAATGAAAGAGTAGGTAAATTGATTTTAGTTACTGCTATTAATCCTACTCCTTATGGGGAAGGTAAAACTACTGTTAGTATTGGTCTTGCTGATGGATTAAGACAACTTGATAAAAAGAGTATTGCAGTTTTGAGAGAACCATCTATTGGTCCTGTTTTTGGGATGAAAGGTGGTGCTACTGGTGGGGGTCTTTCACAAGTGGTTCCTTCTACTGAAATTAATTTGCATTTTACTGGGGATTTTCATGCTATAGGTGTTTGTAATAATTTATTATGTGCTGCAGTTGATAATCATATTTTTCAAGGGAATGAGTTGGATATTGTAAAAAAGACTTTAAAAAGATGTGTCGATGTTAATGATAGATATTTACGAGATAAAGGATTTGTTATTACTGCTGCTAGTGAAATTATGAGTATATTTACATTATCTAATGATTTTGGAGATTTAAGAAGAAGACTTGGTAATATTATAATAGGATATAATAGTTTAGATAAAATTGTTTTAGCTAAAGAATTAGGTATAGTAGGTTCTTTAGTTGCATTACTTAAAGATTCTTTTAAACCTAATTTAGTTCAAACACTAGAAAAAACTCCAGTATTAATACATGGAGGTCCTTTTGCAAATATTGCTCATGGTTGTAACAGTGTTGTTTCTACTAAGTTAGGGCTTTCACTTGGTGATTATGTGATTACTGAAGCAGGTTTTGGGGCTGATTTAGGAGCTTTTAAGTTTTTAGATATAAAATGTCGTAATATGAATATTTATCCAGATGTAGTGGTTTTAGTTGCTACTATAAAGGCTTTAAAATACAATGGTGATAATAATTTGGAAAGTGGCCTTTGTAATTTAGAAAAGCACATTTCTAATTTAAAGTTAATGAATTGTAATTTAGTTGTTTGTTTAAATAAATTTATTGATGATACTGATGAAGATATTGATATAGTTAGAAATTTATGTGTTGAATTAGGTGTTGAATTTTCAATTAGTGAAGCATACCTAAAAGGTGGAGCTGGCGCAATTGATTTATCTAATAAAGTAATTAAACTTTGTGAAAAAGATAACTTTATAAAACAGATATATGATATTGATTTAAATATTAAAGATAAAATTAGTATTGTAGCCAAAGAAATATTTGGATCTAGTAGAGTTAACTATACGGATAAAGCTTTAGATAAAATAGAGTTAATTCGACATAATAATTTAGAGAAAATGCCTATTTGTGTATCAAAAACCCCTTATTCGTTTTCAGATAATCCTAAGTTATTAGGTGCACCTAAGGATTTTGATATTTTAGTTACTGATGTAGATATTAATAATGGGGGAGAGTTTATTACTATTTATTTAGGTGGAGTTATTACTATGCCTGGTTTATCAAAGGAACCTAATTATTTAAAAATAGATGTTATTGATGATGAGATAATTGGAGTAGAGTAATCTACTTTTTTTTATAAAAAAAAATGTCAAAAGACATTTTTAATATGTATAATCAGAAAGATTACCTGTACAATGTTTTAATGGATCCATTTCACAAGTTGGAATAAATCCTGGTACTGCATTAATTACATCAGGTATTCTATTTACTACTGTTGCACATGTTAATTCTACAGTATTAGGTCTGTTTATAATCATTGTTGTTTCTGGCTCTCCTTCTATAGTCCATTCATTTTTATCAAATTCTGATTCTGAATAAACTTTTCCAATACATTCACTTTCAATAATTATTCCTTCTTCTGTTTCTGTAGTTACTACAGCACTCATTCCAGTAGCGTGACCTTTTGGAATAGTCATATTTAGGGTAGATGAGTTTATATCAGTATCACTAACTTGTGGGATACATTTTTGTGTTTGTGCTATTACATTTAGTCCTAGACAATCTGCAAGCCAACCATTTACATTCCACATATAAGATGGTAAGAATTTTCCTTCCATAATTGTTTTTAGTCTTTCATCTTCACTTACATTATCAGCACTTGCTATTTGTTTATCGAATTCTTCAAGTGATAAACCTGCTCCATGAGCTTGAGCTAAAGCAATACCATAATCTTCTACATTATAAGAAGAACTTCCTTTAATTTTAATTATTTTATGAGTTGCTCCTGCAAGATTTGCAATTAGATTACCCCAAAATACATCTTGATATCCACTTCCTGTAATTGTACAGTTATTATCTTCTGCTAAATTATTTATTTTTTCTGTTAATACTGGATTTGAGTTCCAAGAGAATAAGGCTTCTTCACATGTTGTAATAGCATTTATTCCAAGTTTTGCACAGATCATTAAAGCATCTTCTATATCAGTAAGTAGACTCATTGTAGTTACTAAACATACATCAGGTTTAGTTTTTTTCATCATAGCTTCTGCATCTTTAACACTGGTTATTTTTACTCCTATATCTTTTCCACCTAAAACTGTGGAAATATCTTTTCCGATTAAACTTTCATTGGAATCAACTGCCCCAACTATTTCACAGCCTTTTTCTATAGCATATTTCATAGTATATAATGACATTTTTCCTGTACCATATTGTACTATTTTAATTTTTTCTTTCATATATATC
This sequence comes from uncultured Muribaculaceae bacterium, assembly GCA_964368975.1. Taxonomy (GTDB): domain Bacteria; phylum Bacillota_I; class Bacilli_A; order RF39; family UBA660; genus CAYJDP01. The sequence continues at coordinate 18,890 of CAYJDP010000002.1, forward strand.
CTCCTATAATTAATCTACCCTATAAATAGATTTTATGCAATAAAAAAGCAAACATTTGAGTGTTTGCTTTACATTAAGGAGTTATTGTTGTATCTGTTTCTGGTGTAGTTGGTATTTCTGGTTCTACATCTGGAATTACAGGTGATACTTCAACTTCTGGTTGTACTGGTAGATTTGGTTCATATACATCTATTGTTCCTGTATACATTCTATTATTATATGTTACTGTATATTGATATGTACCTGCTATATTTGTATTTACTTTAGTAATATCTAAAGTAATTAAATTTATTATTTCTGGTGTTAATACTTCTGCAATATAAGTAGATAATTCTTTTGATAAAATAGTATTAGTTTCTACAGATAAAGATTTTAGTGTTAATGTATCTATTGAATTTTGTTCTTCATCTATTACTGTTACTTGTCCATTATAAATTGTTTTATCTTTTATAATGGTATATGTATATATTCCTGCTTGATTAGGATTTACATCTGAAATGTTTAATTCTAAATCATTGATTAATTCACTATCTAGTAAATTACCATCTACTAAATAATCCATTACATTAATACTTAGTTGTTCTCCTGTTTTTATTTCTATTTCTTTTAATATTATTTCATTTGAAGAGTTAGTTGAAACTCTTTTTTGTGTTATATTTATTGTTTTTACAATATCTTCAGTTATTGGTTTATCTATTATTAACATAGTTGTACCACTACCTATGAATATTAATCCCCAAGTAGTAATAGCTCCTATAATCATAAATTTATTTTTAGTAGATAAATCTTTATATTTAATTATTTTCATATAGTAATCCCTCTCTATTATATATTTATAATTATAATATATTTTTTTTTATAATACAAGTTTTAATTTTATTGATTTTTTGTGTTTTAAAGAGTATACTTTAGTAAAGGAGTTAAATTTTATGAGTATTTGGTTATTATTATTTATTATTTTATTAATTGTTGAACTTGCTACTGTTAATTTAGTTACAATTTGGTTTGCTATTGGATGTATCGCTTCATACATTACTTCATTTTTTATAGATAGTTGGATTATTCAATTAGTAATATTTATTTTTATTAGTACTGTTACTTTATTACTTACTAAACCTATAATTAAGAAAGTTAAAAAGGGTATTATTGAGAATAAAGATATTATTATTGATAAAATTGGTATTGTTACTGAAGATATTGATGATTTAGGAAATGGTAGAGTAATTATAGATGGTATTACTTGGAAAGCTGTTAGTAATAAAGTAATTGAAAAAAATAGTAAAATTGTAGTAAAAGATATTGATGGGATTAAACTTTTAGTTGAAAAAAGGAGAGATTAGTTATGTGGATTATTTTTATAATTATTTTAGTTTTAGTTATTTCAGGTATTAGAATTATACCTCAATCAACTGCGAAAGTAGTTGAAAGATTAGGGTCTTACAAAAGTACTTTAAATAATGGAGTACATTATGTAATACCGATTATTGATAGAGTTGCGAATACAGTTAGTTTAAAGGAAACAGTTAAGGATTTTGTTCCTCAATCTGTTATTACTAAAGATAATGTTACTATGCATATAGATACAGTTGTATATTATAGAATTACTGATCCTAAGTTATATACTTATGGAGTGGATTATCCAATTAATGCAATTGAGAATTTAACTGCTACAACATTAAGAAATATTATTGGGGAATTAGAGTTGGATGAAACTTTAACTTCAAGAGATGCGATTAATGACAAGATGAGATTAATCTTAGATGAGGCTACTGATCAATGGGGAATTAAAGTTATTAGAGTAGAAGTTAAAAATATTTTACCACCTAAAGATATTCAAGATGCTATGGAAAAACAAATGAGAGCCGAAAGAGAAAGACGTGAGTCAATTCTTAGAGCAGAAGGTGAGAAAAAAGCCGCTATTTTAATTGCAGAAGGTGAAAAACAAAGTGCTATTTTAAGAGCAGAAGCTAAGAAAGAAACTCAAATTAGAGAGGCTGAAGGAGAAGCTGAAGCTATTCTTTCTGTTCAAGCTGCTAATGCTCAGGGGTTAAAACTTTTAAAGGATGTTAATATGGATGAAGCTATATTAAAATATAAGAGTTATGAAGCAATGGTTGAGGTTAGTAAAGGTAATGCAACTAAAATAATTGTTCCTAGTGATTTACAAAATTTAGTTACTACAGGTACTATTTTAGGCGATACTATTGGAATAGACAAAAAAGAGCAATAAAGCTCTTTTTTTATGTATATATTCCTTGGTAAGTATCTTGTTTTTTCATTTCTTTATCTATATCATTTAGTACACAGAACTTTTTTGTTAGCCAAATTGGTTCAATTAAATCATCTAATTTAGGATCTCCTGTTATTCTATGAATTACAATTTCTTTTCTTAAATATTTAAGTTGTTCTACTACTGTTGTTATATATTCTTCTTTAGAAAGAATTTTAAATGGTTTTTCATTATATAGTTTTGCTAGTTTTGTATCTTTTGTAATACTTAGCATATGTATTTTTATACCTTGAATATCTAAGTTATTTAAATGTTTTACAGTATTAATCATATCTTCTTGTGATTCATAAGGAAGTCCATTTATTATGTGAACTATAGTAGTAATATTTCTTTTTCTTAGTTCTTTTACCATATTATCAAAACATTCTAGAGAGTGACATCTATTTATTAATTGATTTGTCTTTTCTTTGATGGTTTGTAGTCCTAATTCAATAGTTAGGTTAGTTCTTTTATTTAAATCTTCTAAATAATCTAAGCACTCGTCTGAAATTGAATCTGGTCTTGTTGATATGTTTAGACCTACTACGTTTTCTATTTTTAATACTGGTTCATATAATTCTTTTAATTTTTCAATAGGAGCATGTGTATTAGTTCTTGCTTGGAAGTAAGCTATATATTTAGCATTTGGCCATTTATTATGCATTACTTTTTTTATTTTACTAAATTGTTCTATAACATTATCATTTATATTACCAGCATATTCTCCAGCGCCTTCTTTATTACAAAAAATACATCCTCCATATCCTGTTGTTCCATCAATATTAGGGCAAGTAAATCCTCCGTTTAGACTTACTTTAAATACTTTAGAATTATATTTTTGTTTGTAATAATAATTTAGTGTATGATATCTTTTATTATCTAATGTGTATTTAAAATTATTCATAAGTACCTTTCGTAATTGTGTATAAATAGATTGCTTTTAATAATTCATAAGGGAACAAATTAGCATCAAATATAGCTTTATCAAAATCATAATTAACTAATGCTTGGTATTTTTTTATAAGGGGTTTGTTTCTAGATGTTTTTAATTCATATTTTAGTTTTTTCTTTATTAATCTATTTAATTTATTATGATTATATATTTTTGTTTCATCTATATTAAAGTAATATGCTAAATCTTCAATTAAAATATGAAAGAATTTATTATTTATAGAAGAGTGTGATATTAGGGTTTTTGTTATCTTTTTTAATATAGGTTTTTTATTGATAATTGTATCTAAATTTTTAATATATTTGTCAATATATTTATTTGTATTTTTTTCTATACTACCTAGTTTAAAGGTGTATTTTTTTCCTTCGTATTTATTAAATACTTTCATTGTATCATTATATCCGAACTTTATATTTCTTTTTATACCTTCTTGGGATAAATCTAATAAAGTGCATAATTTATTATTTGGTTTAATTATAGTAGTAGGTATTCTTTTTTTAGTTATTCTTTTAAATCCTATAGCTTTTAAATCAACTGCTATTATTTCAGTTGCTTTCATATCAATTGCTAAATTAATAGGTAGGTTATCGTAGTATCCACCATCTATATATTTATGACCATCAATCTCTTTAGATTTAAAAGCTGGATAACAAGAGCAAGATGCTATAATATAGTCGAATAGTTTATCTTTTGGTATTTTATCTTTTGTAAAGTAAGTTGATTTTCTTGATGTAAGGTTAGTTGCTACTAAACCATAATGTATTTTAGAATTATAAAATTTATTTACATTTAAGTATTTTTTTGCTAGATTTTCTAAATTATCTGAATTTAGTCCATCGTTATTTATAACGTTTTTAAGACTTAATTTTAATAAGCCAAGATTGGATACATCAGCATGATGTGTGTCATATAACAATTTATTATTTAATTTTTTCCACATATTTTTTGCTTTTCTATAATTATTTTGTGTCATTAATGCTGCATTAATTGAACCAATAGATGTTCCTGTTACTATATCATATTTTATATTTAATTTTTTTAATGCTTTCCAAGCTCCGATTTGATATGCGCCTTTTCCGCCACCGCCTGCTAATACAATTGCTTTCATTTAAATCACCTGGAGAAATTATATCATATTTTTATTGATTTTTGTAGTGTTTTGTTGTTATACTTTAATTAAAGTAGGTGATAGTATGGTTAAGAAAAAAAGGTATAAATTAAAGGGTCCAGTGGCTTTATTCTGTAAGATATTTATTTTTATTGTAGTAGTTTTTGTTGGTATATTAATCTTTTATTTAGTTAATCTTAATAGTTTAATGGATCTTTCTTATAGTGAGGATGCTAGTAGAGAAATTTTATTTGAATTTAAAAAAGATTATGTTATGAAAATAGGGGAAAATAAAACTTTAAACGCAGCTTTTGAAAGTAAAGACAGAATTGAATCTAATTATGATTTTTATAGTGATATTGAATATCAAGATCAAGAAAATATTATTAAAAATATAAATGAATTATTAAAAAAAGGTTATAATACAGATGATATTTCTACTATTTTGGCACATGGTAGTGATAGTGAAGTTACTGAATTTGCAAAAAGAGAAAAAATAAAATATTTAGATGAATTTTATCAATATGATTTTGCTAATATATCTTTATATGATAGATATGTTGCATATACAGAAGAAACAGGTGAAGATAATGAAATTGCAATATTACATGTAAATCTTAATTTAGATAAGGTAATGTATGATGATGCAGTTTTAGTAGATGAATTTAGTGAATTAATGTTAGTTAATAAGTATAACTTTTTAGGAGAAGATTTTATTCCTGATGACTTAATAAAATTTGATGAAGATTATGCAAGTAGTGATGATATTAGAGCTAATGAAGCGGTAGTTGATGCTTTTAGTAAAATGGCAGATGAAGCTTTATTGGAAGGGTATAATTTGATTGTTAATTCCGGATATAGAAGTTATCAAGAACAGTTAGATATTATTGATACATATTATAATTTATACGGACAAAGTTATATAGATAATTATGTTGCAAAAGCCGGTTTTTCTGAGCATCAGACTGGTTTGGGAATTGATGTTGGTAGTCGTGATACTAAGATATTTGCAGAGAGTGATGAATATAAATGGATGGTTGATAATGCTCATAAATATGGGTTTATTTTAAGATTTCCTGAGTGGGGAGAAGAAATAACATTGTTTAATAACGAACCTTGGCATTATCGTTATGTTGGAGTCCCTGCAGCTACATATATTTATGAAAATGATATGACTTTTGAAGAATATTATGTTAAAGTTTTAAATAAATAAAAAATAGCAATACTATAAAGTGTTGCTATTTTTATATCTTGATAATTCTGCTATTTCTAGAGTAATTAATTCTTTGTTATCTTTATCATTTAATATTATACGAGTATTTGGATAATCGCTTTTATAAGTGGAAGAAATATATCCTTTTATTTTAATATTTAGTATTTCTAAATTAAAAGTATAGTCACTTAATAAATTATTAGTGGTTTTAGTTTCAAAAATTGTATTGTGATAATATGCTGCTAGTAATATATCCTCGTTTATGTTTTGGTTATGTATAATTTTATAATAGTTATTTAATCCTAAAATAATGTCATCAATTAATTTTTGATTATCTGATGGATTAAAGTTTTCTTGTTGATAAAGTATATATAATTTATTTATATTATTAATTAACGTTGTAGCATTAGATAAGTCATTATCTATTTTTAGTAATTCGTCTATTATGATACTTATTTTTGGGTTATATCGAAATTCTTTTATTGATTCGATGTCTATTATTTCTGATAGTGTATAAATAATAGGCATTAGGTTGCTATATCCATTTCCTTGTTTACTGTTATATTCGTTTGTATATAATTGATTAGTTAGTTCTATTAATAAGTGTTCTGTTGTTGAGTAGTTGTTGTAATTAGTTAATAAGTGAGCATTTTCATGATAAATAGATTCAGATGTCTGATTATAAATTGTTATATTATTTTGATATCTATTATATTCTCCACCTACTAATTTGTTTGTTTCTTTATAATCAATTGTTACTGTATTAAATATTTCTTTTATTGAGGTGAAACTAATATATTTTTGATTTTCTATTATTTCTGTTTGTAATAATAATAGATTTTCTTTTTCTAATGGCGTTAAGTTAATATTTGTATTTATGGCAGTGATTAAATCTTCTATATTTTTTTCTTCTTTATTAATAGTTGTAATATTAGAAGAAATTGAATCCATATAATATTTCATTTCTATAGGTCTTTGATATATAAATGCTGATATTATAAGAATTATTATTGAAAATATTATTGTTTTTTTCATATAAATCCTTTCTATTTTGTATATGTTTTTTGAAATTGATTGTTATTTATTGTTATTAACTCTAATTTATTTGTTCCTTTTGTTGTAGTATAATTTATCTCGTAGAATGAATTAGGCATTTTTTCTTTGTATGTTGGTGATACATGACCTTTATATCCTTTAGAAACTATAATTGGTTCTATATTTTGATTTAAATCTGTAATATATGTTTTTGCATATTCTAGTAATGTGTTTTTTGTTTCTTTTGTTTCAAAGATAGTATCGTAAAAATATAAAGATATTTCTGGATTATTTATCATGTCTTCATTGTGCTTTTTTTTATAATAATGATTTAAGTCTTCTAATACGTCTAGTATTAATTCATTGTTAGTTAATTCTTTAGCACTAGAAGAATTTATGTATTCTTTAAATAATTTATTTATATTAGTTATTAAAGATTCTGCTTGGAAATAATTGTTATCTAGTAGAAGTAATTCATCTATAATTATTTTTATTTGCGGATTATATCTGTATTCTTTTATTTTTTCTTCTGGTAATATTTCAGATAAGGTATAAATAATAGGCATTAAATCTTTATAACCAACGCATTCTGTATAAGAATATTCTTTAGTAAAAAGTTGATTTGTTAACTCCAATAATGCTTGTTCTGTAATCCATGTTTTATTATAATTTGTTAATAAATGAGCATATTCATGATAAAGGATTTCGTCTGATGTGAATTTTGAATCAGTATTATTTATAAAAAAATCTATTTTATTTGTATTTTTATTATAAATTCCTCCTGTGTTATCATTAGTGCCTTTAGAATAATTAATTTCTAAAGAGGACAACCTTTCTGTTAATTCATTTTCATTTAAATAAGTTGTACTATTATTTATTTCTTCAGTTAATCTTAGAATTGACAATATTTCATTTTTTGATAAATTAGGATTGTTATTTAGTGATTCTATGAATTCAGTTATACTAAGTAAATCTTCTTGTGTTGTAGAAGATATTGGAGTCAATTGATCATATAAATATTTTATGGTAGTAGACTCTTCTTCTAATAAATATATTAAAGATAAACAAGTTGCAAAGAATGTTATATTTTGTTTAAAACTTATTTTTGGTAATTTTTTATTGAACTTAATTTTCTGTTCTTTCATAAATTTTCCCCTGACGTTTTTGATAGGGCATATTATATCATAAATTGTCTGTAAAATCAAGAAATTATTACTTGGAAATCTTTTTTTTTTATGTTATTATATATATAGAATAAGAAGGTGTATATATGTATCCATTAGGAAAACAATTTGAACCGGAAACTTCTAAACTAAAGTGTGATGATAAAAGTGTAATACGTGGAAAAAATTATCGTATTAGTGTTATTACTGATAGAGTAATTAGACTTGAATATTCGCCTAGTGGGGAGTTTGTAGATAAAGCTACACAGTTAATTTCAAAAAGAAATTTGGGATTAGCTAATTTTAAGGTGGAACAAAATACGCAATCTTTATTAATATCTACTAGATATTTTAACTTAAGTTATACTAAAGAGAGTTCTTTTTTAGGTAATAAAGTAGATCCTGGTAAAAACTTAAGAATTACTTTAAATACTAGGGATAATAAAAATATAAGAGATTGGTATTATACTAAGGCAGAAGCTAGAAATATGTTAGGTAATAGTGTTTCTGTTGATGTTAAGACTGATTTTAATTTAAATAAGGGGTTATATTCATTAGATGGTTTTTCTTCTATTGATGATAGTTATACTAAGATAATTGATGCTGATGGAACTTTATTAAATAAACCTGAAGGTTATATTGATATTTATGTATTTATGTATGATAGAGATTTTAAACAAGCTATGCTTGACTATTATAAAATGACTGGTTTTCCTGAGTTAATACCTAGGTATGCTTTTGGTAATTGGTGGAGTAGAAACATTACGTATGATGATAAGGGTGTTGATCAATTAATTAGGAATTTTGAAAAGAAAAAAATACCATTATCAGTTATGTTATTTGATCATGATTGGCATTATAGAGATGTTGGTGCTGCTAGAGGTTTGAAAACTGGTTATACTTTTAATGCGAATATTATAAAAAAGCCTGAAGATATGATGGCTAAATTTCATAAAAGAGGGATTAGGGTTGGTTTAGTAATTGATCCTACAGATGGATTTTATACTCATGAACAATTTTATCCACAAGCAAAGCAATTTCTTGGATTGAGTGAGAATAGTTTGATTAAATTTGATCCATTGAACCCTAAGTTATTAGATATTTTATTTAAAGTGTTTATACATCCACTTGAATCTTTTGGAGTTGACTTTTTTTGGAGTGATTATAAAGGTGATAATAATATATTAAGACTTTGGGCTTTTAATCATTATATGGCGCTAGATTCATCTAGAAATCTAAATAAGAGAAGAATGTTACTTGGTAGAAATGGTATATATGCCGGTCATAAGTATGGTGTTTTATATGGTGGTTCTAGTGAAATTAGTTGGAATGATTTAGCTAAATTACCTTTTCGTTATTTAAATGCATCTAATATAGGAAATAGTTTTTGGTCTTATGATGTTGGTGGTAACCATGGTGGTGTTGAAGATAGTGAATTATATATTAGACATTTAGAATTAGGAGTATTTTCGCCAATACTTAGATTTCATGCTGCAAGAGGTGCTTATTATAAAAGAGAACCATGGAATTGGGATGCTAAGACTGAGGCAATTGCTGTTGAATATTTACGATTAAGACATAGATTAATTCCTTATATTTATACTGAGGCATATAATTATGTTAAGTCAGGGACTCCTTTAATCCAACCATTTTATTATAATTATATGTGGACTTATGATGATGATTTATATAAGAATCAATATTATTTTGGTTCTCAATTACTAGTTTGTCCTATTCTTACTAAAAAAGATCCAGTAATGAATCGTACTGTACATAGATTTTTTATACCTGAAGGAATTTGGTATGATTTTAAAACTGGTAAGAAGTTTTTAGGTAATAAAAAACATTTGATGTTTTTTAAAGAAGAAGATTATCCTGTATTTGCCCATGCAGGTAGTATTATTCCTTTATCTAATAGGAGTGATTATAATAATACAGGTATTCCAACTGACTTGGAAATCAATATATTTCCAGGGGTTAGTAATACTTATAATTTGTATGAAGATGATGGAGTTACTTCTTTATATAAAGAAGGGTACTTTTTAAAGACTTCGATTGATTATAATTATTTATTTAATAACTATACAGTTATTATTAGATCAGTTGAGGGTAAGAGTGGGATAGTTCCTGAGAAAAGAAATTATAAGATGGTATTTAGAAATACTCGACTTGCTGATAGTGTGGTAATATATTTTAATAATCAAAAATTAGAATCAAATAGTTATATTGATGGAAATGACTTTATTGTTGAAGTAAAAGATGTTCCTACGGTAGGACAATTAACTATAAACTGTAAAGGAAAAGACATTGAAATAGATGCAGTTAGATTAATTAATGATGATGTTGATTCGATATTAAAAGATCTATTAATTAATACATATTTAAAAGAGGATATAGCTAGTGTTATGTTTTCTAAACTTCCTATTAGGAAGAAAAGAGTTCAAATACGTAAGTTAAAGAAAAAAGGTCTTACTAAAGAATATATTAATTTATTCTTGAAATTACTTGATTATATTAGTGAAGTATAATATAATAAATTTACTTTTTAAATATTTTTAGTAGTAGTAATTAATTATTTTATTAAAAGAGAGTTTGTGTTGGTGAGAGCAAATATAAAGTATTAATGAACTTGACTAAACATTACAATATTAGGGTAAGACCTTTATCTCTATTAAGATGCATAGTTTTATACTATGAATTAAGGTGGTACCGCGAATAATTCGTCCTTATATATTTATATAGGGACTTTTTTTATTATAAGGAGGAAGTTATGTTAGTAGATGTATTGTTAGCTATATTTATTTTTATTATTACTTATTTTATACTAGCTTTTATATATAGATTTTATATTATAAAAAAGTTAAAAAATGATAAGAATAATTTACCTAGTGAGATATTATATATATTAAATGTATATAAAATAAATAAAGATGAAGTTGATTTAGATAAATTAATTAAATTGGTTATATTAGGAACTACATTTATATTTTCTTTATCTATTACTGTTGCTTTATATGGAGATAATTATGGTGATCAGTTGATTATAGGACTTATATTGATGATTCCTTTAATATTTATTTGTTATCATATTATTGGGTGCTACGCTAAGAAAAAGTTAATTAAAAATAAAAAGAAAGTTGAGGAGTGAGAAAAATGGATATAAAAAAAATAGAGGCTAAATGGCAAAAGTATTGGATAGATAATAAGGTGTTTGAAGCAGATAATAATAGTGATAAAGAGAAATATTATTATTTAGTTGAGTTTCCTTATCCATCAGGTGCTGGTTTACATGTTGGGCATGCTAGAAGTTATACTGCGTTAGATAGTTTAAGTCGTAAGAAAAGAATGAATGGATATAATGTTTTATTTCCGATGGGGTGGGATGCTTTTGGTGCTCCTGCAGAGCAGTTTGCTATTAAGAATAAAATTCATCCTAGTAGTGCTGTTAGAGAATGTATTAAAACTTTTAAAGGACAAATGCAATCACTTGGGTTTTCACTTGATTGGTCTAGGGAGTTTTCTACTACTGATCCAGATTATTATAAGTGGACACAGTGGCAATTTTTGAAGTTTTTTGAACATGGACTTGCTTATAAAGCTAAAAAGAATATTAATTGGTGCCCTAATTGTAAAATAGGTTTATCTAATGAAGATTCTAGTGGTGGAGTATGTGAGAGATGTGGAGAGAAAGTTGTTCAAAAAGAAAAAGAGCAATGGATGCTTAAAATGAGTGATTATTCAGAACAGTTATTAGAAGGATTAGATGATACTAAGTTTCATGAGAGAATTAAGACTGCTCAAGTTAATTGGATTGGTAAAAGTGTTGGGGCAGAAGTTAAGTTTAAGTTAGATGAAGTTGATGAAGAATTAGTTGTTTATACTACTAGAGTTGATACTTTATATGGTGTTACTTTTATGGTTGTTGCTCCAGAACATCCTTTAATAGATAAATATAGTGAAAATATTTCTAATATGGATGAGGTTATTTCTTATAGAGATATTGCTAATAGCAAGAGTGAGTTTGAAAGAGTAGAATTAAATAAAGAAAAAACTGGTGTTAAAATAGAAGGTATTAGTGCTATTAATCCAGCTACTGGTAAAAATATTCCTGTTTATATTTCTGATTATGTAATGATGACTTATGGTACTGGTGCTATTATGGCAGTTCCTGCACATGATGAGAGAGATTATGAGTTTGCTAAGAAATTTGGTATTGAGATTATTCAGGTTTTAGAAAATGAAGATGGTGTATCAGATAAAGCTTTTGTAGGGGACGGAGTTCATATTAATTCAGATATTATTAATGGATTAAATAAGAGTGATGCAATTAATAAAATGTTAAATTGGTTAGAAGAGAATAATCTTGGTAAGAGTAAAACTAATTATAAATTACAAGATTGGGTATTTTCTAGACAGAGATTTTGGGGTGAACCAATTCCAATAATTCATTGTGATGATTGTGGTTATGTTGCTGATAATAATTTACCAGTAGTTTTACCAGATGTTGCTAATTATGAACCTACTGATGATGGGGAAAGTCCATTAGCGAATATTACTGAATGGGTTAATGTTAAGTGTCCTAAGTGTGGGAAAAGTGCTAAAAGAGAAACTGATACTATGCCTAACTGGGCTGGATCTAGTTGGTATTATTTAAGATATATGGATTCTAAAAATACCGAGGAGTTTGCTAGTAGTGATGCTTTAAAATATTTTGGTAAAGTAGATTTTTATAATGGTGGTATGGAACATGCTACTAGACATTTACTTTATGCTAGATTTTGGAATCAATTTTTATATAATATTGGATTAGTACCAAATAAAGAACCTTTTGAAACAAGAATAGCTCATGGGATGATTCTTGGAGAAGGTGGAGAAAAAATGAGTAAGTCTAAAGGTAATGTAGTTAATCCAGATGATATGGTTGAATTATATGGAGCTGATAGTCTTAGATGTTATGAGATGTTTATTGGGGACTATGAAAAAGAAGTTGTTTGGAGTGAACAAGGTCTTAGAGGATGTAGACGTTTTATAGATAGAGTTATTCGTATTGGAGAGAAAGTTAATTCAGATAATGGGTATAGTAAATCTTTAGAGAAGTTAATTCATAAAACTATTAAGAAAGTTACTGATGATTATGATAATATTAAATTTAATACTGTTGTATCGGCTTTAATGATTTTATTAAATGAATATGATAAAGAAGATGCTATTACTAAAGAAGATTATCGTGTATTACTTATGTTATTTAATCCAATTGCTCCACATATAACAGAGGAATTAAATGAGAAATATAATTTAGGAGAAGCTATTTGTAAAAGTAGTTGGCCTGTATATGATGAAGATATGTTAGTTGATGAATCAATGGATATAGCTGTTCAAGTAAATGGTAAAGTTAGAGCTACTATAAATATTTCTATTAATGATAGTGAAGAAGTTATAAAAGAAAAGGCTTTAAGTGATGAAAATGTTATTAAGCATACAGAAGGTTTAGAAATAATTAAAATAATTGTAATAAAAGGTCGTATTGTTAATATAGTTGTAAAATAAGAAATTACTTTAAGTAGTTTCTTTTTTTGTTATATATTTATTAATTTTATGATATAATTAGTTTAGTAGAGATGATTCTCTTAAAAAATCAGAAAGAGGTGTGAATATGGGATTTATTCAAGCATTTACTGGAGCATTAGGTGGAACTTTTGCTGATCAATGGAAAGATTTTTATCAACCAATGTCAGGTGTTCCTGCAACAGCAGCGTTATTTCCTGCAGTACCTGTAGGTACGAATAATGGAAGAGGGGAAAATACTAAGGGTAGTGATAATATTATTTCTAATGGAAGTAGAATTGTTGTACCTGAAGGGTTAGCTCTTATTACTATGCAAGAAGGGGCTATTACTGGGTTAATTGCTGAAGCTGGTGGTTATACTTATAATAGTGATGATGTTAATTCAAAATCTATTTTTGCAGGAGATGGAATTATTGCTCCGTTATTAAAACAAACTTGGGAAAGATTTAAATTTGGAGGGCAACCTGGAGCTCAACAAGCAGCTTTTTATGTTAATATGAAAGAAATTCCAAATAATAGATTTGGAACTCAATCAGAAATTTATTGGGATGATGCATATTTAAATGCACAAGTTGGTGCGATTACTCGTGGAACTTATACATTAAAAATTGAAGATCCAATGTTATTTATTAAACAATTTGTTCCGGCTACTTATTTAGAAGCTGGTACGGGAGTATTTGATTTTGCAGATATGGATAATGATGCAGCAGCTCAATTATTTAATGAAGTAGTTAGTAGTTTATCTGGAGCATTTTCTAATTATACAAATGATCCTAGTAAAGGGAATAGAATTAATAAAATTCAAGGTGATCAAATTGGTTTTGCACAATCTTTATCTGCGCAAGTTGAAAATGATTATCAATGGAAAACTGATAGAGGATTATCTATTGTAAAAGTTGCAATTCAAGCTATTGAATATGATGAAGATACTAAAAAACTTCTTAGTGATGTTAAAAAAGCTGATGCACTTAGTGGAGCTAGAGGTAATTCATTTATGCAACAATCTGTTGCTCGTGGAATGCAGGCCGCTGGAGAAAATGAAAACGGTGGTGGTGCCATGGGTATGGGATTCATGGGAATGGGAATGAATGCTGTTGGTGGAGGAATTGCTGGATTACAACAACCAGTTCAACAAGAACAACAAGCAGCTCAAGCTGAAGATCCATATGCTAAACTTACTTCTATGAAGCAATTACTTGATCAAGGAGTTATTACGCAAGAAGATTTTGATAAAGCTAAAAAAGATTTATTAGGACTTTAATATGAAAAAAGAAGAAGTTGTAGAAGAAAAGAAACTTAAGGAAACAGTAGTTGTAGATACTGCAAAGGGTGCAGTTGATGGGCAAACTAAATGTCCTAAATGTGGTGCTACTGATATAACTTATAGTGAAAAAAAGAAAAAATTAAGATGTAATTATTGTCGTCATGAATTTGTTGAAGAAAAAGTTGAAACAGTTAATGGGGATATTAAAAAATTAAAAGGTAGAAAAGTAGGTAGTGGTGCTACTAAGATAGATAAAGATGCAGATGATTTAGTTACTATTAAGTGTACTAGTTGTGGGTCTGAGGTTGTAGTTGATACAAAAGAAGCTTTACAAAGTAGATGTCACTGGTGTCGTAATTTCTTATCAATTAATAATAAACTTCCTAATGGGGCTGTACCTGACGTTGTTTTACCTTTTACTATTACTAAAGATGAAGCTAGAAAATCGATTGAAGATTTTGTTGGTAAAAGAAAGTTTTATGCTCATCCTACTTTTAGTAAGGAATTTACTACAGAAAATATAATGGGAGTATTCTTTCCTTATATGGTAGTTGATTTGAATGTTCATTCTAAGTATGATGGTGAAGCTGAAATATTAATTAGAAGTTATCGTGTTAGTGATGGAAATGATAGTAGTCATACTGAATATGATGCTGATTTATATAATGTTAGTAGAGAGTTTGATTTAGCTATTGATAATCTAACAATTGAATCTAATGTTGATAAACTTAATTATAAAGATAGTAAAAAGACTACTAATATAATTAATTCTATTATGCCTTTTGATATCGAAAATTCTGTTAAATGGGATGCTAATTATATAAAAGGTTATACTTCAGAAAAAAGAGATACTGATATTGATCAATTAGAAGCAATGGTTCATGTTCAAGCAGAAGATATTTCTAGACATGCTTGTAATCCAACGATAAAGAAATTTACTCGTGGTGCAAAATGGAAAACTGAAGAAGTAGAT
>CAYJDP010000003.1:0-23494 GCA_964368975.1 uncultured Muribaculaceae bacterium
CTCCTTCACAGTAATATATGTATATATGTTTTTTTTGAATATTATATTTATCTAAAAAAACTATATATAATATATATAGTTTATAATATTTATTTTTCAATTGTTTTTACATCTATGATTCTTGAAATTCTAAATTTTCTTTCTTCATTTCTCATATGACAAAACGCTTCAATATAATATATACCTTTATTTTCAACTATTTTTAAGGGGCTTATTATTCTATTAGTTATTTCATCATTATATGATTGATATTTAATTTTTATATCTTTATGTTCATTTAAAGACTTTCCTATTTTTTCATATTTATCTGATGGTTTCTTTCTTTGACCTTTATTTGTTTCTTTAAAATCATGATGATGGTATTTTTGATGACAATTATAACATAATAATTTTAAATTTGATAAATTATTTAATCCACCTTTAGATACTGGTATCTTATGGTGGATTTGTAGAGGTCCTTCGTTTCCACAGTCTTCACACCACGAACCTCTTTCTTTGATTATTAGCATTTTTAAAATTGTTTGTTCTCCTATTTCATTTTTACTTGTGTTATAGTATGCTGCAGTCGAATTTTCAGAGGAAAAATCATCTCTTATTGATAAATCTTTTTGCTTTTCTTTTTTTTCTGTCTCTGAATATATGTATATTACAATAAATAATACTAAAATTATAAACCAAATCATTTTCTTACCTCTTATTTTACGAATTTTATATTTTAAATTATAGCATAAAAAAAATCGCTTGTATAGACAAGCAATTTTGATAGATAAAATATTATCTTTTTGAGAATTGTGGTGCACGACGTGCTTTTTTCAATCCTGGTTTTTTACGTTCTTTCTTACGAGAATCTCTTGTGATAAATCCAGCAGCTTTTAAAGTTTTTCTAAAGCTATTTTCTGAATCAGCAGGAGTTGCTTCATCATATGATAATAAAGCTCTTGTAATTCCTAAACGGATAGCTCCAGTTTGTCCTGAAAAACCTCCACCGTGTACTTTACAATCAACATCGAACATTTCTCTTGTGTTTGTAAAATCTAATGGTTGACATAAATCCATTACTAATACGTCGAATGGTAAGTAGTCTTTTACATCATGACCATTTACTGTTATTTTTCCTGTTCCTGGAGTTAATGTAACACGTGCTACACTTCTTTTTCTATGTCCAGTACCAGTATAAGTTTTTTTATTTTCTTTTGCCATAACTCAAATCCTCCCTACTTAACTTCTAACGCAACTGGTTTTTGCGCTTCATGTTTATGTTCATTTCCTGTGTATACAAATAATTTTTTGTACATTTGTCTTCCAAGTCTATTATGAGGAAGCATTCCTTTGATTGCTCTTTCCATCATTTCAACTGGATATTTTTCTTTCATTACTTTAGCAGTTCTTTCTCTTAAACCACCTTGGTATTGAGAATGGTTGTAATACATTTTAGTATTTTCTTTATTCCCTGTTAATTTAACTTTATCACAATTAATAATGATAATGTTATCTCCACAATCAATATGTGGTGTAAATGTTGGTTTGTTTTTACCTCTAAGATAAGACGCTGCTAATGCTGCTACTCTACCTAATGCGATATCAGTTGCATCAATAACATACCAACTACGTTCTACTGTTTCTTTTTTTTGCATAAAACTTTTCATATATTTTTTCTCCTTTTACTTAAATTGAACTTCCCACGGTCCAATTTATGTGGGGATTTCATGTACCAGTTTAGATTATACTAAAAAACCCTTGAAAATGCAAGAGTTTTTGTTGTTTTTAGTATATTTTTTTATACTTCTTTATCTAAGTGATCAGTTACATAAATAGTTATGTGTTTTATTTTTAATGATCTATGTCTTATAATATCTTTTTTTATTTCTTTTTCTAATTTAATTAAGTGTTTCATAGTCATTTCTTTTTTTAATTTAATATTTAAATGCATCTTATAATATGACCCATATTTTATTAAGTATATATCTTCATCACTAATTTCATCATGATATTCTAGTAGAAATTCTTTTACTTTATTAAGTTGTTCTTTATCTTCTTCCAATTCTCCTATTAGAGCTAGTGAATTATGTTTAATTATTTTATATGCTTCATGTATTATCATTAAACTTATTATTATAGTTACTATAATATCAAGTATTACTAAATTATAAGTTGGAAATATAAGTAATACTACTACTAAAATCATTACTCCTAGAGTTGAATAAATATCTGCTGTTGATTCGTCTGCTACAGTTAAAAGAATTTTACTGTTTGTTTTTTTACCTTGTTTATACGTTATTAATACTGCTACTACCTTAATAAGGATTGATGCTAGTAAAAAATATAATATATAATTTGGTGGTACTATATGAACTTTGTCAAAACTATTATATAAAATAAATAATCCTATTAATAAAAGAATTATTCCTACGAATAAATTAGTTAGATATTCTACTCTACCAAATCCATATGGGTGATGCTTTTCTGGTTTTTTTCTAGATATTTTAGCCCCCACTAATGATATTACATTTACTATTAAATCTCCTAGGGTATGCATTCCATCTGCTATCATTGATCCTAATCCAGATATTATTCCTCCAACTATTTTTATTATTGCTATTAATGTGTTTAAAAATATATTTAGTGTTAATATTCTTACTTCTTTTTTCATATTACTCTCCTAATAAATAACATCCATTAAATATAGTCCTTCTGATGGAGCTGTTTTTCCACCATTACTTCTATCCTTACTTTGTAACATTTTATCAACAGTTTCTGGGGATATTTTATTTTCACCAACTTGTATTAGTGTTCCTACCATATTTCTTACTTGGTATCTTAAAAAGCCTGTTCCTTGAAATGTTATTTTTACTATATTATTATCTTCTTCTATTGTAGCATTAAATATAGTTCTTGTACAATTTTCTTTATCATTATTTTCTGTTACAAAAAATCTATAATCATGTGTTCCAATTAAATAAGTTATTGCTTTAGACATATTATCTATATCCAATTTATAATTATATTGAAATATATAATCTTTTTGTATTGGGTTATATTCACCAATATTTATTAAATATTGGTATGTTTTTTCTTTTACATTATATCTTGCATGAAAATTATCTTCTACTTGCTTTGTTTCTATTACATAGATATCTTTTGGTAAATTTGAGTTCAGAGCTCTTTTTAGTTTATATTCATTTATATCTACATCAATATCTGCATGTCCATATTGAGAATATGCATGAACTCCTCTATCAGTTCTTCCTGATGAATGAAAATAAGTTGTTTTACCATTATTTATTTTTGTTAAAGATTTTTCTATATACTCTTGTATCGTGTTTAATCCTGGTTGTCTTTGATATCCATGATATTTTGAGCCATCATATGATAATTTTATTAAGTATCTCATTTTTCCTCCTATATGTGTTTATATATATCTTTTATTAAGTCTCTTATATCACTATGATAGTCTAGATGTATTTTCTTTTCTTCTTTTGCTTTATGTGTAATTAGTACTGATAAAGGTAATTCAATTTTGTTTCTTTTTAAATATGTTACTTGGTGAAAAATATCTTTTGTATTTCCAGTAAGTAATACTTCATTATTTTTTATTATTATTATTTTAGTTGTATACTTATATAAAATATTACTATTTTTAGATATTATTACTATACTTTTCTTATATTGATCTTTTAGTTTATTTAATAAATATATTATTTTTTTCATATTATTATTATCTAAATTAATAAATGGTTCTTCTAATATTATTACTTTTGGATTTGATAAAAGTGAGCCAGCTATTTGTATTAGTTTTTTCTCAGATATAGATAGATCATTAATTTTATAATCTAGCTTATCAAATGATAATCCAACTATCTTTAATGATCCTTCTATTTTTCTTTTGATATCCTTTACTTCTATTTGCTCTTCAATTATTATATTTTCTAAATATGCTTTAACAGAATAATTAGCTTCAGTAAATATTTTCTCTACGTATTCTATTTCTTTTTGAAATTTTGGAATATCTTTTTTTAATGGTTTTTCTTTATTTATATATACAGTTCTATTTCCAGGAATATTTAAATTAATTATGTTTAGTAATGTATTTGTATCTGACCCTAGTATTCCTGTTATTTCTTTTTCTTTTATTATAAAATTAAGATTATAATTAAGGTATTTATAATTATTAAATGCTATTTCCATAATTCATTCACCAATTTATTCCAATCTAATTCTATTTCTTTTATTAAATCATAATCTTTAAGTTTTACAGATAAATCTACCATATATGGTAAGCTTAATCCTAATTTATTTAAAGTATTATCTTGTGCTAATACTTCTAGAGGCTTTCCTTCTAGTTGTACTTTACTTTTTATAATATACAAATAATTTGCATATAGTGTATCATCTAAATTATTGGTAGTTAATATTATAGTTATTTCGGTTGATAGTTCTTTTAATAATGTTAATATTGTATCTTTTTCTTCTTCATCTAAATAAGCAGTTAAGTTATCAATTAATAGATATTTTGGTTTTACAATAAGTGCTAATAATAGTCTTAATTTTAATTTAGTAGAGATCTCTAAATTATTAGGATTATCTTTTATATGTTTATTTAATCTTAAAATTATTAGTAGTTTCTTTGATAAATTAATTACATTTACATTATTATCTTTCTTATTAATAGTACTATTAATAATATTTTCTACTGTTGTTTGTTTAAAATAGTAATTTTCATCTGCTAAAATTGTTTGAAATAAATTATATATTTTTGATGAATTGTATTTTTCTAATAATTCATTGTCATAGATAATTTCTTTAGTACTTGGAAGTTTCTTTGATAATAATTTAATCAATGTTGTTTTTCCTGAGGAATTTGGTCCAGAAATAATATTAAAATTATTACTTTTAAAATCAATTGTAAGGTTAGAAAATAAGTTTTTATATGTTAAGTTTTTTACTGATAAAATTGATTTCATTAATACCTCCTAATTTACATTACTTATTATATAATAAAGTAATAAAAAAACCAACTATTTGTTGGAATTCTTTTTAGTTTGAATATTATATGATATTTTTAATAATAATGAATCTGGTATAAATCTTATGAAAAATTTTGATAATTTCATTTTAGTACCTGGTATTATTACTGTTTTATTATTTAATAAGTTATCTATTGCATATTTAGCTACATATTTTGCTGATAGGGGCTTTATTTTAAATTTTATACCTAATTCTTTATTAAAATTAGTATCTACTGGTCCTGGACATAATACTGATATTTGAACGTTAGTTTTTTTCTTTTTTTGTTCATAACTAATAGCTTTAGTTAATTGATATACATATGACTTAGATGCATAGTATGAAGACATCATTGGTCCTGGTAAGAAAGCTGCTGAAGATGATACATTTAATATATATCCACTTTTTCTAGTCTGCATATCTCTAAGATAGGCTTTTGTTAATAAGTGTAGAGCTTTAATATTTACATTTATCATATCTAATTCTTTTGATAATTCTGATTTAGTAAAATCTCCATATACTCCAAAGCCTGAATTATTAATTAATATATCAATATTTTCTTTTCTTGTTAAAACATATAATTCTTTAACTTTTTGTTCAACAGATAAATCTGCTACTATGATAGTTACTTTTGTAGGTAGTTTTTCTTGAAGGGATTCTAATTTTTCTTTGTTTCTTCCTACTAATATTAATTCATATTTTTTAGTGGCAAGATATCTTGCCATTTCAAGTCCGATACCAGATGATGCACCTGTGATTAATGCTTTCATGTACTCACCTCTCTTTTTTAATTATATCAAATAGTTGGTTTTTTAACAACTGAAGATAGGTCATTTTCGTATGGTACTGATTTAATTTTCTTCATGACTTTTTGTTGTTGCACTTGATTTTTATCTAACTCACCAGCAAGTTCTAAGTAGTTTTTGTTGGGGTTTTTATCAATTTTACTTGCTATTTGGTTTTGTTCTATTTTTAATTTTTTTAATTCTTTATATATTCTTTTATTTGCTTTTTCTGCTTTTAAAACATCTTTCAATCCAATTAACACATCTATTAGTGAAAGTTCTGTATCTATTTGATAATTTAAGATGTTTTGATTTTTTTCATCATCAATTGATGCATAGGTTATTCCTTTTGATTTTTTAACTGATATTCGAGTGATTTTGTTATGTTTTTTTACTATTTCAGTTAGACTATTCTCTTTTTTATTATAAATAAATTTTCTAGTACTATCTTTTTCTTTTATTTTTACGCTTACTTCTACTATATCATCTTTGTAACTGATTTTTTGTTTTTTATAATATTCATCAACGTACTCATATAGTTTTTCTTCTTCATTTTTTCTCATTATAATCCCCCTATAAATCGCTTATATTATATCATATTAATAAAAAAAAACAAATGATTTACTCATTTATTTCTTTATTTAGTGTTGTTAGAAATATAGCTCCTGCTGCATTTCCTAAAAGCATTACTATAAAATATAAAATTGTATTTAAGCTCCAACTACTTGATAAAGTAAAATATACTGTATTTGCAATACTATGTTCAAAGCTTGCTAATATGAATGCTACTACTGCTAGTATAACAATTAAATATTTACCTAATTCATGTTTGATTTGTTTAAATCCATTTACTCCTATAAACATTAAAAATCCACAGAATATTGATAGAATAAATATACTAATTAGATTATCTGATAATTTTATGTCAGTTAGTATTGTTGCTTTTTCAATAACCTTTGATGCATATCTTGTATTCATTATTAATAATGACGAGATTATTGTTCCAATTAAATTACCTATAATCATTAATAATATTTTTAATTTATACTTTAAATCTTTTTGTAAAACATATCCTACTTTTCCAGTATAAAGATTTAAGTTGTATGCTACTACAGTGATTAATCCTATTGAGAAGATTGTTGCTCCTATTACTTTATTTTCTATTGATAAATAAACAATTGATGCTATCGCTATTGCTATTCCTGCGAAAATTGCTTTATAAAAATCTTTCATATACTACTCCTTACTATATACACTTCCTGAGTGCAAAACCTAGTAAATTATATCATAAAATTTAATTAATTTCAATAAAAAAAATGAAGCATAAACTTCATTTAATTAAAACTATTTAGTTGTTTCCTTTACAGTTTCTGCATGTTCATCAACTAATTTTAAAATAACCATTAATGAATTATCTCCACGTCTTTCCCCAACTTTTAAAATTTGAGTATATCCACCATTACGGTTTTCATAACGAGGTGCTAATTCATGGAATATTCTATTAACTACATCTTTATCATTATGTAAGAATGCTAAAGCTTTACGACGAGATACTAAATCTCCTTTTTTTCCGTAAGTAATCATTTTATCAACGAATTTACGAACTTCTTTAGCTCTAGTATCTGTAGTAGTTATACTTTCGTTATTGATAACTTGTTTAGTCATAGTAGCAAGCATGCTTCTTCTATGTTTGTTATCTCTACCTAATTTTCTATATGCCATAGTTAATTCTCCTTATATTTTAATCTTCATCACGTAAGATTAGTCCCATATCTCTAATTTTGTCTAATACTTCTTTTAGAGATTTTTTACCTAAGTTACGTATTTTCATCATATCATTTTCACTCTTATTTACTAAGTCTTGTAATGTATGAATTCCTGCTCTTTTTAGGCAGTTATATGCTCTTACTGAGAAATCTAAATCTTCAATAGATGTTTCTAATGCTTTTAATTTCGGATCTTCAGTTTTTTCAATCATCATTCCACTTACATCTGCTATAGCTGATAAGTCAGTTAACACAGTAAAGTGTTCAATTAAAATTCTTGATGCTAGAGCAATTGCTTCTTCAGGTTTGATTGAACCATTAGTCCATAATTCTAGTACTAATTTATCATAACTTTCATCTTGTCCAACACGCGCACTTTCAACATCGAATTTTACTCTTTCTACTGGAGAGTAGTTAGAATCGATTGCGATTACACCTGTTTTTTTGATATCAAACAGTTTTTGGTTTTCTTCGCTTTGTACATATCCTCTACCGTTTGAGACAGTCATTTCCATTACTAGAGAACCACCTTTTGATATGTTTGCAATTACTTTGTCTTTGTTAATAACTTCAACATCAGCATCACATTCAATATCTCCAGCAGTAACTTCTCCTTCTTTAGAAATGTTAATACGTACTGTTTTTGTTTCGTTTGAATGATTTTTAATTACTACACCTTTTAAATTTAAAATAATTGTAGTAACGTCTTCATAAACTCCTTCGATTGTTTGGAATTCATGTAGTACTCCATCAATTTTGATACTTGTAATTGCACTACCAGGTAATGATGATAACATTACTCTTCTTAATGCATTTCCAATTGTTGTACCAAATCCTCTTTCTAATGGCTCTAATTCAAATTTTCCATAAAAATTGTTTTCTATAGAGTCTGTTATTTTATATATTGGTTTTTCAAATTGTAACATGAAACTAACCTCCCTTTATTTATTAATACTAATTAAATACACTGTTATTATCCACGTGGTCGTTTTGGTGGACGACATCCGTTATGTGGAATTGGTGTAACATCAGATATTGCAGTAATTTCTAAACCTGCAGTTTGTAATGAACGTATTGCAGTTTCACGTCCTGGACCTAATCCTTTAACACATACTCTTACTTTTCTCATTCCGATATCATATGCAGCTTTTGCAGCAGCTTCTGCAGCCATACCAGCAGCAAATGGAGTAGATTTTTTACTTCCTTTGAAACCGATCGCTCCAGATGATGCCCAGCTAATTGCATTTCCATCATTATCTGTAAGTGTAGTAATAGTGTTGTTAAATGTTGAGTGAATATGTGCTATTCCCTCTGGTACATTCTTTTTGACTTTTTTCTTTCTTGTTTTATATGCCATAAGTATTACCTCCTTTTAATTGTTAAATTATTTTTTCTTGTTTGCTACTGTTTTTGCTTTACCTTTACGAGTACGAGCATTACGAGATGTTCTTTGTCCTCTTAATGGTAAACCTCTTTTATGTCTTGTTCCTTCGTAAGAATTGATTTCCATTTTAGTTTTGATATTCATACTAACTTCACGACGTAAATCTCCTTCAGTTAAATGATTATTCATAACATCACGAATTCTAATTAAATCTTCTTGTGAGATTGTTTTAGTAATTGTTGTTGGATCGATTTTTACTTCTTCAAGAATTTGTAAAGCTAATTTTCTTCCGATTCCATAGATATATGTTAATGATATACAGATATGTTTATCATTTGGAATATCTACACCTTTAATACGTGCCATAAATTATACCTCCTATATTAACCTTGTCTTTGTTTGTGCTTTGGATTTTCACAAATCACTCTTATTGTACCTTTACGTTTAATGATTTTACATTTATCGCAAATTTTCTTTACTGATGCGCTTACTTTCATCTTTATTCCCTCCTATTTCTTGTGATAGGTAGTCTATTTAATAGACTATTGTTTTGGTTGTTGTCTTGTATTAACTAACCAAGTTATTCGCCCACGTGTTAAATCATATGGTGAAAGTTCTATTTTTACTGTATCACCTGCTAAGATGCGAATATAGTTCATTCGTATTTTACCAGAAACGTGAGCTTCAATAGTGTGTCCATTTTCTAGTTGTACTTTAAATTTTCCTCCTGGAATAATTTCTAGAACTTTACCTTCTACTTCAATTTTGTCTTCTTTAGCCATCTTTTCACTCTCCTGTTAAGATTTGAAATCCATCGTTTGTAACTACTACAGTATGTTCAAAATGAGCTGATGGACATTGTTTGATTGTATCGATTGTCCAGTCATTTTCATGTATGAATATTTCTGGGCTACCTAACGTTAACATTGGTTCAATTGCTATTACCATTCCTTCTTTTAAAAGTGGTCCTTTTCCTTGTTTTCCATAATTTGGAATCTCTGGTTCTTCATGAACTTTTGTTCCAACTCCATGGCCGCACAATTCTTTAACTACTCCTAATTTATGATCAGTTGCATATTTATTAATTGCATATCCAATGTCACCTACTCTATTCCCTGGTTTTACTTGTTCTAGTCCAATAAATAATGCCTTTTCTGTATGTTCAAGCAAATATTTATTATCTTCGCTAGTATCACCTACAATGTATGTCCAAGCTGAATCTCCGTGATAACCTTTATAACATGCTCCAATATCAATTGAAATTATATCAGAGTTTTTTAATTTGTAATCACTCGGTATTCCGTGAACTACTTCAGTATTAATGCTAGTGCACAATGTCTTAGGAAAGCCGTTAAATCCTTTAAAAGATGGTGTTGCACCATTTTTTAGAATGAATTCTTCAGCAATCTTATCTAATTCATTTGTTGTCATACCAACTTTAATATGTGGTAATAGAATTTGATGTGTTTGATAAACAAGATTACCAGCAATTTTCATTAACTCGATTTCTCTTTGACTTTTGATAGTAATCATTATTTATCTCCCATAACTATTTTATCAATTTGTGTAAATACATCTTCAATAGAATTATTTCCATCTACTTCATGCAATACACCTTGATTTTTATAATGTTCAATTATAGGTTCTGTCTTTTCCAAATACATTTGATACCTATTTTCAAATGATTCTAGATTATCATCACTTCTTTGGTAAAGTTTCCCACCACAATTGTCACATACTGTTTCTAATAATGGTGCTCTATTTTCATCATACAGATTAAATATTGCTCCACATTCAGCACAGATTCTTCTTCCTAAGATTCTCTTTTCGATAATCTTTTTATCTAGTTTAATATAAATAACATTATTCATTTTATAATTAAGTTTATTCATGATATTATCGAATTCAATTGCTTGTTCAATTGTTCTAGGGAATCCATCTAATAGAAATCCACCTTTACAATCATCATTTTGTAATCTATCTTCAATAATTTTATATGTTATTTGGTCTTTAACTAATTTACCGCTAGCTAAGGTTTCGAAAACATAATGTCCTATTTCACTATCTTCTTTAGAAATTTCTCTTAAGATATTTCCTGTTGAGATATGTGGAATCTGATATTTCTCTACAGCAAGTTCTGCTTGTGTTCCTTTTCCTGCTGCTGGCGGTGCTATAAACATAATACTTTTCATTATTACCTTCTACTATATCCTCTTTTATAACTTCTTGTTAGGATACTACCTTCCAATTGTTTATAAGACTCTAAGGCAACACCAACTACTATCAGTAACCCAGTACCCCCAATAGAAACACTGGTAGGTAAGCTCGTTACATTTGAAAATATAATTGGTAGTCCCGCTATAATTGCTAAGAACAATGCCCCTAACACTGTTAGTCTATTTAATACTTTTGTTAAATGTGTTTTAGTTTCATCTCCAGGTCTAATTCCTGGGATGTATCCACCTTGACTTTGTAAGTTTTTTGCAAAATCTTCTGGTTTTAATTGAATAAAAGTATAGAAGTATGCAAATACAAAGATTAAAAGTGTATATATTACAAATCCTACCGGAGTTGTATATGTTAAGTATTTCTCTACAATTAAAGTAAATGTTTCATTATTTACTGCTTGAGCTATGATACTAGGTACCGTTAATAAGCTTGATGCAAAAATAACTGGTATTACTCCTGCTGAATTAATCTTAATTGGCATAAAGCTTTTTGATGACTTTGTGCTTGTTGATTTATTCGCATATTGTATAGGAATTCTTCTTTCTGATTCTTGGATAAAGATAACTCCAATGATAATTGCAAAGTATACTGCTACGAATAGTATAAATTGTACTATTCCAAAAGTAATTGCTTGTGCAGTTCCATCTAATGTTATTAATCCATTAAATGCATCTATAAACATCTGAGGTAATGTAGCAATGATACCAGCCATAATTATAAGACTGATTCCGTTACCAATACCTTTTTGTGTTATTTGATCCCCTAACCAAAGTAGGAAAGCAGTACCTGCAGTTAATATAGCTGCAATTTGTAAATGCATTAGTGGAGCAGCATCTGCACCAACGAAAGCTACTGCGAATACATAACCTTGAATAAAGGCAAATGCAATACCGAAGTATCTTGTATATTGATTTAATTTTGCTCTTCCTGTTGCACCTTGTTTTCCTAGTTCAGAAAAGTAAGGAATAACATCCATCTGTAATAGTTGCATAATTATCGATGCTGTAATATAAGGAATAACCCCTAAAGCAAAGATTGAGAAGTTTTGTAGGGCTCCTCCCCCCATAGTGTTAAGTAGTTCTAAAAACCCTAAATTACTCGTTAAATCTTCAGTATTAGGAACTCTAATTGAGATCCCTAATATGAAAATCATTAATGCTCCTAATGTGAAATAAATTCTTTTTCTTAAGTCTTTATTTGCAGGAACGAATAATTGTTTCATGGCTTTGAACATATTAGATCACCTCTGCTTTACTTCCAGACTCTTTAATTTTTTCCATTGCAGTTTGAGAGAATTTGTTAGCTTGAATAGTTAATTTCTTTTCAAGAGTTCCTTCTCCTAAAACTTTAATTCCATCTAATTGTTTTTTTACAATCCCTTGTTCTTTTAATAAAACAGGAGTAACAACTGTTCCATTTTCAAAGATATTTAAATCTTCAACATTGATAACAGCATATTCTGTTTTAAATCTTTTATTAGAGAATCCTCTTTTTGGAATTCTTCTATATAATGGTAATTGTCCACCCTCGAATACAGGGTTGATGCTACCACCACTACGTGATTTTTGTCCTTTATGACCAGTACCACTTGTTTTACCAAGTCCACTACCAGGTCCACGACCTACACGTTTTTTTGAATGAGTAGCACCGATATTTTTTCTTAATTCATGTAATTTCATTATCCTAATATCTCCTCTACTGTTTTTCCACGTAACGCCGCGATTTGTTCTGGTGTTCTAATTGACTGAAGTGCGTTTAAGGCAGCTCTTGCCATATTTAATTTTGTTCTAGCTCCTAATGATTTAGAAACAACATCACGTACTCCTGCTAATTCTAAAATAGCACGAACAGATCCACCAGCGATAACTCCTGTACCGGCAGCAGCTGGTTTAACGATAACTCTTGCAGCACCAGCATAACCGATAGCTTCATGAGCAACTGTTCTTCCATCAATTAGAGGTATTGTAATCATATTCTTATTAGCAGCTTGAATTGCTTTTTTAATTGCATCAGGTACTTCATTAGCTTTACCAGTTCCTAATCCAACTTTACCTTTACGGTCCCCAATAACAACTGTTGCAGAGAATCTTCTTTGACGTCCACCTGTAGTAACTTTTACTACACTTTTAACTTCAATTACTAATTCTTCGAACTGTTTTTCTTTAGGTGTTTGTTGTTTTCTTTGCATAATAACCTCCTATTAGAATTCTAATCCATTTTCACGTGCAGCTTCTGCTAAAGCTTTAACACGTCCATGATAAAGGTATCCACCTCTATCAAATACCACTTTTGTAATTTTTGCTTTTGTTGCTTTCTTAGCGATTGCCTCACCAACAACTTTAGCTGCTTCTACGTTACCACCATTTTCGATTTTTAAATCTTTATTTAGTGTGGAAGCAGATACAAGAGTAGTTTTAGTTTCATCATCAATGATTTGTGCATAAATTTCTTTACTTGAACGGAATACACATAATCTTGGCGTTGTAGATGTTCCTTCGATTTTAGAACGAACTCTAGCGTGACGCGCTGTACGTAATTTATTACGAGATTCTTTTTTTATCATAATTTGATTTCTCCCTTCCTACTATTAAGCAGCTTTCTTACCTTCTTTACGGCGAATATGTTCACCTTTATAACGAATACCTTTTCCTTTATACGGTTCAGGTTTTCTTACTTTTCTTACATTTGCTGAAAATTCTCCAACTAATACTTTATCAATCCCTTTAACAGTGATTTCTGTATTACTAACTGATTCAACAGTTAATCCTGCTGGAACTTCTAATACTACTGGATGTGAATATCCTGCAGCGATAGTTAATTTATTTCCTGCAACTGTGAAACGATACCCAACTCCAACGATTTCGATACCTTTTGAGTAACCTTCAGTTACACCAACGATCATGTTTTGTACTAAAGCATTCATTGTTCCATGCATTGCTTTAGCTGATTCATTTTTACGTTCGATAGTGATTTCGTTTTCGTTTTGTTTCATTGTAATATCTTTTAACATTACTTGTGTTAATGTTCCTTTTGGTCCTGCTACTGTTACTAAATTATTTTCTTCAGTAACTGTAACGCCTGCGGGAACTGTAATTATACGATTTCCTATACGGCTCATAATTTACCTCCTTATATTTTTTTTATTACCAAATATAAGCTAAAACTTCTCCACCTACGTTTTCTTTTCTTGCTTCTTTATCAGTCATAATACCTTTAGAAGTAGAAATGATTGCGATACCTAAACCATTTAATACTTTAGGAACTTCATCATTTTTTACATAAACACGAAGACCTGGTTTTGAGATTCTTTTTAACCCAGTGATAACTCTTTGTTTTTTATCTGCATATTTTAAATTTAAATATATTGTTCCTTGAGTGTTTTCTTCTTTAACTGAATAATCTTTTATAAAACCTTCATCTTTAAGAATTCTTGCGATTTCACGTTTTATATTAGAATTAGGAACTTTAACTTCTTCATAACCCATTTGGTTAGCGTTACGAATACGTGTTAACATATCAGCAATTGTATCTGTTACTACTGCCATCTTTTTTTCCTCCTTTCGAAACTACCAGCTTGATTTTTTAACTCCTGGTATTTGCCCATTATAAGCTAATTCACGGAAACAAATACGGCATACACCGAATTTGCTAATAACTGCGTGAGGTCTACCACATCTTGTACATCTTGTATATTCACGTACTTTGAATTTTTGTGGCTTATTAGCTTTTACAATCATACTTTTCTTTGCCATTATATTCCTCCATTACTTTCTAAAAGGAATTCCAAGTCCCTTTAATAAGTCGTATGCTTCTTCATTTGTATTAGCTGTTGTTACGAATATAATATCCATACCACGAACTTTTACAACATCATCATAATTAATTTCTGAGAATATTAATTGTTCTTTAATTCCCATTGTATAATTTCCTCTTCCGTCAAATGACTTTGGACTTACTCCACGGAAATCACGTACTTGAGGTAGTGAAATAGATACTAACTTATCTAAGAAGTTATACATATTCTTTCCTCTTAATGTTACTTTACATCCAATTGCTTGACCTTCTCTTAATTTGAATCCAGCGATTGATTTTTTTGCTTTAGTAACTACTGGTTTTTGCCCAGCGATTTTTGTAAGATCTGCTACTGCTGCTTCTAATAATTTAGAATTTTGAGTTGCATCACCCACACCCATATTAATTACGATTTTATCTAATTTTGGTGCTTCCATAATCGACTTATAGTTATATTTACCCATTAAACTTGGAATTACTTCCTTTGAGTATTTTTCTTTTAGGCGGTTCATAGTTACCCTCCTTTCAATTAATCAATTTTCTCGTTTGATTTTTTTGTAATTCTTATTTTTTTATTTGTTTTTTTATCAATTGTATGTCCTATTCTAGTTCCTTTTTTAGTTTTCGGATCAACGATCATTACATTTGATGCATGTATTGGTTTTTCAACCTTTACGATTGAACCTGCAGCTTGTTGAGTTGGTTTTTTATGCATTGTTGCTAAATTAACTCCTTCAACTACTACTTTGTTATCTGCTTTTAATGTTTTAATAATTTTTCCTTCAGTACCTTTATCAGAACCAGAGATAACTACAACTTTATCTCCAACTTTTAAGTTCATATTATCCTCCTTATAGTACTTCTTTTGCTAGTGATACAATTTTCATGTAATCTCTATCACGAAGTTCTCTTGCTACTGGTCCAAATATACGAGTTCCGATTGGACTTTTGTCATCTTTTATAATAACGCAAGCATTATCATCAAACTTGATATAACTTCCATCTTCACGACGAACGCCTTGACGAGTTCGAACGATAACTGCTTTTACAACTTTTCCTTTTGGTGTTGGTGAGTTAGGTATTGCTGCTTTAACAGTACCAACTACAACGTCTCCAATGTTTGCAGTTTTTCTATTACTTCCTCCAAGTGCACGAATTACTAATAATTCTTTTGCTCCTGAGTTATCTGCAACTTTCATACGGCTTTCTTGCTGTAACATATATTATTCCTCCTTCTTCATCAATTAGCGTTAAATAATAACTGCTTCTTTTGTGATTTCTTTTAAATAGAAATGCTTAGTTTTTGAAATAGGTCTAGTTGCTACTATACGAACTTCATCTCCAACTTTAGCAATATTCTTTTCGTCATGTACACTATATTTTTTAGAGCTTTTAACTCTCTTTTTATATAACGGATGGATTTTATAAGTTTCAACTAAAACACTTATTGTTTTATCGTTAGATGAACTAACAACTTTTCCAACTAATTCTTTAATAATTTTCTTTTCCACTTTAGTTCCCTCCTACTTATTTAACTCGCGTTCTTTTAGAACGGTTTTTAATCTTGCAACGGTGTGTCTTAAATCTCTAATTCTAGAAGGTTTTTCTAAGTTACCAGTTGCTTGTTGAAAACGTAAATTAAATAATTCTTGTTTAATCTCAACTAATTTGCTATTAATTTCTTCATTAGTTAATTCTCTGATTTCATTAACCTTCATTTGATTCACCACCATTTTCTTTCATTACAAATCTTGTAGTAATAGGTAATTTGTGAGAAGCAAGTCTTAATGCTTCACGAGCTACTTCTTCAGTTACTCCAGCGATTTCGAACATGATTTTTCCTTCTTTAACTACAGCAACATAACCTTCTACGTTACCTTTACCTTTACCTTGTCTTACACCTATTGGTTTTTTTGTTAACGGCATGTGTGGAAATACGTTTATCCAAACTTTTCCACCACGCTTCATATAACGTGTCATCGCAATACGAGCTGCTTCGATTTGATTTGCTGTAATCCAAGCACCTTGTTTAGCTTGAAGACCAAATGTTCCAAAGTGTAATTCTGTGTTTCCACGTGATTTACCATCGTAAGGTAATCTATGTACACGACGGTATTTAGTTCTTGACGGTATTAACATATTAATTACCTCCTTTAGTCTTCTTGTTAAGGATTTCCCCTTTATAGATCCATACTTTAACTCCGATTTTACCGAATGTTGTATCTGCTTCTGCAGTTGCATAATCGATATCCGCTCTTAATGTATGTAGTGGAATTGTTCCTTCTGTGTATCCTTCGCTACGAGCCATATCAGCTCCACCTAAACGTCCAGATACTAATGTTTTAATTCCTTTAGCTCCGGCTTTCATTGTGTTTCTGATCGCACGTTTTTGAGCCATACGGAATGATGCTCTATTGCTTATTTGATTAGCGATATTTTCTGCAACTAATTGTGCTGACATATCAACTTTTTTAATATCAACAATAGAAATTTGTACTTTTTCATCTGCTATTTTTGATAATTGTTTTTTTAGTTTTTCGATTTCTTCTCCACCTTTACCGATCATTACTCCCGGTTTAGATGTATGAATTACTACTTCACATCTCTTAGTATTTCTTTCTATTTCAACTTTTGCAATTCCAGATGCTTTTAAGTTAGTTTCTAAATATTTACGGATTTTAATATCTTTATCTAAATATTTAGCAAAATCACTTTTATTAGCATACCATTTTGCTTCCCAGTCTTTATTTATACCAAGTCTTAGTCCATTAGGATTTACCTTTTGTCCCATTCTGTAACCTCCTTATTAGTTTTTAGTAGCCACTACTATAATAATGTGGCTAGTTCTGTGATCTCTATGTCCGATACGAGAACGTGAATCAAAGAAATGACGTTTCATAACTGGACCAGCATCTACTCTTGCTTCTTTAATATATAATGTCGCAGCATCTGCACCATTATTATTAACAGCGTTAGCAATAGCAGAATCTAATACTTTTTTTGTTAATCTAGCTGACTTATTATTAACATTATTTAAAATGTTTAATGCTTCTTGAACACTTTTTCCACGAATTAATGTAGATACTAATCTAGCTCTAATAGGTGAAGTTCTAAGTCCTCTAGCAATTGCTCTTGCTTCCATTTACTTTCCTCCTAGCCATATTTTATTTTTTCTTGTCTGAACCATGTCCACCGAATTTACGTGTTAATGCAAACTCACCTAATTTATGTCCAACCATATCTTCAGTAACGTATACTGGTATAAATTCTTTACCATTATGTACTGCAAATGTGTGTCCAATAAAATCAGGGAAAATTGTGGAACGGCGTGACCAAGTTTTAATGACTTCTTTTTTTCCATTTTTATTTAATTCTTGAACTCTTTTTAATAATCTTTCGAATACGTAAGGTCCTTTTTTCAAACTTCTTGCCATTTTTTAATCATCCTTTCCTATTTACTATTACGACGACGTACAATGAACTTATCAGATTGTTTTTTCTTACGTGTCTTTAATCCTAGTGCTGGTTTACCCCAAGGTGTTACTGGTGCGCTACGTCCGATTGGAGCACGTCCTTCACCACCACCATGTGGATGGTCATTCGGGTTCATTACTGATCCACGAACTGTTGGTCTAATACCTTTATGACGATTACGTCCAGCTTTACCAACTTTTACTAATGATGAATCTTCATTACCAACTTCACCAACTGTTGCCATACAAGTTCCAAGTATTTTTCTTTGTTCACCACTTTGTAGTCTAATTAAAACATACTTTTCTTCTCTACCAAGAATTTGTGCTGAAGCACCAGCAGATCTTGCTAATTCTCCACCTTTTCCAGGTCTTAACTCTATATTATGAATCATAGTACCAACTGGGATACTCATGATTGGTAATGCATTTCCAACTTTAATATCTGAATCTGCTCCAGCAGTAATTTTCATTCCTACTGTTAATCCTTTAGGAGCTATAATATATCTTTTTTCTCCATCAGCATAATTGATTAACGCAATGTTTGCTGTTCTGTTTGGATCGTATTCTATACTAGCTACTGTTCCAGGTACGTTTAGTTTATTTCTTTTGAAATCAATGATACGATACTTTCTTTTAGCTCCTCCACCATGGTGACGTACAGTGATTTTACCTTGGTTATTACGTCCACCTTGTTTTTTAATAGTCACTGTAAGTGATTTTTCTGGAGTTGATTTAGTAATTGTTTCATTAACTAATGTACTCATTTTTCTACGTCCTGGTGTAGTAGGTTTATAATTTTTGATTGCCATAATTTATTTCCTCCTTCTAACCAAGATCAATTGTTTGTCCTTCAGCTAAAGTAACCATCGCTTTTTTTGAACGATTAGTTAATCCAGTGTAACGACCAACTCTTCTCTTTTTAGGTTTTACATTTAATGTTTTAATTGAAGCAACTTTTACATTAAAGATTTTTTCAATAGCTTCTTTAATTTCAATTTTGTTAGCTTTAGGATCTACTTTAAAAGTATAAACTCCTGTTTCTCTTGCTGCTTCTGATTTTTCAGTAATTACTGGTGCTTTGATTATTTCTAAATATCTTGTATCTGTCATTATACTAGCACCTCCTCAATATGTTTAACTGCATCACGAGTCATAATAATTTTATCAGCTGCAATTAAATCTAATACATTGATTTCATCTGCAGAGATTAAAACTATATTCCCTAAATTTCTTGATGCTAAGATAACGTTATCATCAAATTCTTTAACTACGATTAACACTTTGTTACTATCAATATTTAAAGTATTTAATAAACTTAACATTTCTTTTGTTTTTGGTGTTTCTAAACTTAATGTTTCTAACACTGTGATTGCTTTTTCAGTAACTTTATAAGCTAAAGCTGATTTTAAAGCTAATCTTCTTTCTTTTCTGTTTTGTTTTTTGCTATAGTCTCTAGGTACTGGAGTTCCATAGTTTCCTCCACCTACCCATTGTACAGATCTAATAGATCCTTGACGAGCACGTCCTGTTCCTTTTTGTTTCCATGGTTTTCTTCCTCCACCACGAACTTCTGAACGGTTTTTAGTTTTATGTGTACCTTGTCTTAATGATGCTCTTGATAAGATAATTGCATCATATAAAACTTTATCATTTGGAGTAATTCCAAATACTTCTTTATTTAAATTAATGTCCTCTAATTTTTCACCTTTAAGATTTAAAAGTTCTACTTTTGCCATCTTTCGATTCCTCCTTTCATCATAATATTAGCATTTATAAATTTCATTTTTATAAAGATTATGATGATTATTCTACTACTGTAGTTTCAGTAGTTTCAGTAACTTCTTCAGTCACAACTGGTTCGTTGTAAGAAATCAATTCTTTTTTAGTTACTTTAACTCCTGGTTTTTTAACAGCTGTTTGAATCATTACTAGTGATTTTTTCGGACCTGGTATATTACCTTTAATTAATAGTACACTGTTTTCAGTATCTACTGAAACTATTTCTAAGTTTTGAACTGTTCTTTTTACGTTACCCATTTGACCTGGTAGCTT
Source organism: uncultured Muribaculaceae bacterium (assembly GCA_964368975.1). Classification (GTDB taxonomy): domain Bacteria; phylum Bacillota_I; class Bacilli_A; order RF39; family UBA660; genus CAYJDP01. Next base: position 20,486 of record CAYJDP010000003.1, read on the forward strand.
TTTACCTTTTAATACGTGCATTGGTCTCATTGTACCAAGAGAACCTACTCCTCTATGATATTGAGAACCGTGGCTCATTGGCCCACGTGATTGGTTATGACGTTTGATAACACCTTGGAAACCTTTACCTTTACTGATTCCTGATGCATCAACGATCTCTCCTTCTTCGAAAAGATCTACGCCGATTACTTGACCTAATGTATATTCTTCTACATTTACTCCTCTAATTTCTCTTAAGAAGCGCTTAGGTTCAGTATTAGCTTTCGCTGTATGACCCATTTTAGCTTTGTTGCTTACTTTTGCTCTAACTGTGTCAGTCGCTAATTGTATAGCAGCATAACCATCTTTTTCAACTGTTTTGATTTGTGTAACCACATTTGGTTCTACTTCAACTACAGTAACCGGAATTAATTTACCTTCATTAGTAAATACTTGAGTCATCCCGATTTTTTTACCTAAGATTCCTTTCATTGTTTATTCCTCCTAATTATTTTGTTTTGATATCAATACTTACACCACTAGGTAAATCTAAGTGCGCTAGCGCATCGATAGTTTCCTTTGTTGGGCTTTTGATATCAATTAGTCTTTTGTGCGTACGCATTTCAAATTGCTCACGTGAGTCTTTGTATTTATGTGTAGCTCTAATAACTGTTACTTTTTCAATTTCTGTTGGTAATGGAACTGGTCCTGAAATGTTACCTCCAGATCTTTTGATAGTTTCAACAATTTTTGTTGCTGCATTATCTAAAACTCTGTGATCATATCCTTTGATTCTGATACGAACTTTTCCTGTTGACATATTTTTGCCTCCCTTCGCCTATATCTGGTATAGACTTGCTCCGTCCGAATAACCTAATAACCAATTAACAACTTAACCTGGTGTATCAGCAACCTCGCACATCTAAGCAGTCACACGTATAAAATTATACCACTAGGTTTGTTATTTTGCAATGTTTTTTTTACTTTTTTTTGACAAATTTTTGTTTTTATCATTTTTTTACTGTTAATTTTAATTTTTCGGGTTTTTTTCTTACTTTATTTTAATTTTTCTTTCCTATTATATATATAAGCTATTTTTAACAGTTTTTCTTTTCTAGTCTTTCTTTATTTCTAACTTTCATCGATGCATAAGTTACTCCTGTTTTTCCAAATTTTTCGTTTATGTTGTCTAGAAGTTCTTGTACCTTATCCTCGTTATCATCTTTTTTTGTTTGTTCAAATAAAGATATTTGCTGTTTACTAGTTGTTGTTAAATCACTTAATCTAAGTCCAATTAACCTTATTGGATCATCATTATAGCTTCTTTCTAATAATTCTTCTACTGTTTTATATATTTCTGTAGTTTTATTAATACTAGTTTCTAACTTTGTTTGATGAGACGTTGTTTTAAATAAATTACTTTTATATATAATTGCTACAGTGTTAGCATACATTTCTTTTTTTCTTAATTTTCTTCCTACTTCTTCCGCTTGTGCAAATAAGATTTCTTTTAGTTTCTCTATATTTTTACAGTCAAAAGTAAGTGTTTCGGTTATTGAAATACTTTCATTTTTACTTTTTTTATACTCTACTTTGGAGTTATCTATTCCATTAGCGCTTTCTATAAGAGAAATTGCTTGATTTTTAAAGATTCTTCTCAATTTAGTTTGGTCATAAGTTGCTAGTTCTCCTATAGTTTTTATTCCTATTTCATTTAATCTTAGTGCTGTTTTTTTTCCACACATAAATAATTCTGATACTGATAGTTTCCACATTTTATGTGGAATTTCATCAAGATACAAAGTATGTACTTTATTTGGTTTTTCAAAATCACTTGCCATCTTAGCACAAAGTTTATTGTTTCCTATGCCTATATTTACTGTAAATCCAAATAAATTAAATATTTCATCTTTTATTTGATGAGCTAGTTTTTCATAATTTTCATATAAAAAAGATGTTCCACTCATATCAATAAAACATTCATCTATTGAATATATTTCTATTGTAGGACTATATTTTTCTAAATAGGTAAATAGGTCATTTGATTTTTTTGTATACCAATTATAATTTGGTGGAAATAGTTGTACTTGTGGACATTTTTTTCTTGCTTGATATAGTGTTTCAGCTGTTACTATTCCATATTTTTTTGCTATATTTGATTTTGCTAATACTATACCATTTCTTTTTGATTCATCTCCACCAATAATTGATGGTATGTTTCTAATATCTTGTTTATATCCGTTTTTTAATAAATAGATGGCAGTCCATGATAGGAATGCATTATTAACATCTATGTGAAAAATTATTCGTTTATTCATGTGACTCCTTTTTTATTTATTATAAATTATTTGTCTTGATATTTCAATCGAACATCTGTAACCTTTTACTTTACATATATTTATTTAGATTTAGTACATAATAAAAATGGATGGTGATATAGTGAATAAATATGAAATAAATATCTATGATCAAATAGCTAAAAACATTAAAAAATATCGTGGTAAAGCTGGAATTACTCAAGCTGTTTTAGCAGAAAGAGTTGGTGTTTCTCACGAGTTTATTAGAAGAATAGAATCTAAGAAAGGTGCTAAAACTTTTTCAATAGATACTATTTGGAAAATTTCTATTGCAGTAAATGTTGATATTGGTAAATTATTTGAATTAGATATGGATGAGGTTATAAAAAAATAAAAGTAGATTTTTCTACTTTTTTTTTACCTATACAAATTAATCATTCTTTTTTACTATATTATATTGTTTTTCTAATGCGAAAAGTGTAATCATGCTTTTGATCTTTGAACCCTACATTATATGTGTCACTATAGCTATTAAAGGTTAAAAATGATACAGTCGGATTTGATATTGGTTGAAATTCAATTAACCTTTCTCTTGGAATTTCCCAGTTATAAATTTTTAAATTTTCTATATATTTTTCTGATGTCATAATACTACCTTTACTTCTTTCTGTTGTTAATTTAATTTTATTATTCTTTTATAAGACTAATTCCTTCCATTTCATGAGGTTTTTCT
>CAYJDP010000003.1:23594-33897 GCA_964368975.1 uncultured Muribaculaceae bacterium
TTAATTTTATTATTCTTTTATAAGACTAATTCCTTCCATTTCATGAGGTTTTTCTATATTCATCAATTTTAGAATTGTTGGCGCTATATCAGCAAGTTTTCCTTCTAGTAAATTTATGTTTTCTTTTGTAATTATTAATGGTACTGGATTAGTTGTATGTGCTGTTAATTTATTACCAAATTCATCTAACATGTGTTCACAATTTCCATGATCTGCTGTAATAACCATTATTCCGTCTAATTCTTTTATTTTTTTGTAAATCTTTTCTAAGTTTTTATCTACTGTTTCAACGGCAATTTTTGCTGCTTCTAAGTTTCCAGTATGTCCTACCATATCTCCATTAGCAAAATTTAGTACAATAAAATCATAATTTTCTATGTTTTCCAATAATTCTTCTGTTACTTCATTAGCACTCATACTTGGTTTTAAATCATATGTTGCTACATCTGGTGAGGGAATTAATATTCTTTTGCAATTATTCAGTTCTTTTTCTTCTCCTCCATCAAAGAAGTACGTTACATGAGCATATTTTTCTGTTTCTGCTATTCTTAATTGACTTTTCCCTAGTTTAGATAAATATTCTCCTAGAGTATTAGTTAATTCTTGCTTTTTGAAAGCTATATCACCTTTTAATTTATCAGTTACTTTCATCATAGTTACTAATTTTATATTAGATATTTTTTTCACTTTAAATTCTTTGAAATTATCTTCTGTAATTGCTGTAAATAATTCTTTTAATCTATCTGGTCTAAAATTAAATGTAATCAATCCATCGTTATCTTCAATAATACCTTTTTTATCTATAATAGATGGTTTTACAAATTCATCTGTTAGTTCTGTTTTTTGTAATAATTCTTGATAACTATTATATTCTTCGCCTTGTCCATTTACAATTGCATTATAAGCAAGTTCCACTCTATCCCAACGATTATCTCTATCCATTGCATAGTATCGTCCTGAAACTGTTGCTATTTTACCGATAGATGTTTCTTCAATTTTTTTATTTAAGTCATTTAAAAATTTTTCTTTGATATTAGGTAGGGTATCTCTACCATCTAAAAATAGGTGATAATATACATTTGTTATATTTTCTTTTTTACACATATCTATTAGTGCAAATAAATGATTTATATGAGAGTGTACTCCTCCATCACTTAAAAGTCCTAAAATATGTAGTTTAGAACCATTTTTTTTAACGTGATTCATACAGTTTAATATATTTTCATTGCTATAAATTGTATTATCATTAATTGCATTATTTATTAACTGTAATGGTTGATACACAACTCTTCCTGCTCCAATGTTTGTATGTCCAACTTCACTATTTCCCATTTGTCCTTTAGGCAGTCCAACTTCTGTACCCGAAGCATCTAATAAAGTGTGAGGGTATTTATTCCATAATTCATTAAACACTTTGTTATTTGCTTGTACTACTGCATTTCCATATTCATCTTGTCTTTCTCCATATCCATCTAGGATTGTTAGTATAATTGGGTTTTTCATAAATTCTCCTTATATTTTTGTATCATTTAAGCAAAATATTGCATAAACTGGGATATATCTTATATCTTTTTTTGTTAAAAAATTATTTTCTGTTATTCTGTATGCTTGTGTAGTTATATGATTTTTCATAAATACTGATAATGATTTTGCTTTTGCATTTGATTTTGTTGATATTTCTATAGGTATAATTTTACCCATTCTATTTTGAATTACAAAATTGACTTCAGCTTTACCTTGTGATTGGTAATAATATAATGCATATCCACTTTCTACTAATGTTTTTGCCAGGTGATTTTCATATAAAGTTTCTTTTAAGTTTTCATTATTTGTAAATTGTTTTTGGTTTAGATGCATCATTGAATAAAGTATTCCATCATCTGGCATATATAATTTAAAACTTTCTATTTCTCTACAACTACTTAAAGGAGACTTTACTGTAGTAATTTTATAACTTCTATATAATAATTGATTATTCACTAAAAAATTAATAGCGTTTTCATATTCTTTTGCTCTTTTCCCAGTTCCAAGTATTCCATATTGAAATTTCTTATTTGATTTTTTTAATTGATATGGAATTGAATCTAATACTTCTAAACCTCTACTTATATCAATTAAATTTTCATTTATTAAAATTTCTTTTTTGATACAATCAAGTATCTTTTGTTTTATTGAATCTATTTCATATACATTTTTAGCAGATATATTTGCATATACTACTTCTGGTAGGCCACCTGTAATTAAATATTCTTTGAAAAATTCAAGTGCTGTTTTATGAAATGGACATGTCTTTGGTTTTTCAAAGCATTCTTTTATTAATTCTGCTAATATTTTCTCATCTCTTGCCCAAAGATATTCTTCAAAGTCCATTTCCATCATTCCTTTGAACAATAATTCTTCACTTTTAAATTCAGCTAATTTATCTCTTCTTGAAGTGATTGCTATAATATAATAATCTTTTTTTTCTATTGCTATTAATCTTAACCCTTTAATTATGTCTAAGTTATCTACATTATCTAATATTAATAGTGTATCATTTGAAAGTATTGTTTCGTTCGCTAATAAAGATAACTCTTGTATTAGTTTATCTGTTGACTTTTGTTTTTTAAATATTTCTATTACTTCTTTATTGTTTTCTGTGTTGAAGTAAACTACATTTTTAAATTCTTTGTGCCCAAAATCTAAAGTTGAATATGTTTTACCTATTTGTTTTGAACCATATAGTAATAGAGGTTTATTGAACATTTCATTTTTCCATTTATTAAAAAACAAATTTATTTTTCGTTCCATTTATTGTATCCTCCTTACATATTTTATAAATTAAGTATACTTATTTAGTAGGTTGTTGTCAATGATTTCCTTATAAATAAATAAAAAAAGACTATGCCTAGCATGTCTATTTAGTTTTGTATTGGTTTATTGAATTCTAATCTTATTTGGTCAGCTACTGTTACTATAAATTCTGAGTTTGTTGGTTTCGCTTTATCTATATCAACACTATGTCCAAATATATCTTCCATCAACTGCCAATTTCCTCTATTCCAACTAACTTCTATTGCGTGTCTTATTGCTCTTTCTACACGGGATACTGTTGTTTCAAATTTTTTTGCTATTTCCGGATATAATTCTTTCGTTATTCCACCAATCATATTAGGATTTTCATATATTAATGCTATACCTTCTCGTATATATTGATATCCTTTTATATGTGAAGGTACACCTAATTCATGAAGCGTTTTAGTTATAGATATTTGTAAATTATTATGATAAATATCTATTGATGAACTACCATATTTTACTCCATCTACTACCTCTATAATTCTTTTTTCTAAGTCTTCTAATTCAAATGGTTTTAATATAAAATAGCTTATACCCATTTCTGATACTTTTCTTATCATATCTTGTGTATTATAGGAAGTTAGGACAATTACTTTTTTATCAATGGCCTTTTTCTTCATATAATCTAGTACTGCAATTCCATCTTTATTTGGCATTATTAAATCTAGGATTATTACATCATATTCATCACGTTTTTTATCTACAAGTGTTATTCCTTCTGTTCCATCGAATGCTGTTAAACTTATATTTATATTTTGATTGTCTTTGAAATACTCCTCTATCATCTTTACTAGATTTCTATTATCATCGATGATCATTACGTTTGTCTTCGCCATTTATTCTCCTCTCGTACTACGACATTTTTTTCTACCACCACTTCATTATATATTAATTTGTCATAAATTGATACCGAGAAAAATGACAAGTTTTGTCGAAAACTTGTCGAATTATGTCGAATTAATTATTTTCTAAAATATCTAAGAAATTTTGTAAACTAGAAGGTTTCAAACTAAGTCCTCCTAGTAAATAACCATCAATTTCTTTGCAATTTTTAAGCACTGAGATATTCTCTTCGTTCGCACTTCCACCATATAAAGTTTTAGAAGTTGGTAGCATTCCTTTTATAAAAGATAACACTTCAGATATATCTTCGTTTGTAGGGATTAATCCTGTTCCTATTGACCAAATTGGTTCATACGCTATAATTACTTTTGATAATTCTGATTCATTTATATTTGATATTCCTTCTTTAATTTGATTAGTAAGAACTTCTTTTACTTTTCCTTGTTCTTTTTCTTCTTTAGTTTCTCCAATACACATTATAGGAATTATTTCATTTTCTAATAACTGAATTACTTTTTTATTTACTACAATTGATGATTCTTGTTGTTCTGCCCTTCTTTCAGAATGACCTACAATACAATATTTGGCATTAATTGATTTTAATTGGGATGCTGCTATTTCCCCTGTATGTGCTCCTTCTTTATATTGGCTTACATTTTGTGCTCCTAAATGAAATTTATTTACATTATGTAAACCTAAATATAATGATGAAGGGCATAAGATTAGGGTATTTTTACTTTCTATTTTCTCTAATTGATCAACATATTTAATATATTCTTGATACGTTATATTACTTTTATTATTTAATGCTATTATCATAAATTTTTCTCCTTTTATTTTATTGCTGTTAATCCAGGTAATTCTTTACCTTCTAAAAAGTTTAGAGTAGCTCCTCCACCGGTTGATGCATGATATATTTTATCTTTTAAGTTAGTAAGAGTTGCGGCTGCTACTATATCTCCTCCTCCTAAAACTGTTTTTATATTATTATCTACTAAGTACTTCAGTAGTTCTTCAGTAGAAATTTTAAAATTATCAAATTCATATACTCCTAATGGTCCATTCCATACTACTGTTTTTGCTGTTGATAAAATATTTTTATACAAATTTACTGTTTCAGGTCCTAAATCCATTCCCATTTCTGTATCTTCAAATTCAGTTATATCTTTAATAGATATTTTAGTATCATTAGAAAATTCTGATCCATTACGAGAATCTACTGGTAAAACAAGTTTATCTGGATATTTTTTTATTATTTCTTTGCAAAAACCAATACTTTCATTATCAAGTAAAGAGTTTCCTGTTTCATAACCTTCAGCTTTTAAGAATGTATATGCCATTCCTCCTCCAATAAGGATTTTATCTGCTTTTTCAATTAGATTTTTTATTACACCTATTTTATCAGATACTTTTGCTCCTCCTAATATTACTATGTAAGGTTTTTCTGGAGTATTTAGTTCTTCTAAAATATTTAACTCTTTTTCAACTAGAAATCCTACTGCTGATTCTAAGTTAGAAGATATTCCTACATTAGAGGCATGAGATCTATGGATTGTTCCAAAGGCATCATTTATAAATAAATCTCCTAAAGATGCCCAGTATTTTCCAAGTTTTTCATCATTTTTACTTTCTTTTTTACCATCTAAATCTTCATAACGAGTATTTTGAATTAATACTATATCTTGATTATTCATAGAATTAATTGCTAATTCTAATTCTTCTCCTCTAGTTTTATTTATAAAAATAATATCTTTTGATAAAAGATTAGATAATTCTGTTGCTACTGGTTCTAAAGTTTTTTTAGCTAAATCAGCTTCTTCTTTTATTCTTCCTAAGTGTGATAATAAAATAACTTTAGCATTTTTAGATAGACAATAATTAATAGTTTTAAGACTTTCTTTAATACGATTATTATCAATTATTTTACCATCTTTTATTGGTACATTAAAATCACATCTTATAATTACTTTTTTTCCTTCTAGATTTAATTTATCAATTGTTTTCATGAATTCCTCCTTATATTATATATTTATCATATCAAATATATTAAATAAATGTAATGATTTAGACATTTGTTTACTATTTTTTATGTAAAGAAAATAGTTTTCCACTGTTTTTTGTGGAGAATAAGATATTAATAGTATCAATAAAAGTAGCGATATAACAAAAAAGTTTTTCCACTATTTATGTGGAAAAACTTTTATAGTTTCATTAAATATTTAGCAGTTCTAACCATTTGAGCTGTATATGATGCTTCATTGTCATACCATGATACTACTTGTACTTGATATAATCCTTCTGCAATTGGTGAAACCATTGTTTGTGTTGCATCAAATAGTGAACCATATGTAATACCAATAATATCTGACGATACAAGTTCTTCTTCAGTATATCCAAATGATTCATTACTAGCATTTTTCATTGCTTGATTAATTGATTCTTTTGTTATATTTGTACCTGTTACTACTGCTGTTAAGATAGTAGTTGATCCTGTTGGAGTTGGCACTCTTTGAGCAGATCCTATTAATTTACCATTTAATTTTGGAATAACTAATCCTATTGCTTTAGCTGCTCCTGTTGAATTTGGTACTATTGAAACTGCTGCTGCTCTTGCTCTTCTTAAATCACCTTTTGGATGAGGTCCATCAAGCGTCATTTGATCTCCAGTGTATGCGTGAATTGTTGTCATGATACCACTTTCAATAGTTGCATAATCATTTAATGCTTTAGCCATTGGAGCTAGACAGTTTGTTGTACAAGATGCTGCAGAGATTACATTATCTTCACTTGTTAAAATATTATGATTTACATTATATACTACTGTTGGTAAATCATTTCCTGCTGGAGCTGAAATTACTACTTTTTTAGCACCTGCTGTAATATGAGCATTTGCTTTTTCTAAAGATGTGAAAAATCCAGTACATTCAAGTACTACATCTACATCAAGTTCTCCCCAAGGTAGTTTTGCTGGATCTTTTTCAGCATAAATTTTTACTTCATTTCCTTCAATAACGATAGAATCATCAGTATTAGTTATTTTATCTGCTAATTCATATCTTCCTTGAGCTGAGTCATACTTTAATAAATGCGCTAACATCTTTGGATTAGTTAAATCATTTATTGCTACAACTTCATACCCTTCTAAATTGTACATTTGTCTGAACGCTAATCTTCCGATACGTCCAAAACCATTTATTGCTACTTTAATCATATATTTATTTTCCTCCTATAATTTCATTTTAACATTTTTTTAATCGTGAAAGCAACTACCACCGATAAATTCACGTAAAATTGAGTCTTTTGGAATTGCATCTGCTGGTATTGGTAAGAATAATCTTAAGAAATTTATTAATCTTTTTGCTTCTTCATAATACTCTGAATCATATGGTACAGAATAAAGAAGTGGTTCTACATAAGTTTTTAATACTCCTATTTCATAGATAAGGGCTGAATTAAATGTAAAGTCAGCATCATCTTGGAATGGGAATATATATTTTTCTTCTCCTCTTCTTACACTTGACCACGTTTTTAAAGTATGTTCTACTCGATAATTTCTAGTTCTATTATCTCTAATAATTCTTCTTAAAAGCCTGTTATCTGTTGTAGATATACGATTATGGTTATCTATATTTAATTCTGTAAGTGCTGATAAATAGATTTTATATTTTTTCTTTCTATCTATATTTGTTAATACTTTAGCATCAAGAGCATGAATTCCTTCTATTAGTAAGATATCTTCATTTCCTATTTGCAAGGTGTTTTTATATTCTTTTTGACCTAGTGAAAAGTTAAATGTAGGTATTTGAACTTCTTCACCTTTTAATAATAATTCCATTTGTTTATCAAATAATTTTAAATCCATTGCTTCTAAACATTCGTAATCTGGTTTACCTGATTCATCTAATGGAGTTTGATCTCTTTCTACAAAATAATCATCCATTGATAATACTTTAGGTGTAAGACCAAAACTTTGTAAATACATACATAGTTTTCTAGTTGTAGTTGTTTTTCCAGATGAAGATGGTCCGGCAATTAAAACTATTTTTAAATCTTTTTTCTTTTTATTTATTTCTGTTGCGACATTTAATAATTTATTACTTTGAAGTGTTTCATCAATTCTAATTAAATCTGATATTTTACCAGTAGATACTATTCTATTTAGGTCAACTACTGTTTCAATGTTCATTATTTTACCCCAGTCATGATATTCTTTAAATACTTCCATTATTTTAGGGTGATTTTCAAACTCTTTTATTTTATTCTTTATATAAGGAGTTGGAAATGTTAATACGAATGATTTGTCTGATATATAAGTTAATTCAAAGTCTTTTGCTTTTTCAGTAGATGTAGGCATTAAAGTGTAAAAATAATTATAACTATCTCCTAGACGATATAACGATACATATGTATTTGTGATATAAGTTACTAATCCTGCTTTAACTGGATCATTTACATTTTTAAAATATTTTAGTGCTTCTGCTCTATCTACTGTTACTTTAGTTATTGGTATATCTGCTTTAATTAGATCTTTCATGGCTTCTTTTATTTTTTCTAGTTTAGCTTCTGTCAATTTAATGGTTGTTTCAATATAAATTCCTTTATCTAGAGAATGTTGAACTTTTATATCTTGATTAGTTCCAAATAGTTTTTTTACTGCTGTTACTAGCATAAATGTAAGTGTAGATATATGAGTTCTATTTCCAACTGATGAAGTTAAGTCATGAAATAATACTTCTGCATCTTCTGTTACTAATTCATCTAATTCTTTTAAAGTATTATTTACATTAGCAAGTAATATTGGATATTTAAAATCACTAGTAAAATCTTTGGATACTTCTTCTAAAGTTATTCCTTTACTATATTCATAATTTACTCCATTAATTTTTAGAGTTATTTTTTCTAACATATTATCATCCCTTTATTTTTATTCATTATAATTGTATCATAGATTTATTAGGATAGTTCAAATAAATGGGTTGGTTTACACTATAAAGTTATTTTGATGTATCAAAATAACTTTTTTAAAATATATATTTTTGTCGATTAAAAATATGCATTAATTACTTTGTTTTTTCTTATAATAGTAATAGGTGATGAAGATGAATTTAGTTCCAGTAGTAGTTGATAAAGAAATTAACGGTGAAAGAAGTTATGATATTTATTCTAAGTTATTAAAAGAGAGAATTATTTTTATTAGTGGGGAAATTAATGATAGTTTATCTAATATAGTTGTTGCACAACTATTGTATTTAGATTCTATTAATAATGATGATATATCAATATATATTAATTCTCCTGGTGGAGTTATTACTTCTGGTATGGCAATTTATGATACTATGAATTTTATTAAAAGTGATGTTTCAACTATTTGTATTGGAATGGCTGCCAGTATGGCTGCATTCTTATTATCAAGTGGGGAAAAAGGAAAAAGATTTATTTTAGCTAATGCTGATGTTATGATACATCAACCACTTGGTGGAGCTGAAGGACAAGCAACTGACATAAAAATAGCAAGTACTAGAATATTAAATTTAAGAGATAAACTTAATAAAATACTTGCTAAAAATACTGGTAAAAATATTAAAAAAATCGAAAGAGATACTGAAAGAGATAACTATTTAACAGCTAATGAGGCATTAAGTTATGGAATAGTTGATAAAATTATTACTAGCAAGAGCTAGTTTTTTTTTACTTCTCGTAACCCTTCTTTTTGAACTGTAAAGAATTTCTTTACAGTTGAAATTTTAGATAATTCCTTTTCTTCTAATATATTTTTTATATGTTGTCCAATATTTTGTTTTGTAGTATCAAAAACTTCTCCCATTGCTTTTTGAGTTAACCAAATATCTTCATCTTGTAATATAACTTCTACTTTTGTTTCTCCTTCGTTATTAGTGTAAAACACTATGTTATTTTCATTACTTTTTATTTCATCCACTATATTATTCCTCCTTATGTGTATATCAAACGTTTGTTTGTAATTTTATGTTATCATACTATTTATTATAGTTCAACTATTTATTTAAATTTTTATTCACTTATAATTATTAATATTATTTTATTGAGAGATGAGTTTAATTTAGTTCAAAAAGATTTATCTAAATATTTAGGGATAGATAGATCTTTTTATTCAAAACATGAAACTATGGATTTTAAAGATTATTTAGAGGCAAAAACTAAAGTATTTATTAAACTTGCATTATTATATAATGTAAGACTTGAATATATATTTGGTTTATCTTCTATAAAAGGTGAGTTTATTATTGATGATGAAAAAGAATTAATAAAACAATGTAATATTGATCCATATTTATTAAAAAAGTTAAGATTAGAAAAGCATAAGTATGATTATGACTATAGTGAAGGGAGTAAGAAGTGAAAAGCTTCTTTTTATTTTATTGATATAAGTGTATAATAAACCTTAACGAAATAACTGTATTAATTTTATTAGTTAAATAGTAAGATATTATTGTTAAAAAAAATATTTAAAAGCCAACTCCTTCGTCGTTGGCTTTATATCACGTTCATGAAAAAAGATAAATCTTTTTACTTTCACGCTCTTTTCAGTTAGTTGGGATGAGCAACCTTATTCTCTACCTCTTTCCTTCCTCAAATGCCCTTT
>CAYJDP010000004.1:0-27407 GCA_964368975.1 uncultured Muribaculaceae bacterium
AAACACCTACTCCAAATCATACTTTTTATTTACAAATTTTGATATACCATATGCAACTAACAACATAATACTTAAAATAACTAAAGTATTTATATTAGTTATTCTATCAATAAAACTTTTTCCAACAAAACCCCAAAATAATATAACAAACACTTTACCAATAACTAAAGAATAAAAATATTTCTTTCTACCCATATTAGATAATCCCGCTAATAAATTAACAATTGAACCAGGAGTAAAAGGTAAAGATAAAATAAGAACTAAAGAACTAAATTTAATATTTTTAAATTTATCTAATCCACGATTAATAGATTTCCTATTCTTTTTTAATAACCACTTACCAATAAATTTATCTGTAAGTTTTCTAAAAATAAAAAAAGCTAAATAACCACCAGTAACTGCAGCAAAATAAGAGACTGTAAAACCAATAAACCAACCAAATGCATTAATATTCAATGCAACAAAAGCAGTTAATGGTAATACTGAAAAAATAGCTTCTAATACTATCATCAAAAAACCAATTATTATACCACCATTTCTAATTAATTCTGTAGCATAATATACTATATTATTAACTATATCTACCATCTTATCACCTATTTAATTATATCTTAATAATGATTTTTTAACAAGTATTCTTTATAACCACCTTCTATATTTACAGTATTATATCCCAAAGAATTTAACTCTTCACAAAGAAAAAAACTCTTACCACCAAATCTACAATAAATATAATACAAAGTATTTTTATTTAAAAAATAACTTATATTTTTTCTTAATAAAACTTCTTCTATATTAATTGACCCTTCTATATGTGATTTTAAATATAAATAATTATCTCTAATATCAATAATATTTAAATATTTGCCACAATTAATCTCTGTTATCAATTCGTCAACACTTATACTATTCATACATCCCTCCTAATATAAGATATGAAAAAAAGATAATCTATTGATTATCTTAATATATAAGGATCATCTAAAGTTCCACTACCATCTTTAATAGCAACTGCATTATTTAAAGTAATAACAGGTCTATAATTTTCATAAGATGATGAATTTTCTACTTCAATGTAATTATCTACTTTAAAAGTTTCGTGCTCTGAATCAGAACTTGCAGTTAATAACCACCAATCAAATTTAGCAACTAAATAATTGTAATTTTGACAAGCTTTATCGTCTATTGAAAGACAATAACTATCTGAACTTGCATTTAAAAATTGACTAGCTGTAAGAAGTCCAATATTTTGGTTTTCTAAAACAGTTTGACATTCTATACTATTATCTTTACCATCTGAAATAGGACTTCTTTTTCCAATACATAAATCAAAAGGAACAGTTTTACTTCTATCATTATCACTTAGTAAACTCCCATTTTCAGAATTATCCATAAAAGCTATTTCTAAATTTTCTTTAATTCTACTTTTAGAATAATCATTCATACCATAATAATTATCTAAAACAGGATTATATCTATCATCCCAAGCATCACCATAATAATACTTATCATCTAAAACTAAAGTAGTAGTATTATCACTATTTATAGAAACAATTCTCCATAAATTATTATCCAATTGAACATAATTATTTATATTTTCACCTTTATAAACATGAATACCATTTTCACTATATAAACCATATCCTGTTTCTACAGCATCAGTTTTTATTAATTCCTCATATAACAACAACGAACTATATGCATCACCACAATCTAATAAAGGCTTATAATAATACTCTGTTCCAATCATACTAACAGTAACTCTACCAGTACAACTACCGGAACCTCTTATATAAGAATTAACAGGATCCATATATTCTGTTTCAACTAAAGTATCTAGTTCAATAATTGAACTTTCAGTTTCACTAGCAGGTAAATCATTAGGATAATCTGTAAAATAACTTTCTGCAGCTTCTTGCATTATTACCTCTACTTCTTCATAATCATATCCACCACCAGAAAAAAGTGAAAATACAAAAAGTACAATTATTATAAGTAATCCACCACCAACTACACCCGCTAATATCATTAGTAATTTTTTTCTTTCAGAATCACTTTTTGATAAATCAGGTTTAGCATCATTACTATTATAGTCATACATAAATTGATCTGCATCACTATAATCTTCAGTTTCAACTACTTCTTCTTCTATTACTTTATCTTCTTTTTTCATAACTTTACCTCCTAATTATCAAAAAAATCATCAAAGAAATCATCATCATCATCTTCATCTAATGCTAAATGATTTGTTTTAGTATCGATGTTAATAGGTTTATCATCTACTTTTTCTATAACCTGTTCTACTTTAGCTTCTTCAACTATACTAGCCTTTTCTTTTTCTTCTTTCTCTTTTAACATCTTTTCTTCTTTTTCTAATTCTGCAATCTTAGCATCAATTTTTTTAACTAAAGAATCTACATCAAAATCACCATCTCCACCAAATAAATTCATATCATTACTATTATCCTTTTCAGGAGTAATATTAGGCTTTTTAGGAGCAAACGGAGAAGAATCAAAAGGACTAGATATATTACTATCACCTATTCTTCCAACATTAAAATCGTTATTTGAAATATTTGGTTTACTGAATTCATCTTCAGTAGAATTCATCATTTCTAACAATTTTTTCTTCTTTTCATCTTTAACAAACTGCTTAATATCAAAAGTATTAACAACTCTAGGATTTCTAGAAGGATAAGTTGCTTTTGGAAAATCTCTACCCCAATTTAATTTATAATCTGGAATAAACTTAGTTTTAAAAGGTTGCATTCTAAGTCTTAAAATTATAACATCATTTTCTTTCATACGTTGTAAATCAGAAACTGTTACCAACGGAGTTGAAGCAGTCTTATCATCTTTTTTAGATTTAACTTCCCCGCACATCTTAGAAATTTCTTCTAATGCTTTTAACTCTGTAGTAACAAGATAAATTAAATTACCACAGTTACCACGTAATGTTTCAGCATCTTCCTTACCATAAACACTATCTAATTGAGCAAAGTTTTGAATAATCATTGTAAATCTAATTTGTCTACTTCTTGCAGCAGTTATCATAGTAGTAACATCTTTTAAAGGAGGCATATTTGCAAACTCATCTAGTAAAAAATTAGTTCTAACAGGTAACTTACCACCATGTTTTTGTGCTGTAGAAATTAATGTTTCATATATTTGTTTCAATAAAATAGTTACTAATGAATGATATGTTTTCTTTTCATCTTGAATAACTACATATACAGCAGTAGGTCTTTCACCAATAGACTCTAAATCGATATCACTATAAGATAGCATTTCACTAAGTTTTTCACGAGAAGCAAATAACTTAACTTTTTGTTTAAATACAGATAAAATACTTCCCTTAGTATCGGTCGGAGCTAAAATAGTTGATGACGCATTAATTGCAGCAGCACTATTTTGATCCTTCATAGAAAAATACTCTTTTACATATGTCGAACCACCAAATTTTTCTTCACCTACAGTCGTCATTAAACTAACACTATTAATATTAACTTGATCTTCTTTAGCATCTTCAAATAATCCAAGTGCAACACCTGCAAAATAATCTGCTGAAGTCTTTTCCCAAAATGGATCAGCATTTTTATTTGAAGAATCATATAGTATATTCATAGCTAAATCATCTAATAACTCAATTGCTTTATCTTGTTCACCACTTTTATACATTTTATAAGGTAGTGACATCGGATTCCATGCATTACCATTTTGTGGATCACGAAAGTTTAAAAGTAAAATTTGATATCCTTTTTGACGTAACATATTACTTGTTTTTTCATATATTTCTCCCTTAGGATCAGTAATAACCATACTTTCTCTTTTCTTAGCAAGTATCTTTACTGTTGGTAAAATAACTGACTGAGTTTTACCAGATCCAGTAGCACCAATTACTAACGTATGATTTTCTCCATTATCACAATAAATTTTATCATTTTTATAAATCAAAGGAGTCCCTGCAGCAGTTGTTCTATTTGAATTAACAAATATTTCTTCAACTGCTCTAGATGTCATTATTTCTTTATCTTTAGCCCATCTAGAATATCCTTTATCTTTTTTCGTAGTAGTAACACCAATTCCTTTATCAAAATCAAAGAAATAAGATTTAACACTAGCTATTAAAGCCCCTAAAAATATAATATACAAAAACATTGTAGTAGTAAAATATTCCTCAGAAAACGCTAAAAAAGGATTTAATCCATAAAAAACTCCAAATTCAGATAAATATCCTAAATTAACTACAATTATTGCAACTACATAAAGTAAAAATAAAGCAAATGCTCCAAAAATCATAAAATCTTTTGAATCAGCTCTCAATTTAAATTTCATAATAAACCCTTCTTTCTCGAAAATATTATAACACTAACTAACTAAAATTAAAAGTGTTTATTCGCTCTCTTGAACTTATATAAAAATATAAGTACAAACACCAAAGCAATACCTAATAATATATATATAACATACATAGCTATTTGATCAGCTTTTAAAGCATTAGAACTAGCAAGCGTATTTTCTCTATCAAAAGATATCTCAACACTTTTATCTTTATAATTTTCAGGAGTAACCACCCACTTATAAACATCATCATCTACACTATCAGCATTATGGTCTAATACTACATAAATTGATTCTACTGTTATTACTAACTCATCAAAATTAGCTACCCCATCTTGATACATACATTTTATACCTTCATTAGTAGTTAAATTAATATAACTATTATCATATATAAAAGTTCGTTTATCAAAACACTGAGTAAATGCATTAGAATTAACATAATCATTATAATTAAATTCATAAAAATAATTAAGTCCTAATTTATTATCATTAGTAAGAAACTCCTTCATTTCATAAGGATAACTATTTGCAGTATCTCTATCAAAATGAGAGCTTTCACCATATGTAATTAAATTAGCAATTAAAGAATCATTATCTTCATTATTTTCCATAATTAAATTAGTACTTTCTATTACAACACCATCTTCTATTAAAATACTATATTCAACAGAACACCCTGTACAAAGTAATACAAACATAAGTAAACAAAAAATCTTTTTCATAAGTATCTCCTAACTTAATAATTTCAATGGATAAATATATCCAGAAAACACATAATTCCCTTTATATGTAGGACCAAATTTATTTAAATATTCATCTATAGTAATTGTTCTAGATAAGAAATTTACACAACCCCAGTGACTAGGACAACTAGTAGTATTATCAGCCCATCCTTCAGTAATTGTAATAGTTCCATCATCTTGATTAACATCTTCAATAAAAGCAACATGCCCATATCCACCAGGTTTACTCCAAGATATAATAGCACCTGCTTCATAAGCATTTACATCATTACTTACTTGAAAATATCCATTAGCACTACTAACATTATACCAATCTCCACCATTACCATAAGTATTTAATAATAAATCTTTAATTCTATTTGCAGTTCCTGAATCTATAATACCTTTAGTAGATAAATCAAGTGCTGCCTCAATTGCTCTAGCTTGAGCATACCATACACATTGTCCTCTATTTGAACTTTTATAAGTAAATGCTAAATCAGCTGCTGTAGGTGCCACAGTTCTAATATCATACTGAGCAGAAGCACTAGTACAACTATTAACATTAGTATCCCACTCTTCTAAATTATATGTAGAAATAATACTATTTAAATTATTTACATAACTAGAACTAGTAGCATAACCTGCATCTTTTAAAGTTTGAATTTGTGCTTGTGGAGAAGAGGCTTTAAAAAAACCTGCATTAACATATCTAGTATTATCTACTGCTAAGAAATTATAACGATCTTGCATAGATGCCTCAACATCAGGATAAGATCTAAATCCTGCTGAAACATAAGAACTAGAACCAGGTGTATACTCCTCACGAGTATTATAATCAGCACAAGTTGGATAACCATGACATTTAATACCAAACATATTATTATGGTTCACAGATAAATCACTTCTTCCCCAACCACTTTCTTCAATCATTTGAGCAAGTAAAACAGAAGCATACATTTTTTGTCCATCTTGATGATTAAAACTAACATTCGCTTGAGCTATAGGTCCCATAGTAGAAATAAACTCACTAGAACTAAGACCTGCTAAATATGAAGACTGTGTAGAAGTGTTAACATTACAAGCACCTCCATTTTCTCCATCAAGTCCTATAAATGAATAATAATCATCTATATGTTCTTCTACTTTATCAACAACTAACGCTACTTCTTCATCAGTATATCCTCGAGGTAAATACTTTTTAAATTCAGCATTTAAATTTTCTTTATATACATTAAAATTATATCTACCATTCTCATCAATAGAAAGATCAATAAAACTTTTAATTCTATAACTAGTAATATCCGAGTAATCAAAGTCACCCTCTTCATTTTTTAAAACAACAAAAGTAGAAACAATAACTTCAGCATCAATACCTACATCATCATAATTATTAATAGTTTGTTGAACTCTATCTACAAAAGCATCAACTTCTGGATCAACTTCAGTAAACTCAAGTCCTCCTACTTCACCATTAAGATCACTGTTAAGTGAAAATAATCCAAAAAAACTAGAAAAAGAAGAAATAAATGTTAAACTTAATACCAATAATATAAATAAAGGTCCCCCAAAAAAAACTAATAATACAATAGGTATTACAATCTTTTTTTTCTTTTTTAATTCAGCATCACCACTAGCATCAGAGTCACTATTGTCACTACCTCCACTCTTATTCTTACCCCCAGATTCAGAAGAATCACCACTATCTATCTCCGCTTCAGCAGAAGCTTGAACTGGAGCAGGTTGATTACCTTGCTTATTTTTCATTCCAGAAACAATTTCAGAACCACTACCTTTAGAACCAGGTGCAGATGAAGTAGGTGCTTTACCAGGTGCAGCACCACCTCCACCAGATTTTCCTCCTCCTGATTTTAAAGAAGCAGCTTGACTAACTTTATTTAAAGTATCCGGTGATATATCCCCAAGTCTCTTTCCACCAGGAGTTTCTTTTAAAGCCTTACCAATACCTTCATAAGCCTTATTAGCTGCTCCTTTAGTAAGCGGATTACTATCAGCCACATCTAAAGCTTTAGCAGCACCAGCAGCAACAGGATGAAAATTACCAGCTACATCTACCGCTGCTTTTCCAAGTTCCCTAGAATTATCTGGTTTTTCTAATTCTTTATCATCCATGCTATCACCTACTTCTTATTTTTATTAAAGTCCTCCACGACTTCCAAAAGAGTCTAATTCATCTCTAGTTAAAGTAACATTAATACGCATACGTTTATTACCACATACAAACAATGCTTCACCTTGAGAATATCTTTTTATACTATCTTTTTCACTATCATTCAAATCAATTAGTAAACCTAAATCTTCAACAGCTTGTTTCTTTAACCCCATAACTAAGTAATAAGAAGCATTATCAAATATAGCTTTACCTTGAGTAATTACTGCAGGAGATGAAAAATCACTAGGTTGCTGAGTAATTATAATAGTTCCCGTATTATATTTACGAGCACGTCTTTGTACTTGAGCTAAGAAATCAGCTCCTAATACATTATTATCACCAAGTAATACATGAGCTTCATCTACCATAAGAACAGTATCTTTACTATGATCTAAACATAATCCCCATGCATACTTTAATACATTAAAGAACAATGCATTTTTAATATTTGAATCACTATTCATTAACTCTTTTATATTAAATACCATAAAATCACTATTTTTAGTAATAGTAGTATGCCCATCAAAATAAAATCTTAATTCCTTAACTAAAGGTCTAACTTTTAACTCAAGTCTTTCAATAATTTCTTTTTCTTGAGTTTGCTCAGTAATCGACATAAGTCTACCACGAATAGTAGCATAAACATCTGAAAAAGTCGGATAATCTTTAGAAGTAAATTTAGAAAAATCTGTATTAAAATCAATTCCAAATCTACGATAAGTATCTTGAGCTATTTCACTAAACATTACTAATACATCTTCAGTAATAGAAGGATCATAATATTTTAAAAATGCTTTAAGAAATTGTAAAGTACGAGTAAGCATAGTATAACCTAATCCTTGTTGCATTTCTTCATTATCAACATCAATTACAATTTCCAAAGGATTAATAAGACCAAATTGTCCACCCTTACCTATATCAACTGTATCACCACCATAATTAGCAGTAATCTCTCTTAATTCATCTTCTGGATCAACAACAACTATTTGAATACCATTTCTAATATGTGTTCTCAACATAAGTTTTGCAGCAGTACTCTTACCAGAACCAGAAGTTCCTAATATAATCATATTAGCATTATTTCTATTATTTTCTTTTCTTATTTTGTATAAGAATTGATTAAATAAAATAATTCCCCCAGAAAAATCTACACCAAGTAAAGTAGAAAGACCAGGATCTTTAATACTATCAAAAATAAATGGATACATAGCCGCTAAAGTAATTGAAGGAATAGGAGTTCCTATTCTTTCTTCAATATCTTGACTAGGGAAAATTGGTAAAATAGATTTTAAAACTTTCTCTTGTTCAAAACGTAAAGAAATAGCCTTTAATTGCATAGCATCTAAATAATTCTTAACATTTAACTTTTTCATTTCTAACTGCTCTTTAGTATCCGCAGTAATCATTATATGTAATTGAAAATCAAAAACTTTTGATTGTTCACTAGCAACCATAGAAACAAAATATTCTAAACTTTCAGCATCTTGTCTATATCTTTCTTGAGTTGTTTTATCTTTTTCTTGTCTATATTTCTCTTGTAATTCTAAAATTTGCTTATTAAGCATTTTTGCCACTTGTCCATAAGGAAGAGGAATATGCTTAATAACAACTTTAATGCCTGCTAAATTAGTTAAAGTAGATAAATATCCAGGAGCAATATACTTAGGAAATGATACTACTGTTAATAAAGTAGCATACTTATCACTAATGAAAAAATCACTAGGATTAAATTGTAACCCCTTAGGAGCAAGTTGCGATCTTAAACCAGTACTCATTATACAATCACCGTCCCAAACTCAGTAGTTTTACCACCATTTAAAAATCCTTCTAAAACAATTTTTAAATCATCATTACTAGCTTGTGAAGAATTAATACCACACCCAGCTAATCCATTAATTAAATTTCTTACTTTCTTTTGTACTAAATCCATATTCTTCTCTTTAAATAAAATATAATACTCAGTATCTACAATATTATTATTAATAAAGCTCTGAGCTTTTTCAATATCTTGTACTATTAATTTACGAATACTTGGAACAGTAATATCATTATATAATAACTGTAATTGTGATAAGTAAACAGAAACATCTACCGGTCTATCACTTACTACTAACCAAAACTCATAATCTAATGTATTATAAAAGTTTTTTAAACTAGTTAATACAGCATTTTGTGATGACTCATCTAAAATAAAAATATTACGCGGAACAATTTTAACTCCAGCAACTTTACTATTATTAGCAGTTACTATCACATCATTTTGTATAGTTTTTATTGGTAACCAATTTTCACTATATACCCTACTTGCGTTTTTGTTTGAACTCATCTTTATAACACCAACCTCTCCATTTATATGTTCTTTGATTTGTAAAAAATTCATACAACTCAATTAAAACTACTAATAAATTATGATAATTTGGTATAGGTATAACCAAAAAACCAGTAATAAGTCCTGGACTAAGTATTAACATTGCTACTAAAAATGTAGACATTTCAAATATCATTAGCAATAAAACAGAAACACTCACTCCACTACCAAACAAAATCAAATCGAAAGGTCGAAATACATTAAGTATCAACCTTCCCTTCTTTGAATTTGCCGGAATTAAATAATCCACAAACATCACACTCCCTTATTTATCCTTTTATTTATTATCATCAAGTTTATCAAATAACTTTTCAACAACTGTTTCTGCTAATTTTTCATCTCTTTTAGCTTGTTCATCACGTCTATAATTTTCATCATAAGCTTGATTAACTACATCTTCTTGTTCTCTTCTAACTCTAACATCATAATCAACATTCTCAGCATAAGCTTGATTAATTACTTGAGTTTGTTCTCTTCTTTTTCTAGCATCATAATCTGCATTCTCAGCATGAGCTTCATTTAACATAGCATTATTTGCAGCTATTTCTTTATTAATACGATCATTTTCAATATGAGCTTCTTCTTCAGCAATTCTTATATTCGCCTTAGCAGCATTATCATGTTTTAAACTTGCAAGATGTTGGTCATACGCAGTTTGAATATCTGCTTCATTTAATTTATTATAAGCCGTAGTACCAACTTTAACTTCTAAGTCATTTCTAAATTCCTTTGTAGCAGGTCTGATTTTAACATCAAAATCAGCATAAGTTCTAGTATCCGGCTTACCATCAGCTTTAATATAATCAATATTAGGTTGAACACTATGTCTAACACCCTCATCAATAAATAAAACTGGATCATATTCAGGAGTATATCCCTCTTGAGATCTTTTATAATATTTATAATCAAAGTTCTCATCTCTACCATAGTAACTTCTTAATTTAGTCATATCTTCAAATTCTTTTTTAGTTTTACCAGCTACAACTTGAGCTTCTTCAGAATATCTATAAAGTTTAGAACGAACTGCATCTTTATTAGCACTTATATATGCAGCTTTAGCTTGCTCACTATCGAATTGACTTGCATCAGGTACTCCTTCTACTCCAAGTTTTCTTGCCGTATCTAAGAATTCTTCAGCACTTACTTGACCTTCATCCATTCTTTTAAGAAGATCTTTAGTTCTAGCTACATTATCTTCATAAGCGTACATAGCACCTTTTAAAGCTTCTGATTTTGCATCAGTAGCATTAGCACCCGCTAGTGGCCCAAGTCCATGTTCACCCAAGAAACCAACCGCTTGTCTCCCTAAAGTCATTCTTTCATTTCCTGTAATTCTTTGAGCAGCTTTATTACCAGCACCCAAGAAAGATGCAACAGATCCAGGAGCTGCTTTACCTTGACTAATAGCTCCAACTTGAGGAGCAGCAGCATTAAACATCCCCGAAGCAACAGATCCAAATCCAAGTTTTTTCTTCATAGAATTTCCATCTTTATCTTTATGATCTGGTGCCATCGCATGAGAAGCAATTGCTCCAGCCCCACCAAGTAATGCAGACATCCCAATATTTGTAAGACCTTGATTTTTAAGTCCTAGAACATCTTTAATAAATTTAGGAGCTAACGAAATAAAAGCAAATACACCGATTACTAATACAACTATAGTAAGTGATGCAACTAAAACATTTCCTCTTAATAACTGAGAAGTATCAGTAGATAATATAGTATTTACTAAAAATAATCCAAAGTAAACAGTAAATAATCTAAAAAATAACGATAAATAAATAATAGATAAATTTTTAACCCAAGATCCAAACGCACCATCTTTAGCCGATTTCGGATCAATATAAGAAACAATTGGAATAGGTGCAATTAATCTTAAAATCATTAATTTAAATGTTCTAATTGCAACATCAACACTCCAAGCAACAAAACAAACTATTAATACAATACCTGCAATACCTGAAATCCCAGGAAGATAAGAGTAAGCAAATATTTCGTCACCTTCACTATTTTCACACTTAGTATCTACAAGTTCAAAAACATCATCTATCGTATCTGCTTGAGAATATTCTGAAAATATAGTAGCACCGTCATTAGAACATGCATAATTATTATAATCTTCATAATTACTACCTTCAGCATCAGGATTCATACTAATTTGAACAAACGTTTTCATAATAGCAGCAGTAAATGCACTACCACCTTCAGCTAACATATCATTTTGATTAGACAGTTCATCTTCAACTTCAACTTCTTCATCTAAATTCTCCGGAGCCGGAGTACCTAAAACCATCCTACCTATAGTATTTGAATATAATATTCTATCTTGTAATGTATATAAAGTACCAAATAAAACACCATTATTATTAACTTGAATTTCAAAAGAATTAGATGCATTAGGTATGTTAATAGGAACAACCATTAATAACATAAATAACATTAATAATGTTCTAGAAACAATATTACCAACACCACTCTTTTTATCAACAAACGCTTCTGGATTAATTAAACCATTAATCGCAGAAAAAACTAATTTAAAAACTATGTAAATTCCAACAACTAATTGAATTCTATTAAATAGTAAAACAATCGAATCTCCAGAAAGCAAATTAATTGAAGCAACTGCGAAAAACAATTGATAAGCTTGAGAAAGCAAAAAATATATACCCATATCAATTGCAATACATATAGTTCTTAAAATCTCAATAATTAAACTACCACTATTCCAAATAGCATCCATAATTCCAACTCCTTAATTTTATACAAATAAGTCAATACACCCTTGCATACCAAACACTTCTAATAATAAACCAACAATCATAGGAATTAAGAATATACAAACTAAAATACCTATTCTCATAATTAATCTTTTTTTCATTTTTTTATTTAATTCATCATCACCTAATAATATAATCTTAATAAAATCAATCCCTGTAAAAATAATTAAAATAGTAGGAGATACAATTTTTATATAACCATATATCGTATTAATTAACCAAGCAACTGAATTATCATCACTTACATTACCAAATAACACATCACAATCTAATGTATCATCAGTATGATCAAAAACATCATTATCATATATACCTTGATCAATATCTTCCTCAGGTTCACTTAAATCATTAGTAATAAACATTACATTATTATTAACAATATTATTTTTTATTAAACACTCTTTAGTTGTATTATTACAACTTACATCTAAGTCTGGACAAATTAAAAACTCTGTATTACTAAATTCACTAAATTTAATATCATCACTTAAACTATTCAAACCATATCCACTAGGCAAAGAATAAACAATCTCTTTTTCTGTCTTAATTAAAGTAACATCATCATAAACACATTGATAATCCAAAGCATTTACATCTTTACCATTAATTAAAATAATCATCAAAAATATAATAAAAAAAACACTTCTAAAACATCTCTTCAATTAATCCACCTCATTACGCAATATTAAATAAATTATACCAAAAAAAAAGAAAAATAGCAAATAAACTTTTTGCTATTTTTACTATATATTTTTTAAACTTTTTCGTAACATTCCCACCAAGCAGAACCACCATCTTCTCCAGCAGTACCTACTAAATTCATAACAACAGTTACAAAAGTAACTATAAAGAATATTAATACAGCATATATAATTCTTTTAATTAATCTTCCTTGAGCAGCTTTAACTTCTTTATCATCACTTGAAATAACTGCTTTACCCAAATCAATAGTTCCAAAAACAATTAAAAGAATTGGAATGAAAATTTGAACTATTGGAATAATCCCATCTTTAATTAATCTAACAACAGTATCTAATCCATTACAAGCTGGAATACTATCTAATATTTGAAATAACTCTAACATAAAATCTCTCCTTCTTAACTAAAACTATAATACAACAAAATAATACAATTGTCAAACAATTATTTCTTTAAAAAAGAAAATAAACCACCTGTTTGATTCTCATTATTTACATTTACAGTTCCTAATTTTACTAAAAAATTATTTAAAAAATCATTACTTTCTCTTTCATTAAAACAAGATATTACATGAAAAAAAGAAAAACCAATTTCTTTCTCAAATATACTTACATCCTTATTTGAGATCATAGATTTATTTAAAATAACTTTCTTTTCAGTTAAACCACCCAAAACACTAGCATGATATTTAAGTAATTTATTAATTTTTATAATACTTGGTTCCATTAAATAAAAAACATCTCCACAACAACTATCATCTTGATGTAAATTTAAGTCAACTAATATAATATTAGCTTCACTATGTTTTCTAATTTCACTAATTAAATTATCTTTAGTAACAGAAAACATATTTTCATCATTAAAAAAGCTAAAATCTTGTTTATCAACTTCAATAGCAATAACTTTTTTCCCAATAATTAATTCTAACTGTTTTTTTAAAGAATAAATTAATGTAGTAGCTCCTGCATGTTCTGTAACATTTCTAAAACCAATTATTCTTGATTGCTCAAGTATAGAAGAAACAGAAGATACAACAGAACTCGCTGTTGATCCAGTTTGAATAGTATTAGTAGCTTGCATTTGTTTAATCTGTTTAACATCATCTAATGTATTAGGCTTATTTAATAAATATTTAATACCCTCTATATTAGTAGTAAAATTATAAATACCTAAATCAATCAATTTAGATAAAAAATTACTAGTACAAACTGCACTACCTTCTTTTAAAAACAAAATAATCTTACTAGCATCTAATTCTTTAACTAAACTAGCATAAGTACTAATATCTTCAAATAACTTAAATGCTGTAACATCTATAATCATTCTTGAATAGAAAAAACTTTTAAACATCGCTGATAACTCATTAGTATCATAAATACCATTAATGCTTTTTATTATATCAATATCCAAAGTAGAAAAAATATCACTCTTTTCATTAGCAATAATTACATTCATAAATTACTCCTTCCCAGTAGTCATTAAAGCAGTATCTCCTCTTACTTGAAAGAAATCAAGATGAGGCATAACCTCTCTAATAATAGGAATATCAATTGCTATAACAGTACGAACAGAGTAATAAAATTGATCAAGAGAATCATCAACACCATCAGTACCAGCATCAATATATCTCGTACAAAAAGCTCCATTAGTATCTGTATAACAAGTTTCATCTTCATAATCTTTAGAAATACTAGGAGAAGAATAACCTATATTCTTCATAAAAGTATTTATTTCTATATAACAATCAGAATCCTTAACACAATTACCATTATATTTTTCTATTGAAGTAATAATTTGATTCTTAACACGAAATGCTTTAGTGTAATTAATATTAAAAGCCATAAAACCACTTACTAAAGTAATAAAAATTAAAATCATCCATATATTAACTAATCCACCAATAGCATCTCTCATTAAAAATCACCTCTTTATTTTTTTTTTAAATATTACTAACTATTAGTTAGGGTTATCACTTGAAATATTTGCCCATTGATTATTCAAACTATCTGCAATACTAGGCCATAATACCCAGAAAAAAGCTACAATTGCTGCAATAGCAATTAAAGTAATAACTGTTAAATTTAATTCACCAGTCGCTGCTTTCATTTACATCCCATCCTTTCATATCTTAATATTAGTATAACAAAAATATTGTATTTAAACAATATTTTTTTTCTAAATAACTAAATTTTACTAAAAACTGAACACTTGCATCATAGAAATTAATATAATTAACATTACTCCTACTCCACTTACTACAAGCATTATCATAGTCTGATTTTCCATTACTCCAAGTCTTTCTTTATATTTAGTCTCACGAGCTTTATTTTGTAAAGAAGAAACAGTCTTAGAAAACATCATTAATCTCTCTTGTTTCTTCTCTTGAGAACCAATTCCCAATCTATATAATAACCTCATCATACGCATAGAATCCCTAACAGGATAAGTATTTGCAAATTCCATATAAGGTTCTACAGTTGAGTCACCTTGATTAATTCTATCAATTAAAATTCTAAGACCAGGTTTAAATATATCAGGAGCATCTTCAATAGATTTACCTAATGCAACAGGAACAGTATAATGTTGAATTAATATTTCTAAACTTTTTAAATAATAAGGAAGCATAACATCTATTTCATGCAAATGTTTTTTATAATGTCCTTTTAATTGCATATAAGGCATTTTAAATATTAATGAAGCAACAACTACACCAAAAACAATATTTAACATAGATAAATCAACTAAAAATATTACTGAAAAACATAATCCAGTTAAAAAAGCATAAGTAAATCTTTGTCTATATAATTGTTGAGGAATAACATCCTCCCCATATCTAGCATAGATTAAAAAATCATAATCACTTTCTTTAAAGATTTCAAAATATTTTTCATTATCTGCTAAAAATTTACTTTTATCAATTGTATTATTATAAATTAATACTCCAATAATTAGAGCACCTACTATTAACATTTCCATTATTCAGCACCTACATTCTCATTATAATATCTTTCACCTTTAATTAAAAAGTATGTATTAATTACAAGAACCCCATGTAATAATACAAGGATATACCATTTTTCTAAAAGTTCTAAATAAGTTTCCCTACCCAATAAATATTGTACAAGCATTACCATTAAATATAACATAACACCAAACTGTAAAAATTGTTTATGAAAAGCAGATCTCTCTATTCTATCACGATAAACACTTTCAACAAGCATATCTATATCTAACTGCATATTATCTAGTGAATCTGCAGAGTTTCTTGCACCCTCTTTAGTAATTTGTAAAAATATTTGATGCATATTTTTAACTATATAATAAGGATATTTTTCACTCATAAAAATCAATGCTTCATCAATACTACCATTTTGGTATGCTAACTCTATCATATAATCAACATCACTCTTAATCGGATCTTCTAATACACCTGAATTTTTAACACCTTCTAAAGACTTAACAAAAGACTGAGTTGTCGCAAAATCCATTAATACATTAGAAGTATATACTTGAATTTGTTCAAATAAGAACTCACTATAAATACGCTTATATCTTAAAAAATTTAAATATGGAACAAACATAATAACAACTAATATATATACAATTGAAATAAATAAATTATAAAAATACAAATAAGTAATTACCCCAGTAAACCCAGAAATAACTAAAACTTGTACTAAATATTGCTGAGGAGTATAATCTTGACCTAATTGTCTAGTTTTATCTCTAACTAATTTAAATGAATATGGAGCAAATCTATCATAAACAACCTTAACTTGCTCTACAATAAATTTATTAACATTTTCACCTTTATAATTACGATACAAAATAATAAATACCGTAATAACTAATAAAATCAATAATTCCATCTTATACCTCCTCACTTAATTTAGCTATTTCAGGCATAGCACTATTAACAATAGTCGGTTGAGTAACTTGTAAAGGTTCAACACTAAGAATATTAGAATTATCACTCACCAAAGGTATAGGGTTAACTGGTAATACATTAGTATTAACTTCACTTACCAAAGGTGTCGGATTAACTGGTAATACATTAGTATTAACTTCACTTACCGAAGGTATCGAGTTAATTGGTAATACATCATTTTTAACCTAAGTCACCGAAGGTGTTGAATTAACAGTATTACTAACAATATTTAAATCATTAGTAACAGGATTAATATTTAAATTATTATTTTCAACACTAACATCTTCTTTGTTAATTTCTTTATCAAGTCTCTCAGCAATACCAGAAATATCAATATTTTGATTATCTAAATATTCCATTAAATGAGCACTAGGTTTTCTCATAACAGCAGGCTTACCAAATTGTTTTGAATAAATAATATTACTTTTAGGTTTATTATCTTCATCTACATAAAATTCAACTACTTCATCAACTTCACGATGAAATTTACCTTTTTCTTTACTATAATAAGCTTTAATATGTACACCTAATTGAATATATCTATATATAGTTGTAAGAAATTGTTCAACATCAATATCAGTTTCCATCAAACTATATAAACGATAAGGAATAGCACTTGCTTTATCAGCATGTATTGTAGATAAAATATTATGTCCTGATGAAATAGAATTTCTAACTGCAGAAACAGCTTCTGCACTACGTACTTCTGATAATAAAATCCACTTAGGATTCTGTCTCATACAAGTAACTAAAACATCAGAATAACTTGCAACATTATTAGTCTTCATCGCAACAATATCTCTTTGAGGAAATATTCTATCTAAATGTAATTCTAATGTATCTTCAACAGTAATAATTTTTTCAGTAACCTTAGTATGACTAGCTAAATATTTAACAAACTCAGTCTTACCAGAACCAGTTTCTCCACAAACTATAATATTACAATGTCCTTGAACACACTTAATTAAAATGTCATGTATATCTTGTGTAAAATAATCATCTTTTAATAATTTTTCTTTTTCAAGTCTAATTTTAGCAGGAGTTTTACGAATAACCATAGCAATCCCGTTAGTAGCAATAGACTGATGAACAAAGTTAAGACGTAACTCTGTAGACTCAGCATCTAAAAAAGGTTTAGCATTATTAAATGTAGTTCCCATTACATTAGAACATTGAAAAGCAAGTTTTTCAATAAACTCAGGTGTTACCCCACTTACTTCAACTCTTAAAGAGCCTTGAGCAAGAGAACGCACCCAAATTTGACCATTATTATCAAAAGAAACATCAGTAATATCATCATTTTCCAGTAAAGGTTTTAAAGGACCAAAGTCCAATTTATCAAAGATGTTTACATTCATCATTTCTCAACTCCCTATTTTATTCTTTTTATTCTTCTTATTCTATAACAGTAGTAACACTATTAATAAAGTCTTCTAACTGTTGTGTACTTAATTGAACATCTCCTGGTTCTTCTTTTAAACTTTCGTTAGTTGGAACCGGAAATATTTCAGTATCATAATTATTTAAATATGTAGCTTTTCTAATTAAAATATGTAAATCATCAGGTACCGCAAATATAACCATAGATGGTGTTTTTGCATCATCTACATTAGCAAAAACAGGGTTACCAGAAGAATCTTGTACTGCTAAAATTTTAACATTTTCAATTAGTTTAGCAACTAAAATACTCTCTCCTTGAGCTGCAGCAGCAGGATCATTAGGATTAATAACCGCAGATGCTTTTAAATAAATATCCATATAATTACCAGGAAACATCGAATTACCATAAGTACTTGATGTTGTAACAGGCATATTATATAAAACATAACCATCTGGATAGTCTAAAATAATATTAGCACGTAATTGATCTTTATCAACAACACTTCTTTCATAAAATAAACTTCCTTCAGGAATTATACTATCATCATTAGAATATTTACCTATTACTTCACCTATATTTGTAATAATTTCACCCTTTAACGCAGCCGAAGGCGTTTGAGCAATAGCTACCATATCTTCAGTAATTTCTACTCCAGGTGAGATGGTTGTAGTAGCATATGGAATATCAATAGGGTTAGTAGCACTACTAACCCTCATATTATATGCAACATATAGTACTACAACTGCAGCAACTACACCTAAAACAGTAACAGTATTCTTATTCGATAAAAATTTCTTTAACCCACTATTTCCATTCTTCATATAAAATCTCCTTTTTATTTTCTAATTATTATTAATTTCTGAATTTTCTTTATCTACTGCATATTCAGCATATAAATCATCAGTATTATTAGACTCAATAATTGAATCAACATAAGTAGTTAACTCAGCATCAGTACCTTCAAAACTAAGTACTGTAGAAGACCCTACTTTAACAGAAACTTTAGGAGGGGTTTCATTCATATCATAAAACCCAATCTCATAATTTCTACTTGTATCAACACTTGCAGCAAATCTTCTTAAAAAACTTTCTACAAATTTTTCTTTATCCATTCTTATTCCAGAATGATCAGTTCTCATATAACTAATATCTATTGCATCAACCATAGAAGCTTCAACAGTCTCTTTAACTAAATAATAATCTAATTCACTTCCAGTAGAAGCAGAAGAAATAATATTAATTAATAATAATGCAAACATTGCTAGAATAATTATTCCTACTGATAACATCGCTTTATTCATTAATATATCCCTCACTTTCACAACTATTTTTAGTTAATAAGTTATTACATGCATTATCTCTATTAGGTATTTTTTCAATAGCACTATCAGGTAAATAATCTCTTAAGAAATCACTCACATAGAAAGTAACTCCACTTAACTCATCTGTAATAAATTTATTACCATAATCTAAATATGTCTTATCTTTATTATAATCTCTAATTGCTTTTAAATTATCAGTAGTAAGTACAAAATGATAATCTAAATATTCGTCTCCTTCATAAATTGAATTACCTCTATCAGCAATATCTTCTCTAACTACAGTAGGATCAACAGGATATGCAAAATTATTATAATTTTTCGCATCATCACTCCAGTTAAATCCAACTAAATCAGCATCTTCAGTATTAATATTTTCTAAAGTAATACTTCTATATTTATAATTATTAGGTGTATCATTAGATGTATCTAAGCCACTTCCATCTCCAGAATCAGTAGTTTTACAACTATCAAATTCACAAGTAGGATTAGTTGCACGTGATGCAAAGAAACATTGTATATCAATATTCCAAGAATATTCACCAAAATTAGTAGTATTAGCAAAAATATTATATTCAATACCATCTAATATTTCAGTTTTTTCTGTTTCTGTTAAACTTATAGTACCAAGACCTAAATCCCTAGGTACTAAATAACCAGAATCTACATCTCTAACCATATTATTAACATACCAATCAAACCATAAAGTATTTACATCAGGTTGATCTAATGGTAAACAGAATTTATTTTCCTCTTCACGCCATCCAGTAAGATCTCCTGGTTTTTCATATAAAACATCACCATTTTTATTATTAATATACGTATGTGGATAAGTCCATTCAGTCATATATTTATTAGATGTTTCACCTTCTCCATAACAAGCACCATTGTCAATAATCATATTAGATTCACCATTAACTGTAACATCTGTTGCAAAAGGATTTTTAGAAGTATCTGTAGCAGGTTTATTAAATTCAATATTAGAATCACCTTTTTGCTCACCATCTTCAATATTAACTTGCATAGTATATTCAGAAGTTATTTCATTACAAGTAGCTTCCGCTAAACAAGTTTGAACTTCTGCATTCCAAGCAGCTAATTTCGTATTATAGTCTTCTACTGCTTCAGATTTATTTAAAATAGCATCTGGAGAACAACCTGTCCAATAACATGAATCATTACAAGTTTTACCTGCTTTAAATGAACCATTCATTATATAACCACCACTTAATGAAGCAGAATAACTTTTATAACTATGTCCATTTAAATTATAAATAGTTTGTAATGCTTTTTCAGGTGAATGGAAATAATATCCTCCAAGTTGAAAGTAACTGTTTTCTGCACAGTTAGGATTAGTAGAAGGACAAACCCAACGTATTCCATTAGAATCACCTACATACATTCCACCTTCTCCGTTAGCATTAGTATTAACAACATCATGATATATTTGTATAGCACTATCATAATTAATACTTGGATTAGGCTTTTTATAAGTATAATAAGAATTCCATATCAAATGATAAGATAACATTGGTGTAGCAGTTAAATTAAAATCATTAACTAAAGCCATATCATTAGCAAGCTCATCTTCATAACCATAAACTTCATTATAACAAGAATCAATAGCATCTTGAGTATATTCTCCACCATCTTTTTCTAAAATACAAGCATCAAAATCCTCCACAGGTCCACCTTGATCTCTATATTTCACAGTAGAATTACATACCGGTTTAGGATTACACACTGGTTCTTCTTTAGGTTTAGTATCGTAATTAATTGTTGCTTCACAAACCATTTTTGCAACAACTTTAACTTTATATTCAAAACAAATTCCACCTTTAGTAGCAACAGGAGGTCCATAGCTAACAGTAACTGCTTCTACACATGTTTTCTTACAGTATTTATTTTCACTTTCAGTAACTGATTCATGATAAAACTTACCTTGATTAACAGAAGTATAATAATCAGTATCCCAACTACCTTTATCAGCAGTACCATCATCACCTTGATGTATAAATTCACCAGGTTCAGTACCAGAAGGTAATCCATCTTGACCAGTTAACCCAACAAACTCTTTACAAGATAATACAATACCATCATTAGCACTAGGATTTTCAACATAAAGATAATCTTTAGCCATTAATTCATTTTTAAAATCAGCTAGTTTTTTAGAAGTACCCGTATTAGAAAGCTTTTGAGCTAATTCTAAATTAACAACTAAATTAGTAATATTTGCAAGTACAGTATTTCTACTTAATCCAAAAGTACTAATATATCTCTCAGTACATAAAGTAACCTCATTAACATCACCACTTTTTCTAAGCAATGCTTTATTTGCAGCAGTCAAATTATTATAACTAGTCATAAATGCATAATTTTCACTAGGAGAAACATTTTCTCCTCTTATAATTTGACAAGCATTATCATTATAAAATTGATTTTCAGCACTTACTTCACCTTCAACAGCTAAAGTAGTCATCCAATTCGTAGTTCCTGCTTGACAATCTGTATTACCAGGATCAGACATTCTTAATTCAATTGTATAATCACCCGCTTCATCTGGATAATCATATACAAAACTTGAATTACTAGAATTTAAAGTAGATACTAATCTATCTGAATAAGATCCACTCTCTCCAGCATAAGTAATATATACTTGAAACTCTACTCCATTTAATTTACTTGGTTCAACAGAAACACTAATTTGTTGATTAGCATCACTTGTTTTAATACCAAAAGCAGTTTGAAATTCTTCAAAATCTGCCATTGTGTCAGTTTCTGAATTTTCAGCACAACTAAACACAGCATTATTCATCGGTACAGCTTCCTTATTGTCATCAGGAGCTGCAAAAACTGTAGTTACGGCAGTAATCAACACTAATACCAACCCTGCAACCATAAAAATTATTTTTTTATTATATTTCACTGTCAACACCACCTTTCATAACAGCGTTTTCTATATATCCATAATTATCATTCTTATTAAAATCATAATTATTAAATATCATCTTATCTTCAACCAATCTAGCATCAATTTTTATTGATCTATTATCATCAATGCCAAACATTCTAGTACATGTAACTAAAGAAATAATAAAGTCCTCTTCATCTACATCTACATCAAAATCATAAAAACTATTTTCTAATGATATATCAATATATTCTTCTAAATCATCATATGTCATATGAGTACTACTATACTTAATATCATAATCATTAAACAATCCGACAGAAAATATTTCATACACATAATCAACATCATTTTTAGTATACACTATATACTTATTTTCTTCAACAAATTCTGGATAAACAAATCCCATCATTTGCTCAAATCTAACATGATTTTCACCACCAATAACCGGATTACTAGAAACATTCAAATAATTATGTCCAGTAATCACAACTCTATTAGTAAGTTTCTCATCATTTTTATTAATCCAAGCAAAGTCATATTCATTAAATTCACTAATATCTAACTCATTAGAATTATATAAAATCGGATAATCTATATTAGTACCTTGAACTTGTAACCAACCTACTACTTCTTCACTACCAATAGCCTCAAAATTTTCTAACTCATTGACTCTACTTTCATAAGAGAAAAATTTAAATATATCAAACAATAATAATATAACTATAAGAAGTACAATAATCCCACAAATTATTAAACTCTTAACTTTTTTCATAAACACCCCACTATTTTGTTAATATATATGGATCAACTTTAGTACCTTCTCCACTTAATATTAATACATCTTCATTTACAAAAGCAGTTAACCTAAGTCCAACTTCAGTATAAGCACCAGTACTTTCAAATAATAATACTCCTGCAGGAAAAACTAAATTTCTTTGTTCTTTATCTTCAGACGAATTAATAGTCCAATACCCTATACTAGAAGGGTTCTCATTAGTAGCACTAAATAATTCATAAATATTTGGAACTGCAAGCATTCCTTCATAAACTTCTGTATCTACCTCTTTTGAAAAAATAGGTTTTCCTTCATAAATCGGTACTATAATATCATCTTCTTCTAATAATTTCAATGAAATATAATCACTCATTTGATTAGAAACAACATAACCAACATTATCTTTTTGTTTTGGATTATAAACATTAAAATCACTAGTCAATTTAAATTGAGAACCAACATCAGTAACAACTTCACTAGTCATAACCATTTTAACATTATCATTATCAGTAATTTCAACTATTCTCCAAGAATAACCAGAATATTCAATATATTCTCCACTTACTCTTGTATTAATTTTATCATTAACTTTACCTTTTTTAATATCTCCAAAAGAATAAGGATCACCAGCAGTACCATTACCATCTAAAATTAATGATTCACCATCTATAAGCATAGCTGGTCTAGCACCAAAGTTCTCATCTTTACTATACTCTAAACTAACCTCAGTAGTATCAACCATATAGTTTCTTATTACCCAAGCATTATCTTCACTACTACTTGAATTTGTCCAACTCATAGTAGTTGGTAATAAATTAATTGAAGTAGCTGCATACTTATTATAGTCACTCATTGATAAAAATCCAACTTTAGATTTTTCAGTATCACTACAAGAAGTAACACCTTTATTATCAATACTTACCTCATCTTTACAAAATTCATACTCTTCAATAAATTCTTTTGACTCTTTATCTAAATTATCATAATAATAATCTAACCATTCATCTTTAGCATCATAATTTATAAAACTAACATCTCCAGCAGATACAACTAACACATCATCCCCAACTACATCAACAACTTTAAATAATTGCGATGATAAAGTAATATAACTGTTTATTAATCCAGAGTTATTTGTTTTTTCAGTTTCAACTGTAGTATTAAGACTTTGAACAACATTAACTACCCTAGTAACCTCACCTTTATTAGCAAGACTATCGTATATTGTATAAACTACTTCATATTCACCAATTTTTGTAGTATCAACTTCTCCAGTAATAACAACATCTTCAATATTTAAATTACCATCTTTATTATCAACTACGTTCTTAACACCTAACTCTTCATAATTACCGCCTAAGTCAACATTAATACTTTCTTCACCATTAAGAGTTATTTCAGGTCCTTTACCATCAGTTAAAGAAGTTATAAATCCACATTTTAAATATGTATAATATTCATATACCCCATCAACATTTTTTACTTTAACCCAACTATCTTCCACATCACAAACACTAGATGTATAAGGTAGTTTTAAAGCTTCAGTAAGATACTTCTCATCATATAAGTCACCTAATTTAATTGTTTTAATTCTCTCACCAGTAGGTAATTCTTCACTATTAATCGCTAAATAATCTTCAGCTGCTTCTAAAAATTTATTTTCATTACTAATAAAAGTCATTAACGGATACACAATTAATAACCATACAAATAATATAACTATAGCAATTGTAACACCAAATTTAATTTTCTTTTTCATTTTTTCATCAATTTTCATAATAAAACTCCTATCTCAACTTTATTAAATATTTTTCACCTCTTATGGTACAACCTAACCATATTTCAGAAGCAGTTACAACTTCCTCCCCGACATCTACATAAAGATAATTACTATAATTATCTCTAGTAACTAAATTAACCACATCAAACTGCTGTTCAACATTATTAATATCCTTATAAATAATTGTACCATATTTATCAAAAAAGTCAACCAAATTATCACCAGCTAAATCAATATTCCCAAAAGAAATTCTCATAATTTGTCTACCTATATCAGCATTCAAAATACCTCTGTTTATATAACAATCTCCATTTGCAGTACAATTCTCATAACCATAATCAAAACTTTGTTGAATAGAATAATTATCTACTAAAAAACTAGCTTTCTCTCCATCAACTAAATCAACACTTATCTCTTCATCTATAACAGCCTCATCAACAAGTTTCTCTTCTCCTAAATTTTCTACATCTAAATTAACTCTTCTAATATAAGAATTACCCTCATCATAATCTTGATAATACATAAGTACCTTATCTACATCTACATCTTTATCCACTTTATAAATCAATGTAATTCTTTCTTCTTCATTAGTATCCAAAGAAAATCCAAAATTATCTTCACCTATATCCGAAAAATATTTACTATAAGTCCCCCCAGAATGAGTTAAAACAACATTTTCATACAATAAATAATATTTACCTAAATCAACATCTACTTTCTCTAGTTTGTTTTTTATTGTAATATCTAATATTATAAACTTTTTAGATTGTTCAATAACATCACCAGAATAATCCTTGTCACTAACATAACTATTATTAACAACAATATCATAACGAACATTGCTAAAAACTTCCCCTTCAGAATAAATCTTATTAACAATAAAGAAATAATTATAAATACTAATAGTAAAACCAATTACTAATACAATTATTATAGTATTAGAAATAAACTTATGTTCTGTATAAAAATAACCTATATTTCTAAATATTTTCTTTCTAAGTCTAATTAAAGCATATTTATCAAACTCAATATTAACTTCAACTTCTTCTCTATCATCATTATCTAATTCTAAAAACTCTTTATCATTTCTAAAATCAAACTTATTCAAGTCAAGACCTAATACTCTAACTAAAAGTAATATAAAAACTACATACTGTGGAAGACTACCAATAAATATCAAATCACTAATAAACCTTATATTAGTACTATCTCCACCTCCACTAAAAGTAGAAAAGAAATTAATTGTAATTAAAAACACTACAAATAAATAACCATATAAAACAACATATAAAGAATATACTAACCAAGGTTTACTTTTCTTCTTTAATAAAAATATTAAAGTAGTAGATATTCCAATAAAAAATATTAACCCAATAAACACAAAAACACTTAAAAAACTAGATATTGATTGAATAGATGAATTATAAAAACCTAATTCTAAAAATTCATTAACAAATCCATCTAAATTTAAAGTAACAATATAAATATAAATTGAAATTAATAATAGAGCTATATGAATCTTTCTAAAATTCATAATTAAAAATGCATAAGGTTTTCTAATTATCATATTATCCCTCTTTCTTATCTTAATAATAGTATAAACTATTTCAAAAGAAATTAAAAGTATGATATAATAATTTATATAAGAAATTAGAAAGAAGGTACAATATGAAAAAAATATTATTAATAATACTAGGAGTACTAACCCTATCAGGATGTTCATCAACTAATGTAGTTGACTTAACATTTACAGAGTTAGTTGAAAAATTAAATAATGAAGAAAGCTTTATCTTACAAATAACAAATGACGGATGTTCTGCTTGTGAAACATTTTATCCTAGATTTGAAGAAATTATTAATGAGAATGACTTAACTAGTTATAAAATAAATCTTGCACAACTAGGTGATGATACTAATGAATTCAATAAATTATTCAATATTCAAGGAACACCCACTGTAATATTCATTGAAAATGGTGAAGAAAACTCTACATATGATAGAATTTATGGTGCTGTTGATAATGATAAAATAATAGAAAAACTAACTAAACAAGAATACATAAAAGAATAACACTAGTTATTTTTTTTTACAAAAAAAATAAGCCAAAGCTTATTTAATTTCAATAATTTCAATATCATAATTACCATTAGGACTATCTACTGTAACTACATCTCCTACTTTATGATCAAATAAAGCTTTAGCTATAGGACTTTCATTAGATATTTTA
>CAYJDP010000005.1:0-26404 GCA_964368975.1 uncultured Muribaculaceae bacterium
TAGAGAATTGAAAGAGGTTTTAGAATATAAGGAATGGCGTAAATTTGAATTGGTTATTAAAAAGGCAATAGATACTTGTAAATTAAGTAGTAATTATAAAATTGACCATTTTGTCCTTATGGACAAAATGGTCAAAACTGGAGACTCTTATAGAAAAATAAAAGATTATAAGTTATCAAGATATGCGTGTTATTTGATAGTGATGAGTGGTGGTAGTAGAAAAGAAGTAATTGCACTTGGTAAAACTTATTTTGCAGTACAAACTAGAAAACAAGAGTTGACTGAGTTAGAATATAGTAAATTAAGTGAGATAGAGAAAAGACTTTATACTAGAGCTGATACTAAAGATAAAAATTTAGCACTTTATAAAATAGCAAGAAATGCTGGTGTTAAAAATTTTGATAAATTTACTAATGCTGGATATAGAGGTTTATATAATGGTGAGACAGCAGATGATATTGCTAGAAGAAAGAAGTTAAGATATAGAGAAGATATTTTAGATAATATGGGAAGTGATGAGTTAGGGATTAATTTATTTAGAATAATACAAACAGGACAAAAAATAGTTAATAAAAATATAGTTGGTGAGGGTAATTCTAGTGATGCTCATTATGAAGTAGGCACTATTGTTAGAGAAGCAATTGTTAAAAGTGGTGGGACTATGCCTGAGGATTTACCTACTCCAGATAAGAGTTTAAAACAAATAGAAAAGGAAAATAAATTAATTGAATAAGTTAATTATTTATTTGGTATTCCATAGGTATTAGATTGTTGATCTAGGAATAGGTATTCTTTAGGTGGATTTTTAGTTAAATAGTTAAATATTACATAGATTATTATTATAATAAGTGTTGCTATGATATTTAGGTATTTTTTATCAGGTAATTTTATTTTAGATAGAAGAAGATCGATTAAAAAAATTGAGATAGTCATTATAACAAGTGTTATTGGTAGTATTTCTCCTATTAAGGTGTGTACTGGTAAATATATTAGTGCTAAAAGTGATGTTGTTAATACTGCTCTTATAAGAGCTTTTAATGGCATTTCTTTTTTTATTATAGAAAATATAATGTTAGCAGTAAATAACATTTTAAAGTGTTCCCAAATACTTTCGTTTACTGGGAATAGGACTTGTGTTACTGGATTAGGTATTATGTTGTATAAGGTGTGTGCTATGGTTGATAATATAAATATTATTATAGTGTTTATGATTGTTTTTTTCATTTTTTAAACTCCTTTATAATTAGTATTTATTTTTGTTGACAAAGTATACTTTAATATATAA
Source organism: uncultured Muribaculaceae bacterium (assembly GCA_964368975.1). Taxonomy (GTDB): domain Bacteria; phylum Bacillota_I; class Bacilli_A; order RF39; family UBA660; genus CAYJDP01. The sequence continues at coordinate 1,286 of CAYJDP010000005.1, forward strand.
AATATCTTTAGGAAGTGAAATTATGGATAATGAATTATCTTTAAAATATGATGAATTATACAACGATATTGAATTAAATCTTATTTGTAGTGAATTAAATGAAGAAATGTTAGTTTTAAGTATTGAGGAAATTAATTTAATGTATAAAAAAGATATAAGAAAAATATCTTTTATTAATTTTATTAGGTCTAAATTTTCTTTTTGTAATAGACCTATATTCAAGATAGATGATTTATTAAGAGTTTGTTTATCTACTAATATAGATTTAATTAATGCATTTAATGATGGTTTATTATCTATTAAAGAAGTGTTTACTTTAGAAAAATTAGGATATTATACTTATTTAAAAGGTAATGAATATTATTCTGAAGTAATTGATTTGTACGAAAAAATTGATTCTCATATCATTGATATTTCTGTTAGTGATCAACCTATAAAAAATATGAATCGTTATAGTAAATTTTGTACTGAGATTATAAATAAAAATAAAAATAATATAAATACTAAGGTTAAGAGTGTATAAATGAGTAAGTTTAAAAATATATATGATAAATTATCTTCTAATGAGGAGGTAATTTCTTTAATTAAAAATATGGATAATATTGATACTTATATTAATAAAAATATTAAGGTTTGTAAAAGTAATTATATATTAAATAGAGTTAATATAATTACTAAGCATATTCTTTATAATAATCCAGTTATGGTATTTATATATAATATTGGTTATTATAATAATTATAATGTATATATGAAAATTATTGATTACTTAGAAGAGTTAAGTAATGTTTTATTTTCTATTAATAAAATGAGAGAAGAATTACTTATGTATTATCATGATAATATATTAAATATAGAAGAAGTTATTAAATTAAATTATTTAACTAATCAAGTTTTTTCTAGTACTAAAAATTATATTTATGCTTTAATTGGCGCTAAGAAAAAAGAATTAAAATATAAAGGTATGCATATGAGTGTAGCAATTGATTTTGATAGTGATTATACAATGGATGAGTGTGAAATATTTTATAAAGATTTTGTAAATAAAAAGAAAGAGGATATTAAGAGGTAGAAATGGAAGTACTTGATGTTATATCTATAGGAAGTATTAGTACTGATGTAGATAATTATAAAAGATTTTATGACAGATTATGCGAAGATAAGAAAAATGTAAAAAAAGAAATTAGACATTTAAAGAAAAGAAAGGCATCTGTTAGGATGTTTGATCCTTTTAATTTAAAAAGAGAAGTTTCTAAGTATAATTGTATTTTAAGAAGAGTAGAAGAATATAGAGATGAAATTTCTTTATATTTGGAAGCTGTTGGTTATGTTAGTGATTTAGGAGATGTAGATTTTTTTGTTATGCTTGCTAGTAATTATGATCAATTAACTTCTCATTATAGAGATTATAAAAAATATAGTGACTCTTTAGTTAGTGGAGTTAGTTGTTCTTATGATTGTGTTAATAAGCCAGATATAGGTAAAGTTAAAGAATTTGTTTTAAATAACAGAGTTAAATCTTTAAATAAATAGATATTTATGATATAATTTTTTGTATTGATTGAGGTGGTACTAATGAATAATGAAGTTTCTAATTTGATTAGAAGTAAGACAGATATTGTTGATATTATTGGAGAGAGAGTACCTCTTGTTTCTCGTGGTAAGAATTTTTTTGGTGTTTGTCCTTTTCATGAAGATAATAATCCTTCGATGTCTGTTTCGCGTGATAAGCAAATTTATAAATGTTTTTCATGTGGGGCTACAGGAAATATTTTTACTTTTTTAATGAATTATGAGCATATGGAATTTAAGGAGTGTTTAAAATACTTAGGTGATAAAGTAGGGGTAGATACTGGTGGTATTTCTATTGTAAAAAAGTCTACTAAGTATGATAGTATTTATTCTATGTATGATTTTGTTAATAAGTATTATCAAAATAATTTGAATTCTTCATTTGGTAAAATTGCTCGTGAATATTTGAATTCTCGTAAAATAGATGATTCAATAATTAAAGAGTTTGGTATTGGATTATCTTTAGGAGTGAATAATGATTTAACTAAGTTACTTATTGGTAAAGGTAATGACTTAGCTGTTTTGAATAAATTTGGTTTAAGTGTTGATGATAGAGATATATATAATGATAGGGTTATGTTTCCTATTACTGATTTATTTGGTAAAGTAGTAGGTTTTTCCGGAAGAATTTATAAAGGTGAATCTGCGAATAAATATGTTAATACTAAAGAAACAGATATTTTTAAAAAGGGACATTTATTATATCATTATCATATTGCTAAAGAAGAGTCTCGTTTAAAGAAAAGTGTTATTGTTATGGAAGGTTTTATGGATGTTATTCGTGCTGCTACTTTAGGAGTACGTAATACTGTTGCGTTACTAGGAACTGCTTTAACAAAAGAACAAATTATTAATTTGAAGAGATTAAGTAATAATATTATATTATGTTTAGATGGAGATAAGGCTGGAATAAGTGCTACTATTAGAATTGGTGATATGTTACTTAGTGAAGGTATTGAAGTTAAAGTTATTCCTTTAAGTGATGGGGATGATCCAGATACTTATATTTTAAAGTATGGTGGTGAATCCTTTGAAAGATTGATTGATAATGCTATTAACTTTGGTGATTATAAAATAGAATATTTAAAAAGAGAAGTTAATCTTAATAGTGCCATTGATAAAAGTAAATATATAAATGAAGTATTAATAGAGACTTCTAAAATAAATGATCCTATAAGAGAAGAAATTATATTAAAAAAACTTGCAAAAGAGTTCGATATAGGGTATAATACCCTAGAAAAACGTTTTGCTGAAATTGGGGTTAAGAATGAGGTTAAACCTATTATTGAGTTTAAGCCTAGAGTTAATAAAACTTTGAATAAGTATGAGAAGGCAACGTTTCAAATATTATATTTTATGCTTAATAATGATTTTGCTATTAGTAAAGTTATGAGTAATAATATAATATTTCCGAATACACTTGAGAGAGTACTTGCTAGTGAAATAAGTTATTTTTATAGTACTTATGGGTATATAAATATAGCTGATTTTTATACTTATGTTTCTGATAAAGAAGAATTGTTAAACTTATTAAATAAAATACTTGATTATAATAAATTTGATAAGACTACTGAAGTTGAGTTAGAAGAGTATTTTTTGGTTATTAAAGAATATGGTTATAATCAAGAAATAGAGAGATTAACTAAATTAATTAAGAATGAGGTAGATCCAATTAAACAGGCATTTTATGCGAATAAGATTAGGAATTTAAGAATGGATAGTTAAAAAAGATAAAATAGGAGAAGATTTACTATGGTTGGACAAATTAAAACATTAGAAGAGAGAAAAGAGAAATTAATTAATTTAGGTAAGGAACAAGGTTATGTTACTTATGAACAATTAGCTAATGAATTAAAAGGGTTAGAAGTAGATAGTGATTCATTAGATGGATTATATAATGCGTTAATTGATGCAGAAATTGAAGTTGTTGCTGAAGATGGTAATGATGCTAGTGCAGAAGAGGTTACAGTTGATTCTAAAGTTGAAGAGTTTACAATGAGTAAGGATGTTAAAATTAATGATCCAGTTAGAATGTATTTAAAAGAAATAGGTCGTATTAACTTGCTTACTAGTGATGAAGAGTTTGAATATGCTAAACTTGCTGTTGAGGGTGATGAATATGCTAAAAGAATGTTAGCAGAGTCTAATCTTAGACTTGTTGTTTCTATTGCTAAAAGATATGTTGGTCGTGGTATGTTATTTCTTGACTTAATTCAAGAGGGTAATATAGGACTTATGAAAGCTGTAGATAAATTTGATCCTAGTAAAGGGTATAAGTTTTCTACTTATGCTACTTGGTGGATAAGACAAGCTATTACTAGAGCTATTGCTGATCAAGCTAGAACTATTAGAATTCCTATTCATATGATTGAAACTATTAATAAACTTGCTCGTATACAAAGACAATTAACTCAAGAGTTAAATAGAGAACCAACTGACGATGAAATAGCTAAGAAATTAGGTATTTCTGTTGAGAAAGTTCGTGAGGTATATAAAATTTCTCAAGATCCAGTATCTTTAGAAACTCCAATTGGTGAAGAGGATGATTCTCCTTTAGGGGACTTTATTAAAGATGAAAGAACTATGGGACCAGAAGAATATGCTACTGTTGAAATGCTTAAAGAAGAATTAAGTGAAGTTCTTAGAACTTTAACTGATAGAGAAGAAAAAGTGTTAAGACTTAGATTTGGTCTTGAAGATGGACAATGTCGTACATTGGAAGAAGTTGGTCAAATATTTGGAGTTACTCGTGAGAGAATTCGTCAAATTGAAGCTAAAGCTTTACGTAAATTAAGACATCCTTCTCGTTCTAGAAAACTTAAGGATTTCTTAACAGATTAATGAAAATAAATAATCGATTAAAATTAATTGGTGATATTATAGATAAAGATTCAGTAGTGCTTGATGTGGGATGTGATCATGCACTACTTTGTATTTACTTGACTAAACTTAAGAAAAATATTAAAGCTATAGCAAGTGATATAGAAGAAGGACCTTTGAGACAGGCTAGAGAAAATATTTCTAGGGAAAAGTTAGATTCTTTGATTGAAGTTCGTATGGGTAATGGATTAGATACATATACTAGGGATATTAATACAGTAGTTATTTGTGGGATGGGTGGACTTACTACTTTAGGTATTTTAAAAAATAATAGATCATATTTAGATACTACTGATACTTTAGTATTAAGTCCGAATAATTATCAAGATAGGGTTAGAAAAGAAGTTTGTAAATTAGGTTTTTATATTGATGAAGAATATTTTGTTAAAGTAGGTAAATTTATATATCAGGTTATTAAATTTTCTAAAGGAAAAAAGAAATATTCTAAGAGTGAATATTTCTTTGGACCTAAGTTATTATTAAAAAAAGATGATTTGTTTATAGAGTATTATAGTAGAGAATTAACTAGTAAAAGAATAGTTTTATCTTTATTACCTAAGAATTATTTATTAAAAAGATTTACTACAAAGCAGCAAATAAATTTAATAGAGAGAACATTAAAGAAGAATTAAATAGGCTTCTTTTTTTGTTGTCTTGATATTCCAATACATCCTCCTAAAATAGATGTTAAATACATGATTAGGTAATATAATAATATTCTGATACCAAATTCACCTTTTAATAATAAGTTTATTATAGTAAAAATTATTACTATAATAGTATTGAATTTTATTCCTTCTAAGAAACCTTTTTTTATACAACTTTTTCCTAAGATAAAAGTTTGAATAAATAAATTTAATAAAAGAGATATTATAATAAATACTTCATATAAGAAATTATTTATTATATCGAAATAGTATAATGTAGAAAGTATTAATAAAGAAATTGCTATTAATATTATAGTTGATATAGTACGTTTTAAATATTTTTTTATAAATTCCATATAGCACCTCAATATATATTATGTAGGTGTATAAAAAAATATGATTTTAATCATTATAGTATTAGGTGATGATATGGAATATGTTATTTTGATTAGTAGAACTTTAATTTTTTATGTTTTAATTATTTGTGTATATAGAGTATTAGGTAAAAGAGAAGTTGGTGAATTATCTATTATTGATTTATTAGTATCTATTTTTATAATAGAATTAGCTATAATATCAATAGATGAGTATGAGAGTAATATTTTATTAAGTATTGTTCCTATATTGTTTTTAGTATTTGTACAGATATTAGTTGATAAATTAAATTTTAAAAAGAAAAGAGTAAGAAATGTTATAGAGGGAGGTCCTTCAGTTATTATTAATAGAGGTAAGCTTAATTTTAGTGAGATGTTAAAACAAAGATATAATTTAGATGATATTTTAGTTGAATTAAGAGGTAATGGTGTTAAATCTATAGAAGAGGTTGATTATGCTATATTAGAGACTAGTGGGGATTTATCAGTGTTTTTAAAAGATGATGATAATAGTTATCCTCTTCCTATTATTATGGATGGGGTTTTACTTGATGAGAGTTTAATTCAAATAAGTAAGAGTGAGATTTGGTTGAAAAAGGTTTTAGATGAAGAGGGTATTATTTTAAAAGATGTTTTCTATGGATTTTATAAGAATGATGAATTGTTTTTAATAAAGAAGAAGGATATAAGTTGATATATTTTTATTTTTAGTTTATACTTTATTTATAATAGAGGTGATAAAATGAAAGAGTTTATTTTGAAACATAAGTTTATAATTATAGGAGTATTTGTTTTAGTAGGCATTTTAATAGGTGGTACTTATGCTTGGATTTATATTGAATTATTTGGTACTAAAACAAATAAGATAATTGCAGGTACTTTAGAACTTGAATTAGATGAGTCTACTTGTACTGAAATAAATGTAGTTAATGCAGTTCCTACAAGTGATGATGAAGGTATGAAACAAGTAGCGTGTACTTTTACTTTAGAAAATACTGGTACATTGACAAGTGATTATACAATTTATTTAGATGATGAGGAATTATTACCTGGAGAGAGTAGAATAGATGATAGTGATGTAAAATATTCTCTTATGAAAAATAGTGTAAATACGATTGATTATTTATCAGGAGTTGGTGTTCATCCAAATAGAGCCATTGATACAGGTATTTTAAATGTAGGAGAGAGTAATTCATATGAATTAAGACTTTGGATTGCAAGTGATGCAAGTGTTGATGCTATGGGGAAAACTGTTTCAACTACTTTAAGAGTGACTTCGGAAGTTTTTGCTAGCGAAAGTGTCATGGCTAATATTAAAGATTATTATAAATATGAATATGTAGGGGAATATAGAATTGAAGGAATGCCTGGAGATCAACCTGGTTTTCCTATAAATGCTAATCAAGTTTCGTTGACCTCAGAGTTTAAAAATGCTGTTTTAACTAATAGTTCTTTTGTTGATAGTTTGGGGAATACTTGGAATCCAGGTGATCCTCTACCAAATCCTGGAAGTACTTATGAAGATGGTGGTAGCACAAAAAAAGTACAGTCGATGGCTTTCATATTTTTAGGAGATTATGGAGTAGAAGTAGTACTACCAGTTATTAATAAATTAGATTTAAGTTTATGGAATACAAGTAATGTTACTAATATGATGGGAATGTTTTTTGGTAGCGCTGCAACTACATTAGATTTAAGTGGGTTTGATACAAGTAATGTTACCGATATGAGTGATATGTTTAGTTATAGTGCTGCAACTACATTAGATTTAAGTAATTTTGATATTAGTAATGTTATTGATATGAGTAATATGTTTAGTTATAGTGCTGCAACTACATTAGATTTAAGTAATTTTGATACTAGTAATGTTATTGATATGAGTAATATGTTTAGTTATAGTGCTGCAACTACATTAGATTTAAGTAATTTTGATACTAGAAATGTTACTGATATGAGTTGGATGTTTCAGGATGTTAATTTAACTTCGTTGGATTTAAGTAGTTTTGATATAAGTGATGCGACTGCTGTTGATTTTATATTCAGTTGTAGATATGATACACATGGAATTGTTATTGCAAAAAACAGTGAAATATTTAATTATCTTGATTCTAATAGAGGACCTTGTTAATTTTATAAAAAAGTTGTCTTTCGACAATTTTTTTTTAATTGTTGTGTTATTTTATAATTGGTGATGATATGAAGAGGTATTTAATACTTGGATTTGTTTTAGTAGTTAGTTTGTTTTTTATATTTGGTTTTAATGAAGATAAAGTTATAATGGATGAAGATTATTATGAAGAAGAGATGCGTGCTGTGTTTTTTAGTTATATAGAGTTAAGTAAGTATATTAAGGGGTATTCTGAAGATGAGAGTAAATCTAATATAAGAGATATTCTATATAATATTGATGAATTGGGTTTAAATACTTTGATTTTACAAGTTCGTAGTTTTTCTGATGCTATATATGAGTCTTCTATATTTCCGATGAGTAGTGTTATTGTTAATATAGAAGGTGATTATCATTATGATGTATTATCTTATTTTATAGAAGAGGCTAGTGTGTTAGATATAGATATTATAGCATGGGTTAATCCTTATAGAATTAGAGGTGACTTAGATACTAGTGATATTAGTGTTTTTAATCCTGCATACGAATATTTATCTACTGATGTGGTTTATTATGGTAGTGGGGTTTATTATAATCCTTTGAGTGATGAAGTTGATACTTTAATATTAGATGGTATTGAAGAGATATTACTTAACTATGATATATCTGGTATTTTATTTGATGATTATTTTTATCCTGAGGGTTTTTCTTTGGTTGATGAGGTGTTTAATGATACGGATATTATTATGGAAGAATTTCGTATTAATGAGATTAATTCTTTAATAGAGAGTGTTTATTCTTTATGTAACGAGCATTCTGTTTTATTTGGTATTTCACCTGATGGGAATATTTCTAATAATTATAGTAGGCATTATGCTGATATTAATACATGGGTTAATAGTGATAAATATGTTGATTTTATTATGCCTCAAATATATTATGGTTTTTATAATGAGGTTAAACCTTTTTATAATACTTTAATTGAGTGGGAAGAGGTTGTTTCTGATAATATAGAGTTGATTCCGGCACTTGGTCTTTATAAGAGTGGATTGGTTGATACTTATGCTAAAAGTGGGAGTGAAGAATGGATATTATATTCAGATATTATTATGAGAGAGGTTATTTTGAGTAGAAATATTTCTGGTTATTCTGGGTTTTCTTTATATAGATATGATTCTATTTTTGGAGATATTAGTGATAATGCTAGTATTGAGGTGTCAAATTTAGAAAAAATTTTAGATTAATTCTTTTATGTTTTTTATTTTGTGTTATACTAATTATAGGGTGATGATATGTTAAATAATAAAGGTTTTACTTTAGTGGAAGTTTTAACAACTATTGCAATACTTGCTATACTAATGATGGTAGCTGTTCCAAATATTATTGGGGTTATCAATAGTAATAAAGAAAGAGTTTATATTAATGATGCTAAGAAGTTGCATTCTTTAGCGGAAAGTTTAGTTCATACAAAAAGTGAATTTAAACCACTTACTAATGATGGGTGTATAAAGATTCCATTTACAGAATTAGATAATGGTGAATTTGATTCTCCTCCTAATGGGGCAGAGGCATATAGTAATAATTCATTTGTTGTCGTAAAAAGAGTAGTTAAAGAGCAAACAGAACTTAATGCTTCAGGTGTTCCTGTTACTACTGATGTAGTTGATTATGATTATTTTATTTATTTAGAAGAAGATAGAGGAGATATTAAGTCTGGTATAAGTTTCACTGATGTTGATAATTTATATAAAGATGATCTTGAAGATGGAGATCCTTTAGTTGTTTATTCTGCTAGTGAGATGATTTCTGATGTTAGTAGTGCTAACTGTAGTTCGATTAAATAGTAAAAATTAAAATTAGGTATTGATAGAAGTGATATATTATGATAATATATTATTATAATAAGGAGATTGATTTATGAAAAAGAATAAGTTACTTAACAATAATAAAGGGTTTACGTTAATCGAGTTATTAGCGGTTATAGTTATTATGGGAATATTAATGATGGTTGCTATCCCAGCAATGACAACGTTTATGGAAAATGCAAGAAAAGATACTTTTATTAATATTGCAGAAAGTTATATTAATGCAGCAAGATATAAAGTTTTAAATGATGGATATTCTTGTGGAGGTATGGCTTCGTCTGCATTATCACCTGGTGATGCTAGTTCGGAATATGATTATTATATAAGAATTGGTGATTCTAGTGCTGAAGCTGCAGGAGACACTTTATTAGAAGATGATGCTACTTCTCCTTGGGGTACTGGTGGAGTTGAAGGTTTTATTGGGATTAATGTTGAAATAGTTAACGAAGTACCTGATTATACATATGGTATTAGTTTTACTGAATCAAAAGATGGTGCAGTTTCTCGTAGAGGGTTATCTACAGGATCAACTGCTACTGCAAATGATTTTATAATGGAGTCTGCTTTAGATCGAAAATTTGTTTCTCCTTCTATAACTACAGAACCAGCTCCTACAGGAATTGAGTGTATATTACAATAAAAGTATGATATAATGACTTAGTAGAGATACTAAGTTTTAATTTGGAGGTAGTTATGTTAATAGGTAGTCATGTAAGTTTTAAAAAGAATTCTCAATTACTAGGTAGTGTTGAAGAAGCTCTTAGTTATGGAGCAAATACATTTATGTTTTATGTAGGAGCACCACAAAATATAAGAAGAAGTGATATTGATAATGAATTAACTGTAAGAGCAGATAAAGTAATATTAGATGCTGGTATGAATAAAGATAATTTAATTTGTCATGCACCATATATTGTTAATTTTGCTAATAATAGTGATTTAGACAAGTATAATTTTTATATTAAATTTTTAAGTGAAGAGTTAGAACGTTGTAGTTCATTAGGTGTTAAAAAAATTGTTCTTCATCCAGGAAGTCATGTTGGACTTGGAGTGGATGTTGGTACTACTAATATCATTAATGCTTTAAATGAGGTTTTAGGTAAAACAGATGTTGTTATATTACTTGAGACTATGGCTGGTAAAGGTAGTGAAATTGGTAGAACTTTTGAAGAAATTAAAGCAATAATAGATGGTGTTGAAAGAAAAGACTTAATTGGTGTTTGTTTAGATACATGTCATCTACATGATGCGGGTTATGATATTAGTAATTTTGATAAAGTATTAGATAAATTTGATGAGGTAATAGGTATTTCTAAAATTGGATGTGTTCATGTTAATGATAGTAAAAATATTATTTCTTCTAATAAAGATAGACATGAAAACTTTGGTTTTGGTGAAATAGGATTTGATTCTTTAATTAATGTTATTTACAATAATAGATTAAAAGATGTTCCTAAAATATTAGAAACACCTTATGTAGATGATAAAGCACCTTATAAAGAGGAAATTATGATGATTAAAAGTAAAGTTTTTAATGAAAATTTAATTGATGATATTAAGAATAGTTAAAACTATTCTTTTTTTTATTTTAATGATTTTTAAGTTTGGATACAAAAATCATTAAACTTCAACTGTTTAGTTTTTTTAAAATAATAAATTTAGTTATTTATTAGTTTTTTTAGGTATTCCTCTTTTTATTTATAATAATATATTTGAAAGGAGGGAGAGGTATGATTAAATATTTTTTAACAAATGATTTGGTATTTAAGGCATTTTTTAGAGCGAATAAGAAGTTTTTAAAAATGATTATTAATAAAGTAATTGGTTTAAATATAAATGAGGAAGATATTACTTTTATTAATAATGATGAATATGGTAATAATATTTACACTAAAAATTGTGTGTTAGATATTGCTGTTAAGCTAGATAATGAAGAAATTATTATAATAGAAATGCAAAATATTGTTAATGAAGAGTTAGTAGAAAGATTTGAATATTATATGTCTTTAAAATTAATTGAACAATTAAAGAAAAGGGATGATTATTCGAATAAATTAAAAGTATATGGAATATTCTTTTTAAATGATAAAGGTTCTACTTTTCCTTATTTGTTTACACCAGTTGCTGAATGTGATATGATTAGAATGAATAAGTTTAGAAGTATTAAAATGAAATATTTTATTAATCTAGGTAAATTGGAAGTAGATGATTTTTCTGGATTTGATAAAGACTTTAATAAATTTTTAAACTTTATGAAATCAAAGTCAGAAATGGAGATATCTAATATGGCAAAGACAGATAAAGAAATAGAAAATGCTTATAATACATTAATGGAAATTAATGCAGATGAGAATTTGCAACATATTCTTGATTTAAAGTTGTTAGAAGAACGAGATAATAATACTAAAATGAAAAAAGCTATTAATTCTGGGTTACAGCAAGGTTTAGAGCAAGGTTTAGAGCAAGGTTTAGAACAAGGCTTAGAACAAGGTTTAGAGCAAGGTTTAGAACAAGGAAAAGACTTGGCTACTACTGATTTAATTAAGAATATATATTCAGTTAATAAAGATATTGAAGAAATATCTAAACTTACTAAGATCAGTGTTGATAAAATTAAAGAAATAGTTAATGTTAAATAAAAATAAGTCTAAATTACTTTAGACTTATTTTTTTGATATAGGTTATAGGCAAAATTATATAATTCTATACTTATTTGAGGTTTTAGTTTTATAAAACAAGATTCATCCCCTTGAAGTACTTTTTCCCAATTTGTTCTTATGAAATTATATATAATTATACTTTCGTTATTACTTATAGCTATGTTATTTTTAAAACAATAATTTACAATATCTTTTATTGTTAGTTTGTCTACATATTTTTTTATTATTAGTTTATTCAAAAAATCACCTCTTGAGTAAATATATGAGTTTATATTTTGAAATATGTGATAAACTAATATTAGGGTGATGCTATGAAAAAATTAAATAGAAGAAGTAAATCTTATAATATTGATGTTGTTTGTAGAAAAAGAATTAATTTTTTTATTATATTAATATTGTGTTGTTTTTTTATAGTATGTATTAGATTAATTGATGTTATGTATTTTGATAAAAAGGTATTTACTGAAAAATTAGATGTATTATCTTATAGTGAAGTAGAAGGAGGTTCTGCTGTAAGGGGTAAGATATTTGATAGAAATGGTAATTTAATAGTAGATAATAATGGATTAAAGACTATTATTTATAAAAAAGATAAGGGTGTTTCGACTATTGAGATGATTGATGTTGCTAAAGAAGTGGCACTGCATTTAGATATAGATATTAGTAATGTAAGTGATAGAAGTAAAAAAGAATATTTTTTAGTATTAAATGAAGAGATTTGTAATGATAAAATTACTGATGAAGAATGGGAAGATTATGTTAGTAATAAGTTATCTTCTAAAGATATAGAAGAGTTAAAAATTAAGAGAATTAGTGCAGAGGAAATTTCTTTTTATACAGAAGAAGAGATTGAGGTTATTCAATTATTTTATTTGATGAATAAAGGGTATACTTATGACGAGAAAATAATTAAAAGTGATTGTAGTGAAGAAGAGTATGCTTATATTTTTGAAAATATTGAGTATTTAAGTGGGTTTAATACTAAGATTGATTGGGAAAGAGTGTATTTATATGGAGATACTTTTAAAGAGATGTTAGGAACTGTTTCTACTAGTGAACAAGGTATACCTTTAGAGTTTTTAGAAGAGTATTTAGAAAATGGTTATTCTTTAAATGATAGAGTTGGTCTTAGTTATTTAGAAAAACAATATGAGAATTATTTAAGGGGAGAAGAAGCTTTATTTGAAGTAGTTAATTCTTATGAATTAGTTAAAGTTAAAGATGAGGTTGCTGGTAATGATATTTATTTAAGTATTGATATTAATTTACAAAGAGAAGTTGAAAGAATTCTTGAAGAAGAATTAATTAATACTAAGAATGAGATAAATACTGAATATTATGATCATTCTACTGTTATTATACAAGATCCAATGACTGGAGAAGTTTTAGCATTTGCTTCTAAAAAAATAGTAGGTGATTCAATTATTGATAATACTACTAATATATTAACATCACCAATAACTCCTGGTTCAGTTGTAAAAGGTGCTTCTCAATTAGTTGGGTATAATCAAGGAGTTATAAGTATTGGAGAAGTTATGATTGATGAATGTATTCAAATAATGGGTACTAAAGAAAAATGTTCTTCTAGAACTTTGGGAAGAGTTGATGATATAGAAGCATTAGCTAAAAGTAGTAATGTTTTTCAATTTAAAACTGCTATTAGAGTTAATGGGCAAGAATATTTTCCGAATATGCGAATGATGTTTAATCAAAATGCTTTTAATATATATAGGGAAATGTATCATTCTTTTGGATTAGGTGTTAAGACTGAAATTGATTTACCAATTGAAAGTGATGGATATTCTTCAAATGATGTTGCTGCTGGTAATTTATTGGATTTTGTAATGGGTCAATATGAAACATATACTCCACTACAATTATCTCAATATATTTCTACTATTGCTAATGGAGGAGAACGACTTCAACCTCAGTTATTAAAAAGTGTTATTGATAATAAAGGTATTTCTTTATATGAAATGAGCTCCAATATATTAAATGTTGTTGAAGTAGAAGATGTTTATATGAATAGAATTAAAGATGGGTTTGTTGCAGTTATGAATCCTGGTGGATATGGTATTAATTATATAGATAATAAATTTTCTCCTGCAGGGAAAACAGGGACTTCTCAAAGTTTTATAGATACTGATAATAATGGGATAATTGATACAGAAACTATTACTTCTTCTTTTGTAGGTTATGCTCCGAGTAATGACCCTAAGATGAGTATTGTAGTTACTTCTCCTAATTCATCGCATTTAAATAATGGGTATGAATATGCTAGTGATGTTACTAAAAGAATTACTAAAAGAGTAAGTGATAAATTTTTTGAGATGTATCCGATTAATTAGAGTTTACAGTTTTTTATTTTTTTTAAAGAAAGTTCTTTAATTATTTGATTATTTTAGATATAATATTTATATAAGGTAGGTTTTAATATGAGAGAGAGAATTAATAATTTAGATAATAGATTAAAAAAATATATAAATATAAAAACTGGTTATTTACTATTAGTGATTGTTGCTGGTTTGATAGTTACTGTTTTTACTACTTCTTATGCGATGGTTACTGCTAGTGTTGAAAGAAGTGGAGCAGTTTCTATTGTTACTGGTAATTTATATTCTATAGTAGAAAGTGTAGATTTCAATAAAAATAAACAGATTGTGGTTGATGCGAATAGTAGTTTTGATACTGAAATTAGATTAAGTAATATAAATACTAGAAGTGCTAAATTAAATTTATATTATACATCTACTAGTGAAGATATTTATGTTTTTTATGATGGGAATGTTCCTCCTGGGATAGAAGGTAGGGTTTTTCCTGCTTATACTGATATCGGTGGATATGAAGTTTATGATGTAGAAATAGTTAATCCTACTAATGAGAGTGTGGTTGTTAGTTTTGCTACGGATGTAGGACTTGATAATGATGAATTGATATTGCCAGAAGGTGTTAACATTCTTACACAAAAGACTTGTTTATATAATGGGTTAGTTGCTAAGAGTACAGACGAAAGTTATTTTGTTATGACAAATACAGGTATTAGTGCAACTAGAGAATTAGTTGGGGTTGATGATGTAGTTATTCCTTGTATGTTTAATGGTGAAGAGGTTACTTCGATTAGTGATAATGCTTTTTATAATTTAGCGCTTTCTTCTATTTCAATACCTGATTCAGTTACTACTATTGGAGTTAATGCTTTTAGTGGGAATTATTTAAGTAATATGAGTATTCCAAGTAATGTTAAAAGTATTGGTAATAATGCTTTTGCAAATAATGATAAATTATTAAATATTAATGTTAATAATAAAAAGAGTGTAGAAGATTTTGATTATTTAGGTGAAGGCTGGAATGGATCTAGTAATATAATTTTTAAATAGAATAGGTGTGATTATATATGAAAAATATGATAAAAGAGTTTGTTATGAAAAATAAATATGTAATCATAACTATTTTTCTTTTAGTAAGTATTTTAATAGGTGGTACTTACGCTTGGTTAAGAATAGAGATATTTGGTACTAAGACAAATAGAATTGATATAGGTAGTTTGTCTTTAGAATTAAATGAGGATTCTTGTGATGGTATTAGTGTTGTTAATGGAGTTCCGGTTACTGATATGAGTGGTATGTTTGTTGGTAGTACTGCTACTACATTAGATGTAAGTAATTTTGATACAAGTAAAGTTACTAATATGAGTGGTATGTTTAGATATTCTGAAGTTACTACATTAGATTTAAGTGGATTTGATACAAGTAATGTTATTAATATGAGTGAGATATTTTATGATAGCGTTGCAAATCCAATTTATGTTAAGGACCAAGCTATGTTAGATAGGTTTGTTGCTGATGGTAGTGCTGATGGTAGTAGATTACAAATAAAATAGTTATAAAAGTACAAAAATGTTATGTTTATATGCAAAAGTTATAAAAAACTTTTGCTTTTTTTGTAATTCTTTGGTAAAATATCAATAGACGAAAAAGGAGGGATTAGTAGTTATGGCAAAAAAAGTAGGTAACAGACAAAATAAAACTCTTGTATGTAGTGAATGTACTACTCATAAACAAGAAAATTATCGTGTAAGTAAAAATGTAAAAAATACAACAGATCGTCTTGAATTAAGTAAATATTGTCCAAGATGTCAAAAACATACAGAGCATAAAGAGAAGAAGTAATTCTTTTTTTATAGGAGAAATTTATGGTAAATACAAATGATTTAAAAAATGGTATTTCTATCGAAGTTGATGGTGCTATATATGTAGTTATTGATACTATGCATGTTAAACCTGGTAAGGGTGCTGCTATTGTTAAAGCTAAGTTACGTAATCTTAGAACTGGTTCAATTACAGAAAAAACTTTTAATGCTGGTATTAAGGTTCCTACTGCAAGAATTGAAAAACAATTAATGCAGTATTTATATGAAATGAATGATATATTTTATTTCATGAATATGGAGAGTTATGAACAATTAGAACTTCCTAAAGAAAATGTTGTTGAAGCTTCAAAATTTCTTAAAGAAAATTTAGAAGTTTATATTACTACATTTGAAGGAGAGATTCTAGGAGTTGATTTACCTGATAAAGTAGAATTAAAAGTTATTCAAACTGAAGCTGCTATTAAAGGTAATACTACTAATAACGCACAAAAAGATGCTATTGTAGAAAGTAATCTTTTAGTAAGAGTTCCTTTATTTATAGAAGAAGGAGAAACTATTATTGTTTCTACTGCTGATGGGAAATATGTGTCAAGAGCGTAAGTTCTTGATTTTTTTTGTTTTTAAACTTTTTTTATTTACTTTTTTGTAGTATTATTAAATTACAACTATGGAGGGTTTATGAGAAATGTTAGTTTTGAAGAAAAAATTTTAAAAAAGAAAAAAAGAAATATTATAAGATACTCAAATATATTATTAAATAGTATTGATTATCCTGTTATTACAGTTGACGAATATGATAGGGTTGGTCTTTTTGAAAATGAGTCTTTAGGCATTTATAATATTACGTATAATAATATAAGTATTAGTATTAATAAAAAAGGTGATTTTGATAGTGGTATAATTAATTTGATTTATAAAGAGACTAATAAAGATTATAATAGAAGAGTAGTTTCTGAATTTACTTATAGTGAAACAGGAATTAGTGTTTATGGGTTAGATATTTTAGATAGAAGTGGTTCTTGTAAATATATTTATCCATTTAGTAAGTATTTAAGTAGTGAAGATAGAACTTTAGTTAGTTATGCAGGTATTCAATATGATAAAGGAAAAAAATAGTTTATTTTTTCTTTTTTCTTTACATATTTATTTTACTTTTTAAATACTTTGGTTTATAATTAATATAGAGTTGGAGAGTGAAGTTATGGCTAAAAGAAAAAAGAGAAGTGTTAAGAAAAAAGAATTTCAACATAAAACTGAATTAATTGCTATTGGGTTAGTTTTAATAGCTATTTTGGGAATGGGTAAATATGGTCCGGTTGGTAAGATGTTTACTTCTTTTGCTATTTTTTTAGTTGGGTCTTTATATATGCCTTTATTAGTAGTTTTATTAATAATTGGTGGTTATACTATTATTAAGCGTGAGTGGCCTGATTTTTTTTCTACTAAATTTATTGGGTTATATATATTTATTATTGGTATATTAGTATTAATGCATAGAGAATTTGTTATTGCTGGTGGAACTTCTATGATTATTTTTCAAAAGACTAGTGATCAATTATTAGCGCAGTTTAATTCTATTATGAATACTGGTATGGTTGATACTTTTTATACTTTAGGAGGAGGTATTGTAGGAGGAGGTTTTGCAATTTTATTTAATTCTTTATTTTCTTTTATGGGAATGCAGATTGTTGCAGGAGTATTAATTGTATTAGGATTTTCATTGTTTAGTGGTTTTTCTATTCTTGAGTTTATTCGTGAGAAAGTTCCAGTTAAAGAAAAAATTAAATCTGATAAACAATCTTCTGATGAAAGTGGTTCTAGTAAAATTAGTTCTGTTAAAATAAGTAATGGGGATGAAGTTATTTCTGGAGAAGTTAAAGATAGTGGTAATCATATTAAAATATCTAGTATAGATGAGTTAACTAAAGTAAAAGATAATAATACTGAGGTCAAAGAAGAAATTAAAGATGTTAAACCTGAGAAAAGTTTAATTAATAATAATTATATGTTACCTAGTATTGATATGTTAGATAAACCTAAAAAAGGTAAGAAAGTAACAGATAATGCGGCTATTGAGAAAAATATTATAACTGTTGAGCAAGTGCTTGCTGATTTTGGGATTGTTGGTAAAGTTGTTGAAGTTCATGTTGGACCTACAGTTACACAATATGAGTTGGAAATTAAAAGTGGTACTAAGGTTAATAAAATAGTTAGTCTTAATAAAGAGATTTCTTTAGCGCTTGCTAAAAAAGATGTTCGTATTCAAGCACCTATTCCTGGTAAAAGTACTGTGGGATTAGAAATTCCTAATGATGAAGTTGCGATGGTAAGTTTTCGAGAAACTTTGGAAAAAGTACCTGAGTCTAAAAGAAATTCTAAATTACTTGTTCCTTTAGGAAAAAATATTATGGGAAATGTAATTTGGTGTGAGATTGATAAGACTCCTCATTTACTTGTAGCTGGTGCTACTGGGAGTGGGAAATCTGTTTGTATTAATGGAATCATTTGTTCTATATTGATGAGAGCTAGACCTGATGAAGTTAAGTTGGTAATGGTTGATCCTAAAAAGGTTGAATTAAGTGGTTATAATGGCATTCCTCATTTAATGGCTCCAGTAGTTACTGATCCTAAGAAAGCATCTATTGCTTTAGCAAAAATTGTTGTAGAGATGGAAAGACGTTATGATGTGTTTGAAAAAAGTAGAACTAAAAATATTGCTACTTATAACGCATATATAGATAAAGAAAATGAAAAATTAAGTGATGATGCTAAAATGGCACGTATGCCCTATATTGTTGTTATTGTTGATGAGTTAGCTGATTTAATGCTTGTGGCATCCAAAGATGTTGAAGCTTCAATTTTAAGAATTACTCAAATGGCTCGTGCTGCAGGAATACATTTAATTATAGCAACTCAAAGACCTTCTACAGATGTTATTACTGGGGTTGTTAAAGCAAATGTTCCATCACGTATAGCATTTACTGTTAGTAGTGGGATTGATTCACGTACAATACTTGATCAAACAGGAGCTGAGAAATTACTTGGTCGTGGAGATATGTTATTTTTACCGATGGGTGAAATGGCTGCTCAAAGAGTTCAAGGAGCTTATATTTCTGATGATGAGATTAAACGTTTAATTGATTATACAGTTAAGCAACAAACTGCTCAATATGATGATTTACTTGCTAATTTGGATGCTGTTTCTACAGATAAGAGTGCATCTCAAATAGAAGATATGAATCAAGAGGAAAATTATGATGATCCTCTTTATAACGAAATAGTTCAATTTGTAATAGAAAGTCAAAAAGCAAGTGCTTCCTTATTACAAAGACGATTTAAGCTTGGATACAATAGAGCTGCTCGTATAATAGATTTATTAGAAGATAGAGGTATTATTGGAGGACAGAATGGTTCTAAGCCAAGAGAAGTATTAGTACAATTAGAAAGTAGTGAAGAAGAAGAGTAATCTTCTTCTTTAACAATGTTAGGAGATGATGATATGGCAACAGCACATATAACAAGTAAATTAGATGAAATTGCAGAAATAGTTTTAATGCCTGGAGATCCACTTCGTGCTAAAATGATTGCTGATAATTATTTAGAAGATGTTATTTTAGTTAATAAAGTACGTAATAATTTAGGATATACTGGTTTTTATAAAGGAGTTCGAGTTACGGTTTTTTCCTCGGGAATGGGTGTTCCAAGTATTGGGATTTATGCTTATGAATTAATTAAATTTTATGGAGTTAAAAAAATAATTCGTATAGGAAGTTGTGGCTCAAATCATAAGGATATTAAATTATTAGATGTAGTTTTGGCAACTAGTGCATATTCTTTAAATCCATATGCTAAACTTATGTTTAATAAAGAAAAAAATGAGGCATATTCTTCAGTTATGTGTAATAATAAAATTGAAGAGTGTTCAAAAAAATTAGGAATTAATTTAGTAAGTGGAGCTGTTATTACAAGCGATGTATTTGATGTATATACTGATTATGATAAGTTTATTGCTAATTTTCCAAATAATAAAAATTTTATTGCTAGTGAAATGGAAGCATTTTGTTTATTCTTACTAGGTGAAGAATTAGGATGTGATACAACAGCGTTACTTACAGTAGTTGATTCTAAATATGATAGTAATGAAGTAAGTAGTGAAGTTAGAGAGAAAGCACTAGATGATATGATTGTTTTAGCATTAGAATCTTGCTTATAATATATTAGTTTTTTGGTATACTAATACAAGGAGGGAATATGGAATATACAAAAAAAGAATTTGGTTCTTATAATTTGCATTTAGTTAATACTAATAAGTTTAAAAGTATTACAATTAAACTTATTTTTAGAGAGCCTATAATAAAAGAAGAAATTACTATTAGAAATGTTTTATGTGATTTATTTATGTCTTCTAGTAAAAAATATCCTAGTAAAAGAGATTTAGTAATTAAAGCTCAAGACCTATATGGAGCTAGTTTTAATGTAAAAAATTCAAAACAGGGCAATTATATTAAAACAGAATTTACTATGTCTTTATTAAATGATAAATATACTGAAGTTGGCAATTATTTAGAAGGTGTTAAGTTTATATTTGATGTATTATTTAATCCTGATGTAGATAATAATGCTTTTAAAAATGATAAAATCGACGTTATAAAGAATATTGCAAGTAATGCAATAAAATCTAGTAAAGAACATCCTAGTAGTTATGCATTATCTAGAATGGCTGAAGAGTATGATTCTTCTAGTGTAATTAGTTATAATATGCTGGGATATTTAGATGATTTAGATAAAATTAATGGTGATGATTTATATAAGTATTATCTTAATATGTTAGAAACAAACTTAGTAGATGTTTTTGTATTAGGTGATATTGATGTAGAAGAAAATATTAATTTATTTAAGTCATTAATGAATATTAAAGTATTTAAAAAAGATAAAATAGATACTATAGTTCCTGCTAAGAAAGCTAGAAGTAAGGCAAATGTTGTTAAAGAAGAAAATAATACAGGACAATCTAATTTAGTAATTGCTTATACAATTAATGATTTAGAAGTATATGAAAGAAATTATGCTTTAACATTATTTAATATTATATTTGGTGGTGGAGCTGATTCTAAATTATTTAAAGATGTAAGAGAAGTTCATTCACTTTGTTATCATATATCATCAACTGCTAATAAATTGGATAATATGTTAATTGTTAGAGCAGGTATTGATAGAATAAATTTTTCGAAAACTGTATCATTAATAGAAGATAACTTTAAAAATATGATTAAGGGTAAATTTTCTGAAGAAGATATGAATGTAGCTAAAGAATATTATTTAACTGCAATAGATGAGATACTTGAAAATCCTAATTATATTATTAATGATTATTTTATGAAATTAGTTATTGATACTGATGATTTAGAAGTAAAAAAAGAAAAAATTATGGATGTTACTAAGGAAGATATCATAGCGGTTGGGAAAAAAATTAAAATAGATACTATTTATTTACTTGAAGGTATTTTAGAGGGGGATAATAATGAAGAAAATTAATTTAGTAGGATTAGATTCTATTTGTTATAAAGAAGTTTTAGATAATGGATTAGAAGTTTTTATGTTCCCTATGGAAGGTAAGAAGAATTATTATATGAGTTATGCTACAAGATTTGGTTCTGTAGTTACTGATTTTTTAGATAGTGATGGAAAAAAGGTTTCTGTACCTGATGGAATTGCTCATTTTTTAGAACATAAAATGTTTGAAAGTGAAGATGGAGTTGATCCATTTAGTTTTTATGCAGAAAGTGGTACTAATGCTAATGCTTCTACTTTTTATGATTTTACTGACTATATTTGTTATGGTACTAAAAACTTTAGTAATAATTTAGAGTATTTAATAAAATATGTTAACTCTCCTTATTTAACAGATGAGAATGTTGAAAAAGAAAAAGGAATTATTGCAGAAGAATTAAAAATGTATAATGATATGCCTGATCATAAATTAGATATAGTACTTAGAAAAAATCTTTATCATACTGATAACAGAAGAGTTGATATAGGTGGAACAGTTGATGAAATAATGAAAATTACTAAAGAAGATTTGTATAATTGTTATAATAACTTTTATGCTCCTAGTAATATGTTTTTAATGATAGTTGGAAATTTTGATAAAGATGAAGCATTAAAAATAATTAATGATTCAACAAAATATATCACTTTAAAGAAAAAGGGTAAGTTTATTGAGGGTAGTGAAAAAGATAGTGTTGTTAAAAAACATGAAGTTATTTTTGGAAATGTTTTAGTACCGATGATTTCTGCAGGTTTAAAAATATCTTTGAATAAGTTGCCTAAAATGAGTGATTTAGAACTTGATTTGTATCTTAATATGATTACTACTTTAAATATTGGAAATTCTTCTATATTTAGAGAAAATGTAAGAAATATGAAATTAATTAATAATTTTTATTATTATATAGAAAATACTGATAAATTTAGGGTTTTATATATAAACTCTTCGACGGATAATCCTGTTTCTTTGGAAAAAGAACTATCGAAGGTGTTGGATAATTTAGTTGTTTTAGAAGAAGAGTTTAATCGTATGAAAAAGGTATGGATTGCTAATGAAGTTAAAGTTATGGATGATGTTAGTTTAGTAGTGGATAATATGTTTGATGATATTGTTAAATATAAAGATGTAGTTCCAAATAAATTAGATATTATTAGAGGATTATCTATGGATACTGTTAAAAAAATAATAAAGGGAATTGATTCAAGTAATAAAAGTATTTGTGTTATGATGCCAGAAGAAAAGTAAGATATTTTATCTTACTTTTTATTGAATATATTAATTATATTTGCTATACTTGATTCATAAAATATGGAGGGTATATGAAAGAACTTATTATAAAATATAAATTAGTAATTATTGCGATAGTAGTATTATCTATTGTCTTAATTGGTGGAACTTATGCATGGATAAATTTAGAGTTATTTGGTACTAAAACGAATAGAGTAACTGCGGGTTCTTTAGAATTGGAATTAGATGAAAGTACATGTACTGAAATAAATGTAAGTAACGCTATACCTATTACTGATGAAGAAGGTATGAAACAAGTGGCATGTAAGTTCACTTTAGAAAATACAGGAACTCTTGATATTAGTTATTCTGTTTTTTTAGATGATGAGGAACTTCTTGCAGGTGAGGAGAGAATGGATGATAATGATATTAAATATTCTCTTGTGAAAAATGGAAATAATACTATAAAAATATTAGCGCTTACGGGGATTAATCCAAATAGAATCATTGATAGTGGGGCTTTATTAGTGGGTAATAAAAATACATATGAATTAAGACTTTGGATAGATGAAAATGCTAGTGTTGATGCTATGGGGAAAGTTGTTGCTACTAAACTTAGAGTTATCTCAGAAATTTATAATCCAGTAAAATGTTCTGAGTTAGAAAGTTATGATGGTGAAGCAAATCCACCGGAATTAGTTGATGGTATGATACCTGTTGTTTATGATGAGAGTTCTACTAGTTGGGTTAAAGCTGATGTATCTAATGCAGGGAATTCTTGGTATAATTATGATAATCAAATGTGGGCAAATGCAGTTACTGTTACTTCTGCTAATAGAGATACTTTAGTTAATAGCAGTGTTGGTACTGTTATTCCAATGGAAGATATTAATATAATGGTTGTTTGGGTACCGAGGTATGCTTATACTTTAGGGAATACTTATGGGTATCAAGGTTATGGTGGTGATACACCTAGTGCTGCAACTCCAGGAGCTTTTGATATTAGATTTACAAATTCTGATTTAACTTGTAACGGTACGTCTACATATACTGGAGATTCTCCTACTAATTGGTATACAAATTCAGCTTTTTGTTGGGGGAATTCATGTGATGATGCTTCTACTAGAACTGATTCTGAAAATATGGAATTAAGTGGTTTGTGGATATCTAAATTTGAAATAGTAAAATATGATGATTCAACAATAGGTTCTAAACCAAATGTTAAAGCTTGGGGATTTGAGGATATATCTGTTTATTTTAATAAGATTAATCTAGATTTAAATGGGGACAATGCTATTAATAATTATGGTTTAGCTGAGAATACGTATGATGGACATATGATAAAAAATACCGAATGGGGAGCAGCTTCTTACTTGAAATTTTCTAAATATGGCAAGTATGGTAATACTGATTATACTGGTTTGAATAAAATAGTATATGGAAATGTAAATAAAGGTTTATTTACTGGTAAATCAGTTGGAGATGACGGATATGATTATTTTTATTATGAAGTGACAGATGCATGTTCGTATAATGATATTACTGATAGAGGGAACGGATTAGGTAGTTGTGGGGGAGGATCTTCTATTACTGGTAATGTTTCTGGTATTTATGATATGCATATGAATTTTTACGAATTTGTTATGGTTAATATGGTAGATGCAAGTGGTAATTTTAATACTAGTTATTCAGGATTTGATTTTGTTCCAGAAACAAAGTATTATAATAAATATGATTATACTTCAAATTCAAGTGATTTTTCGTCAAGTATAAATGGAGATGCTATTAAAGAAGTTAGAGATTTTTATGTTAAAAACAATATCTTTATGGATGTTAAATATAATGATAATGCTTGGTTAATTAGAGGTAATAGTTCTTATGACCATACTGGTGATAAAGGTATTTTTAGTTATCGTGGTGTTTTAGGAGATTATGATGGGAATAATTTTCCTTCTACTAGATTTGTTATTGTTAATGAATAATTTATATAAAAAAAAGAATTATACTTTTTAGTATAATTCTTTCTTTAGGTTTTCTAAATTATCATTTATTAGTGTTAAATAATTTTCATCAGCTTTTCTTTCTTCAT
>CAYJDP010000006.1:0-9319 GCA_964368975.1 uncultured Muribaculaceae bacterium
TTTTTCCTACCTCGACCTTTCCTCAAATGTCCTTTAGTCCTATGTTTTTCAAACATAGAGGTTGCTCAAAATGTCGTGTCTTCAATCCCCTTTCAGGCTCTTAAAGACAGGTTTGAAAGTTGGAGACTACGGCGCTAGGACCACTCGCCCACCGCTGCTGACGTCGACATAACTATTAGAATTGCTGAAAGAAGCGAGCCCGGCACTGGAATGGCCGTAATAGTAACCGCCTCGACTGAACCAGGGGTAACTCGCATAAGCGAAGGATTTATAATCTGAATAAAATCCAGCCATCTCTTTTGTAGCATCACCCTTTATATATCTTGTATAATTACTAGAAGAAGTGCCATAATCGTAGTTATTATAATATTTTGCATCTGGGACTGTTGTAAATCCAGATGATGATACATTAAATGCTCCACTTGAATTTTGACTATTACCCATCACTCTTTCGTGAACACCTCCACTCATATCATATATTCCTGTTATATTTCCTGTTGTAGATGCTGATTGACCTGTTACTGTATTATAAGTATTAGTTGAACAACTTGAAGATGAACTACTTGCACTTACAGTGTTACCGGCTATTCCAGTTATATATGAAGAACAGTTATTTATTGCCACTTCTTTATTTGCTCCAGTATAATCCTCATTTCCATATTTTCCATAACGGGACTGATTAAGATATGCTACTGCACCCCATTCTGTATTTTTCATCATATGAGCATCATATGTAGAACCAGATAAACCATAAACTGTTTCTCCATTTGTGCTATTCATATATTGCTGTGTACTATTAAACACATTTGAAATATTTACATATCTCCAACTTTTCGCATTTGGTAATGATATTGGTTGTAAAATTTTATTACAATTACTACTTGATGCCGAACTTGTACAAGTTGTATCTGCTGTAGAACTTTCAAATTTTGCTACCCATATACCTGAAAGTTCTCTGTTTTCTAGATTAGATCTTGTTGATTCATCATCACATGAGTTACCCCAACAAAAAGCTGAATTTGTAAACCAGTTTTCTGCTGTATCGCCTGTATATTCTGCACTACCCTTATCAGTTATAGAAGATGATATAAATTTAATATCAAATGCTCCTGGAGTAGTTACTGACGGAGTATCACCTCCACATCCTTGTACTCCATAAGTATCTTTTATTGTATAAGAGTATCTTGGTATCCATACCATAAAAGTATTTATATCACTCATTGGTATTGTTGTTCCAACTGCTGCTGCCACATAAGTTGCTCTATTAGTAGATGTTACAGTTACTGCATTTGCCCATTCTTGAGTATTATAATTATACCAAGAATTAGATGAGTTTGAAGTATCTGCTTTTACCCAATTTGTTCCATCATATACTACTGGTATCATATCACCTACTAATTCTGGAGGATTAGGTGTTCCATCTTCATATGGTGTTTCTTCACAAATATCTATTACTCTCGTTAATTCTAATACATTTTCTGGAAAGTCTAATGGATTTTGAGTGAATCCTGAAGTTGAACCAAATGTTATAGTTTGACTTTGTGATGAAGTATTTGTTAATACAATTGTATATGTTTTTGTTTGATTAACTGTAAATACTTCACCTTCATTTGTAGGTGGTGTATCAGTTGTAGTTTTATATGATGCAGTTGCATCATTTGAAGTGGTTGTGTAAAAAAAATTAAATTTAGCATCAACTACATCATTATTAGATAAAGTTACTGTAATTTCTTTTGTTTCATTTGCTGATAAGGTTATTTGATTATTAGTTAAATCAGCTGAGTAAATTACTGGTTCTAAATCAACTACATCCATCGAGTAAGTATTTTGCCCAATTATATCTTGTCTAAAAAGTGCGAAACTAGTAGATAGAGTTGCAATTATTACTAAAAATAAAATTATTACATAAGCTTTACGTCTAATTATAAAATTTAATACTTTATTATCCTTCATAAAATAGTCTCCTTATTATGTATTAATTATATACTAAAATATCATTTAATACAAGAAAAAAACAC
Organism: uncultured Muribaculaceae bacterium; assembly: GCA_964368975.1. Lineage (GTDB taxonomy): Bacteria > Bacillota_I > Bacilli_A > RF39 > UBA660 > CAYJDP01. The sequence goes on from CAYJDP010000006.1 coordinate 2,019, forward strand.
ATCATTATATTAATGTGTGTTTATTACGAGAAACTCTAAATTCATTACCAGTAATAGGTAATCCATATTTTATTCTTTCATCTAATGAATGTTTATTCATAACTTTTACTAATGTTTTTTCTTTATTTTCACTATACCAATCAAATTCATTTAAACTTTCTTCGTTTCCATATAATTTAAAAGTATCTATAGCAGGTGATACTGTAAAACTATCTTCATCTATATAACCATCAATACTATTGAATAATCTATTACCGTTAAAAAATTTATAAACGCCAGGTAACCCACCTTTTAAATTATCTACTAATTGACAAACTAATAAATAAGAGTAATGATCAGCTAATCTTTCTTCTGCTGTTTTATTATAAATACTCTTATAAATATCATATCTCTTTATCTTCAATTCCTCTAATTCTTCTTTAGCACAACCACTATTTAATAAAATACTTTTTTGTTTATTTGTTAAAAGAGAAGAACCATTTCTTAATATTTTAGCTTCTAAATCATCAGATGTATCAATTTTTTTATACTGATTAGTATGCTCAAATTCATGATTAATAATTCTAATTAATTCAGCATTATATACATATACCTTTTCAATATCAGACATTTTACTATTAAAAAATTTATCCTTACAAAATTTTTCAATACCTTTTGTAAATATAAGCATACTTTTTAATTCACTATTATAACCAGCAACACTTCTTTCATTTTTTGAAAAATCATCTATTACATCAATATCAGTCAAATAATCTTGAACTTTCATATAACTAGCCATAATATTAGCACATATTTCAATATACTTTTCATCTGCTATTCTTCCACTCGCTGAATATTCTAAATATAAACTAAATAAACTCACTAACATATTAATCCCTCTTTCTTTCGTTGCATATTATAACACAATTATAAAAGAAAGTAAATAAAAAGAAGAGTTTAAAATAACTCTTCCAACCTAATCTTAATATTATCATCACTTATTAATTTACTAATTTCTTCTAACTCAATCTTTTTCTTATATAAACCTAACTTATCTTCAAACTCCTTAAGTTTACTCTCTACTATTTGAATAACTTTATAAACTGCATTACGGCTAATATTATAATTATCCCCAATCTCACTTAAACTTAAATCATCAAAATAATAACACTCATAATATAATTTTTGTTTATCAGTAAGTAATTCCATATATAAATCATATAACTGATTTAAATAAACTAAATCTTTCATACACACTCCTATAAAAAGTCTTTAAATAACCCATATATATAATTCTCAATATCAAATTTTTCTAAATCATCAATTTTTTCTCCAAGACCTACATATTTAACAGGTAAATCAACTTCTTCTTTAATAGCAAGAACAATACCACCTTTAGCAGTACCATCTAACTTAGTTAAAACAACTCCAGTAATATCAGTAATTTCTTTAAATGCTTTAGCTTGACTAATCCCATTTTGTCCCGTAGTAGCATCTACTACAAGTAATGTCTCATGAGGCCCTTCAGCAACAATACTTGAAATTACTTTATTCATTTTACTTAACTCATTCATTAAATTAGTTTTATTTTGTAGTCTTCCAGCAGTATCTATTAATACAACATCATAATCCTCTTCAACTGCCATATTAACACCATCATATACTACTGCAGAAGGATCACTTCCTTGTTCTTTTTTATAAAATGAAACACCACTTCTCTTACTCCACTCTTCTAATTGATTAACAGCTCCCGCTCTAAAAGTATCACCTGCTACCATTAATACTTTTTTACCTTCAGACTTTAATTTATAAGCAAGTTTCCCAATAGTAGTAGTCTTACCAACACCATTAACTCCTACAAATAATAATACGGTAGGCCCAAATTCACAAAAATTAATCTTATCAGTTAAAACCTCTTCTCCTACATATATAATAAATAACTCATCTACAATTACTTCTTTTAATAAACTAGGATCACTAATCTTTTCTTTCACACTTCTATCTCTTACTCTATCAATAAACTCCATAACTGTATTAACACCAATATCAGCCATAATTAATATTTCTTCTAACTCTTCAAAATAATCATCATTTATAACACGATACTTATTAGTAAGATCAGCTAACTTTGATACAAAACCACTTCTACTCTTACTTAAACCCTTTTCATAAACTTTAACTTCTTCTACTAATTTCTCTTCACTTACATCACTTACTACATCTTTTTCTTTATTAAATATATTTTTAAATTTATTAAATAATCCCATAATACACCTCTTCCAAAATAGTATAACAAAAAAAAATAAAAAATACTATATATAGACAAAATATAAATATTATAGTATAATGTAACAGTTAGTTCTTTTGTATATAAGAAAGGAGAAAAACAAATGAAAAACCAAAATGAAACAAAACTAATTGTTTTAGGAGGTTTAGGTGAAGTCGGTAAAAATATGTATTGTGTAATGCATAAAGATTCTATTGTCGTTATTGATGTCGGTGTAAGTTTCCCTGAAGGTGAATTACTTGGAGTAGATTATGTACTTCCAGATTTTACTTTCTTAAAGGAAAATGAAGATAAAATTAAAGCAGTTCTTATAACTCATGGTCATGAAGATCATATAGGAGGTATTCCCTTTTTATTACAATCAGTTAATATCCCTAAAATTTATGCGCCTAATCACGCTAAAGAGTTAATAAGTGTTAAATTACAAGACAGAAATATTAGATATGATAATTTAGAAGTATACACAGAAGATACAAAATTAAAATTCGGACAAATTGAACTTGAATTTTTTAGAACAACTCATTCAATTCCAGATTCACACGGAATTGCAATAACTACTCCAGATGGAACTATAGTAACTACTGGTGATTATAAATTCGATTTAACACCTATCGGACCAATGTCAGATCTTTATAAGATGGCAACTATTGGAAAAAATGGTGTAGATTTACTAATCGGAGATTCTACTAATGCACTAAATGAAGGATTCTCTTCAAGTGAATCAGTAGTAGATGAAACTTTAGGAGAAATGTTTACTAAATGTAAAAATAATAGAATATTAATTGCAACATTCGCATCAAATATTTACAGAGTTAAACATATTTTTGAAACATGTTATAAACATAACAGAAAAATTTGTATATTCGGAAGAAGTATGGAAAATAATATAAATATTTCTACTCAAGCTGGATATATAGATCATAAAGAATTACTAGTAACTCCAGAAGAAGCTAATAACTTAAAACCTGGAGAAGTAACAATTCTTTGTACAGGTTCTCAAGGAGAACCGTTAGCTGCACTATCAAGAATAGCAAACGGTACTCACAAACAAATTAAAGTAAGACCAGATGATGTAGTAATATTCTCATCAAGTGCAATTCCTGGTAATGCTCTAAGTATTTCAAAAACCATAAATAAACTATATCTTAAAGGAGTAAAAGTTTATACTAATCACATCTTAGAAGATCTACATACTTCAGGTCATGCTAATGAAGAAGAAGTTAAATTAATGATTAGATTAATGAATCCAAAATATGTAATGCCTTTTCACGGAGATTATAGAATGTTAAAAAAACAAGCAGATATTGCTATTAACTGTGGTCTTCCAAAAGAAAATACTTTTGTATTAAAAAATGGAGATAGCTTAATATTAAATAATCATAAAATAGAAAAAGGCCCTAGTTACAAAGGTGAAGATATTTATGTAGATGGAAATAGAGTTGGAGAAATAGGAAGTGCAGTTATTAGAGATAGACAAATTATGGCTAATGATGGTATCTTAGTAGTAATAATAAATGTTGATATGAAAAAAAGACAATTATTAATTAAACCAAATATAACTACTAGAGGATTTATATTAATCAATGAAAATGAAGAACTAATTAAAAAGATTGAATATAAATGTGATACTATAGTAAAACAATGTCTAGCTAATCAAACAGCAACATTTCAAACAATTAAATCTGAATTAACAGATAATTTATATCCATATATAAATAAAATGACTGGTAGAAAACCAATCATCTTACCTGTAATTACAGATATAAAAAGAGATAATGAAAACACTGAAAAATAATCAGTGTTTTTTTTTACTAAAAAAGAAGCTTATCTAGCTTCTTCATTTGCTCTAGTTTCTCTAACTACTGTAATTTTAATAGTACCAGGATACTTCATATTAGCTTCAATTTGTTCTTTAACCTCACGTGCTATTTGATGTGTTCTTAAATCATCAACATCGTCAGGCTTAACAATTACTCTTAATTCTCTACCTGCTTGCATAGCAAATGTTTTTTCAACACCTTCTATATTATTTCCAACTTCTTCTAATTGAGAAAGTCTTTTAATATAATTTTCTAAAGAATCATTTCTAGCTCCTGGACGAGACGCTGAAAGCGCATCTGCAATAGCTACAATTGTAGAAATAACACTAGTAGCACTACAATCTCCATGATGAGATCCTATCGCATTAACTACTACTTCATTTTCTCTAAATTTATTAGCAATATCAACACCTATTTCAACATGACTACCTTCAACCTCATGATCAATCGCTTTACCAATATCATGAAGTAAACCTGCTCTTTTAGCTAAATTAATATTTTCACCTAATTCAGCAGCAAGTAAACCAGATAAATGAGCAACTTCCATTGAATGTTGTAATGCATTTTGTCCATAACTAGTACGATAATGTAATTTACCAATTACTTCTACTAACTCTGCATCAAACTTAGTAAGACCTAATTCAAAAATAGCTTCTTGACCTAATTCTTTAGTTTTACCTCTAATATCTTTACACACTTTATCATATAACTCTTCAATTCTAGTAGGATGAATTCTTCCATCTTTTACTAAAGTTTCTAAAGTTATTCTAGCAATTTCTCTTCTCATAGGATCAAAACTAGATACAACTACCGCCTCTGGTGTATCATCAATTATTAAATCAACTCCAGTAATAGCTTCAATTGTTCTAATATTACGACCTTCTCTACCAATAAGTCTACCCTTCATTTCATCATTAGGTAAACTAATAGTAGTAACAGTCTGATCACTTGCAATATCTGCCGCATACTTTTGCATAGAAGAAACAATTAACTCACGAGCACTCTTATCTGCAGTAAGCTTAGCTTCATCTTCTCTATCTTTAATATATTCAGCAATCTCAATTTTCATACTTTCTCTAACTTGCTGCATAATTTCATCATGTGCTTTATCACGACTATATCCTGATATCTTTTCTAATTTTTCTAATTGTTCTCTTTTTACATCTTCCACTTTACTTTTTTCATCTTGAACTTCCATTAGACGCTCTGATAATTTTAATTCTCTCTCTTCTAAGTTTGACTCACGTTTTTGACTTAACTCATCACGCTTATCCATATTAGACTCTCTTTGTAAAAGTCTATCTTCACTTAATTTTATTTCTTCTTTTCTCTCACGAATCTCTTTATCTAAATCTAATTTCATTTTATGAGCAACTTCTTTTTGCTCAAGTGATGCTTCTCTTTTTAATTTTTCAACATCTTTTTTAGCTTGATTCATTAACTTATCAGCTTCAATACTTGCTTTACTAACTCTATTATTATTTATAATAAACGCAACTATAAAACCTATTAATAATCCTACTATTAAAAGTAAACCGGAGAATAACATGTTTTCCATATATACCTCCATCTAGATTATAATAATCTAACTCTATTGTAGAATTAATTAAACAGTATGTCAAGTAAAAGAAAAACTAATAAACATATAATTGTAAAGAAAAAGAAGAAAATTACTTCTTCTCAAAATACTCTTTCACTACATTAATATCATTATAAGGAAGTCTCTTATCTTCAATTGCCATATAATTATCATTACCTTTTCCAAGGATTAATACAACATCTCCAGAATCTGCATTGGATAAAGCATAATTAATAGCATCAACTCTGTCAATTATACGAATATAATTATCACCATCATATTCACCAATCATCTCATCTATTATAATATTAACATCTTCATATCTAGGATCATCCATAGTAAATATAACCATATCAGAATTATTTAATACGATATTACCTATATCATTTCTTTTCTCTTTTTCACGTCCACCAGCAGATCCTACTATTGTATATATTTTATTATATTTACCAACAACACTATCCATAATATTTAAAGTACCATTAGTAGTATGAGCATAATCTACTATAATATCAAAATCAGTACCAAAATCTAATAACTCTCTTCTACCAGCAACAACTCCTAATAATTTAATATTTTCTACTAAAGTTTCACTTTCATATCCAAGATCATTTAATATAGCAAAAGCCAAACATAAATTATAAGCATTATATTTTCCAACAAAAGGACTTGAAATATTATAAATATTATCTATATATTTAATACTAAAATAACTATTATTATCAGCTTCTCTAAAATCACTTATAACATAATCACTATCTTCAGAAAATCCATAAGTAACTACATTATTCCCAACTTTTTTATTTAAATTATTATCATCTTTATTAATATATATATTACCACTAACTAAGTCACATAATTTAAACTTAGAAGAAATATAATTATCCATTGTACCATGAATATTTAAATGGTCACCAGTTATATTAGTAAAACCAACACTGGTAAATAAAATATTATCTACTCTTCCATGAAGTAAAGCCTCACTAGAAACTTCAATTACAATATCTTTAACCCCTCTATCACGAATCAAAACCATATATTTATATAACTCTTCTATACAAGGAGTAGTATTACTAGTAGGAAATAACTCATCCCCTATTAATAAACCATTAGTACCAATATAAGCACATTTCTTATATTGATTAATTAATCCACTAATAATAGATGTTGTTGTAGTTTTACCATCTGTACCAGTAATACCAATAAAATTAAAATCACTTAAATTAATATCATAAAACTTACTTAAAACAATATTAAGAGTATCATCTAAATCATCTACTAATATTAAAGGAATACTAGAATCAACCTCTCTATCAGCAATAACACATACAGCACCTTTATTTATAGCATCATCCAAATAATCTAAATGATCACAAAAATAACCCTTAGTAGCTACAAATAAAAATCCCTCTTTAATATTACGAGTATCACTCTCAACTCCTAATATATCTATATCTAACTCTGTATTAATTAAATCCTTTAATTTTTTCATAACATTTCCTCCTAATATAAAGTATATTACTATTTTAACATATTTTTCATAATAAACATTAAACTTTCTTTATAATTATATCACGAATTAATCTATATCTTTCTTCAAATTCAATTTTTGTTTTATCACTTAAATCATTAAAAT
>CAYJDP010000006.1:9419-25530 GCA_964368975.1 uncultured Muribaculaceae bacterium
ATAATTTTTAATTTCTTACATTCTAACCCTCCAATTATATTTCAAAAAAAGAACCTACAAAAGTTCTTTTACATCTTATAAAGAAATACCATAATATTCTCTAACTTTAGTTTCTAATTCATCTCTTAATTCCGGAGTGTCTTTTAATAACAATTTAACATTCTCTTTACCTTGACCTAGTTTCTCAGTTTTATATGCATACCAAGCTCCTGTTTTACTAATAATTTGTGCCTCAACTGCTAAATCAATAATCTCCCCTTCTCTTGATACACCCTCACCATACATAATATCAACAACTGCTGTTTTAAATGGAGGAGCCACTTTATTTTTTACAACTTTAACAGTAGTCTTATTACCAACTACCCCATCTCCCATTTTTAATTGTTCATTACGACGAATATCTAATCTAATAGTTGAGTAAAATTTTAATGCTCTTCCACCTGGAGTAGTTTCAGGACTACCAAACATAACTCCAACTTTTTCTCTTAACTGATTAATAAATATAGCGGTTGTTTTCGTCTTATTAATAGTACCAGATAACTTACGTAATGCTTGAGACATAAGTCTTGCCTGTAATCCAACATGGCTGTCACCCATCTCGCCATCTATTTCAGCTTGTGGAACTAATGCTGCAACTGAATCAATTACTACAATACTAACAGCCTCACTTCTAACTAAAGCCTCACAAATCTCTAAAGCTTGTTCTCCTGTATCAGGTTGTGATAATAATAATTCGTTTATATTAACACCTAATCTTTGTGCATAAACTGGATCAAGTGCATGCTCTGCATCAATAAATGCTGCTCTTCCACCTGCTTTTTGTATTTCAGCTATCGCTTGTAATGCAAAAGTAGTTTTACCACTTGACTCTGGTCCATATATCTCAATTATTCTACCACGAGGATAACCCCCAACACCCAATGCTACATCTAATGTTAAAACACCACTAGAACAAACATCAATTTTCATTTGCTTATTATCTCCAAGTTTCATAATAGCACCAGTACCAAATTGTTTTTCTATATCTCTTAAAACTTGTTCTAAAGCCTCATCCTTTTTTAAATCTTTTTTATCTGTTTTTGCCATTTCTATTTTCCTCCTAAATAACTACTAAAGTCATTGTATAACATTTAAAAATAAAATGCAATAGTAAATCAAACAAATGTTTTATAAAATTTAAAACCAATTTTATCCAAAAAATAAAAAAGTTCTTAGTAAAAAGAACTTTTTCATTAAATAACTGTAGTAGAATCACTACTTTTATTAAATATAATATTTTTATTTGCATTATAATATTGTACTAAAGAAACTATCGACATAATAGCTGCAAAATATAAAAGTAATTCAGCAACAGCTAAGTTCCAAGCCTCAAAAGGCATATTTCCAAACATTGCAAGTACAATACCAATCATTAAAGCAGCAGTCTTTAATTTACCTGACCCAATAGCTGCAACAACTTTACCTTTACTAGCAGCCTCCATTTTAATAGCATTTACTATAATATCTCTTAAAACAACTACTACAGGTATAATAACATGTATATATCCAGAACTAGCTAAAATAATTAACACTGAGTTCACTAAAACTTTATCTGCAATTGCATCTAACATTTTACCAGTATTTGTAATTAAATTATATTTACGAGCAATATATCCATCTAAAAAATCTGTAATTGATGCAATAATAAATATAACACCTGCTATCATATATTGAGAAGAAATTCCAACTCCCATAACAATTACTCTTGGAAATTGTATCCCTACCATATAAAATGGAAATACTAACAAAATTATAATAACAACACTTAAAATCAATCTAAGTACTGTAAGTTTATTTGGTAAATTCATAACTATCCTCCATTACTCCACTAAGCTCATCAACTCTATCTGGAACTCTATTCATATTATACATAATCAAATACATAATTAATAAAAATATAACAAAAATACCACATCCAATTAACCATGGATATATATTTACTTTTTTCACATAAACCTTAGTATAAGGAGATTTAATCCTCTTACCTTCAGCACTATCTTTTTTTCTTTGTGCTTCCATTATATCACTTAAAGAAAGTTTAGAAGTGTGTTCAAATAAAAAACCATTAAACTCATCAATAACTTCATCCTCATTTAAACCTAAGTATTTAGCATAATTTATCACATACTTTTTCAAATTATATACATCTTTAAATGCTTTAACATTACCACTTTCAATATTCTCAAGTTGCATAACAGTTAATTCAATATCATCAGCAGCTTCATCAATACTTACACCCATCTCAATACGAGATCTTTTTAAGTATTCTCCTAAATTTTTCAAATTAACACCTCTTTTAATAAATAAAAAATATAAATAAGCCATGTTCTGTACCTATTACTAGGCGATAAACATCTATCTATTACTTTATAAAAAGTAATTCCTAACTCTGTTAAATTCCTTCGTTAGAACTCCCCTACCAAATTTGGGTTTCTCGCTTATGGGGTTTACCACGTTTCACTTTTTCGTTTCCAAAAAACTCGTCTCTGCGGCACTATTACGGCGTAAATCATATTAAAAAACTTAGATTTACTCTCCTCCGTTAGATTACTCTACTGTAAGTTATTTTTTCCCAACACATAAACACTACAATCATCTCAGACTGTGCGAGCATGGACTTTCCTCAAGAATCATAAAGATTCCAGCGTTTATCTATATATTAATTATTTCTTATCATAATATACTAATTTTTCTAATTGTGAAAGTCGTCTAAGAATATCTACATTAGTAACTTCACCTTCATTATTATTTCTTGAAACTTCAGCACTAACTTTAGAATTTCTTAATTCTTGTTTTAACCTCATAATTTCACCTAATAAATCAGCTTTTTCTTTTTCTAAACTATTAATTATATTTAAAAATTGTTCATAGTCACCAATAATAGTATCCAAAAATTGATCAACTTCTTTTAATCTATAACCACGAGTATCTATTTTAAATTCTTTTTCTAAAATATCTTGTGGCATTAAATTAATTTTACTTTGATACATCTAAATCACCAATCCCTTATGTTTTATATTATCACATTTATTTAAGATTTTGTCAATTGTCTAACTTATCTTTTTCTAAATATAAAACCCTAGTACTAATGCTTATAACTCTTGTATTATCAATCATTCTATTAAATAGTTTAACTATCTCTAAATTATTCATTAAATCACCTCATATTTATAATAACTAATTATTTTACACTTGTCATAAATTCGACAAATAAACAAATATTTTTTATAGTATTAAACTAAAATTTATAGTATAATATGTTTAGGTGATGAAATGAATTATCCTGGTGGAATAAAAAAAGAAACAACTAATAAAATTATAACCTTTGCAAACAGAGGAATGACTTTAGAAAAAGAAATAGATATAACAAATGAATATTACAAAGAATTAGATATTGCACATATCTATAAAAAACCTACTCCTATAACTATTTCAAAAGTAGATTATAGTAAAAATAAAGCTATAATAACTGAAGCATTTTTCAAAGCCCCATCTACCACTGATTATAATGGTATATATAAAGGATATTATATTGACTTCGAAGCTAAAGAAACTAAAATCAAAAATTACTTTCCTTTAAGAAACATTCATCCTCATCAAATTAAACATATAGAAAGTATAATAAATCACAATGGAATAGTCTTTTTATTAGTAAGATTCACTACCTTAAACGAAACATATCTACTTCTTGGAAAAGATTTAATTGAATATATTAGTAATATAAAAAAATCAACTATTCCCTATACATATTTTAAAGAAAAAGCTTTTCTTATAAAAGACAGCTATAATAAAAGAATTGATTACTTAAAAGTAATTGACCAAATAATTGGAGGTATATAAATGAAAAAGATAAAAATAAAAAAGAAATCGTCAAATAGCAAAAATTCTGATGCTACAAAAGTTATGACGAAAATCCCTAATACAAAAGCAAAACCTAAAAATAAAACTAAGGTAACCAAACAAGATAAAAAATCAATAGCAATTATAAGCATCTTGTTACTAGCAATTTTAGTAGCATTTTATTTCTTTGCAGGTTTATTATTTACAGTATTAACTGCAGTAGGTTTATTCCTGATAATTGGCTTAGCTTACCTACTAAAAAAAGTAGAAAAAAATAAAAAGAAAAAGAAATTAGTAAATAGAATTATAATAATAATTTTAATTCTAGGAATAATTGGAGTAATATCAGTAGCAGCATTCTTTGGATATATAGTATTAGATGCTCAAGGAAAGTACGATGTTAAAAAATTAAATACTAAAGAAGTAAGTATTTTATACGATATTAATGGTAATGAATATGCAAAACTTGGTAGTGAAATGAGAGAAAAAGTAACTTATGATGAAATACCAGAAGTATTAATAGACGCTATTATTGCAACAGAAGATGCTAGATTTTTCCAACATAATGGACTTGATGTTCCAAGATTTACTGCAGCAGTTATTGGTCAAGTAACTGGACAAGATGCAGGTGGAGGATCAACTTTATCAATGCAAGTTATAAAAAATTCAATGACTTCAACTGAAGCATCAGGTATTGAAGGTGTTATAAGAAAATTTAGCGATGTATATTTAGCAATGTTTAATTTAGAAAAAGACTTTTCTAAAGAAGAAATAATTGAATACTATGTAAACAACCATTTCCTTGGAGGAAATATTTATGGAGTTCAAGAAGCTTCTATTGCTTACTTTGGTAAAAACGTACAAGACTTAACTCTTGCAGAAGCATCAATTATAGCAGGAATGTTTCAATCACCCAATTTATATAGACCAGATATAAATCCAGAAGAAGCAGAAGAAAGAAGATCTACTGTATTATATTTAATGGAGCGACATGGTTATATTACTGAAGAAGAAGAAGCTTTAGCAAATTCTATACCAGTATCATCTTTAACTACAGGAAATAGTAATATTTCATCAAATGTATATCAAGGTTATATCGATACTGTAGTAGATGAAATAGATGAAAAATATAATCTTAATCCTTATGTAACACCTTTAGAAATTCATACAAATTTAGATCCAACAAAACAAGATGCTGTTAACAGCGTAATGAATGGAGAAAGTTATACTTGGGTAGATGATAAAGTACAAGCAGGTGTAACTGTATTAGACTCTGATACAGGAAAACTTTTAGCAGTAGGAACTGGAAGAAATCGTGAAGGTTTAAATAGTTATAATTATGCTACTCAAATAAAAAGACAACCAGGATCAACTGCAAAACCATTATTTGATTATGGTCCAGGTATTGAATACTTAAATTGGTCAACTGGAGAATCATTTATTGATGAACCATATTCTTATTCGAATGGTCAATCAATAAGAAACTGGGATAATAAATACTATGGAGCAATGACTTTAAGAACAGCTCTTGCTACATCAAGAAATATAACAGCACTTAAAGCATTCCAAATGAATGATAATGAACAAATAATTGAATTTGTTACAAACCTAGGAATTCAACCAGAAATAGAAAATGGAAAAATACATGAAGCACATTCACTTGGAGCATTTACGGGTACTAACCCACTTGAAATGTCAGCAGCTTATGCAGCATTTGCTAATGGTGGATATTATAATGAACCATATTCTGTAAGTAAAATAGTTAATCGAGAAACTGGAGAAGTACATGAACATGAAAGTGAACAAGTACAAGCTATGTCTGATGCGACTGCATTTATGATTGCAGATGTTCTAGCAGATATTCAAATGATTGGTGGAACACCAAGTAATGTATCAGCAAAAACAGGAACAACTAACTACGATTCAGATACTATTAGTAAATATGGATTACCAAGCGATGCCATTAGAGATTCTTGGGTAGTTGGATTTACTCCAGATACTGTTGTTGCTATGTGGTATGGATACGACTTCATTGATAGTGAATATGTACTAAGAAATATTCCTGCATCAACAGAAAAAGACAAACTATATAGAGCATTTGTAAATGCTGGAGCATTTGAAGCTAATAGAAGTTTATTTACAGCCCCATCAAGTGTCGTAAAAATCGGAAATGAATATTATAAAGTAGGATTTGAACCAGAAGAAATAATCCCACTTGCAACACCTACAAATTTAAAAGCAACATTATCTGGAAACAAAGTATCAATATCATGGAATGGAGTTTCTCGAGTAGAAAATGACGAAGATTATGGAGAATTCGGATATAATGTTTATAAAAATGGAACTCTACTAGGATTTACAACATCAACTACTTATACTCATACAGACAGTAGTCCTTATGCAACCTATAAAGTAGTTGCGACTTATAAATCATTTAGTGAAGTACAAAGTGGTGAAGCTACTTATGTATTAAAAGAAGATAAAGAAGAAGAACCTGAAGAAACATTATCATTAACACTTTCCTGTGATCCCGCAACTGCAACAGGCCAGTATATAGTAACGAATAATAGTTGTATAATAAAAAACGGATCAACAACAATAACTGGATTTACTTATACTAGCGACTTAACTATTGAAGGAAGTAAAAATATTGATAGTACAGGTATTTACACAATAACTGGTTCCGGAACTTATCAAGGAAAAAATTATGAGTTATCAGGTAAAATAAATATTACAATTAGTTAATAAAAAAAAGAATTGAAAATATCAATTCTTTTTCTTTTCTCTACAAATATCACTTAATTTACAATCAGTACATTCAGGTTTAATTGCCTTACACTTATATCTACCAAATAAAACTAACTGTAAATGTCTTCTATTCCATAAATCTTTATCAAACTTCTTTTGTAATTTCTTTTCAATAACTACAACATTATCATTAGAATAAGCTAATTTAAGACGTTTAGATACCCTTTCTACATGAGTATCTACTGCAATAGCAGGAATACCTAAATACTCAGAAAAAAACACATTAACAGTCTTTCTACCAACTCCTGGTAAACTTTCTAAAAAATCTCTATCACTAGGAACAACCTCATGTTCAAGTAATGCTTTACTAATTTCTTTAATATAAAAAGACTTCTTTCTAAAAGATCCAACCGATCTAATAATACTTTCTAAATCCCTAATATCAGCACAACTTAATTCATATAAATTCTTATACTTAGAAAACAAAACTTTAGTAACAATATTAACTCTTTTATCAGTACTTTGAGCACTTAACATAATAGCAATTAATAATTCATAGTCTTTAGAATAATTTAACTCACAAACAGGATTCGGAAATAACTCATCTAAGTAATCACCTATTATCTCATTCTTCATCATCATACCATTTCCAATCAACAATATCCATATCAATATCACTATCAATTTCATCAGTATTCTTTTTCTTATGTTTATTCTTATTTTTAATTAAATCTTCACTATTTTTAATACCTAATTTACCCCATTCATACAATATCTTATCAATATAACGTAAATTACTAACTCCACTAAAACTTGCTTCTTTTAAAGCCTCTTTTATTAATTCTTCAGTTATATTTGACTCCAGCCAAGCTTTAATTATTTCATACTCAAAAGGAGAAATAGTACGACCAAATTCTTTTTCTATAAGTTCAAATATATTTGAATTATCCACCTTACTAACAGAATTAACTTCCTGAGCAGTAATATTAGATAACTTATTATAAAAATTATCCATTACAATAACCTCTTCCATAACACCTTTATCATTATTAATAACATCTACTTTAATTAAATTATTATCACTTAAAATACCAATATAAGACATAACCTCACTAAGACTAAAACCTAAATCATTAGAAAACTTACTAGGATCAAATACTATATGATTACCTAAATTATATAAATAAATTAAAAATATAAATTGATCTAACTCTAAAGAAAATTTCTTATAATTTTTAAACAAATAAATTGGAACAACAATATTACCTAATTTAAATATTTCTATCAATTTATCACCCTTCATATCATCACCTCACTCCATAAATAATAACATATTTTAAATAAAAAAGACACTATAAAGTATCTTTATTATAATTATTAACAATATATGAAGATAACTCTTCTTTAGTATTTGTAACTTTATTATATAAAATAGCAAGTTCTAATCCATCTAATATCTTACCTAAATATTCACTAGGACCTATATCAAGTAATGACATAATCTCTTCACTAGAAATATTAATGTCTTTTCTCTCATTAATTGATAAATTAGAATATACCTCAGTAACTAACTTTTTATCAATATCCATTATTTCTGATGCAACACTACATACATATAAATCATATTTATATAAAGTATAAGGGTCTAATAAATCTAAAGATAAAACTTCATTTATTGAATTAATAATATCTTTTTCATTATTTGAAAAAGGATATATATCAACTACATCAAGTAAAGCCCAAATCCCCATTAACGTAATAGATGAATTTATTTTATCTAAATTATTTAACTCTAACTCTTTATCTAAACCTAAATCAATAAGTAAAGAAATAACATCCTCTATTTTAGCAGATGAAAATATTTTTTCTAATTCACTCTTTTTTCTATTATAAGATATATTCTTTAAAAGTCCACGATTCTCTTTAATTGCTTCAACAACTTCATCATCTAAAGAAAAATCTAAAGTAGCAGCAAATCTAATCGCTCTAAGAATACGTAAAGCATCTTGATTAAACCTTTCATTAGCGTTACCTACTGTTTTAATAACTCGTTTATTTAAATCATCTCTACCTGCTAAAAAGTCTATAATTTCTCCATCTACATCTATACAAATAGTATTAATAGTAAAATCTCTTCTTAATAAATCTTGATATAAATCATCTATATATTCAACTTTATCAGGATGTCTTAAATCACTATAACCACTTTCCCTACGAAACGTAGTAACTTCAAATCTAATATTTTTATAATTTATTATAACTGAACCATAATCCTCATTAGGAACACACCCTGGAAAAATACTAACTAACTCCTTAGGAGTAGCATTAGTACTAACATCTATATCTAATGAATTTACTCCAAGTAATTTATCTCTAACAAATCCACCAACTATATAAGCTTTATATCCAGCTTCATCTATTAATTTTAAAAATTCTAATGCTATATCTAACATCTATATATCACCCAATATTATTTTATCAAAATATCAAAAAAAACTCCATATCTAAGACAACCACTTTACATAAAAAAAGAGTTTATTCATTAACAAACTCTACTACTGCATTACCATTCCAATTTTCACCCAAATAATTAAATTCATCTAAACTATTTTTTCCATGAACAATAATTTTTTCTAAATTTACATTATCTGAAAAAGCATTATTTCCAATACTAACAACATTACTTGGAATATCTACTACTTTTAAATTATTATTAGAAAAAACATTATCACCTATATCACTTATTTTACTAGAAATAACTATACTATTAAGATTTTGTCCACTAAATACATTACTATCAATTTTTATAATATCCATTTCATCTATAGTAATAGGCAATACAACATTACTAACACAATTATCCACATAATCAACAAGTGTATCCCCAACTGCACTAAAACAACTATTACTAGTAGGAGTTTGTGAACCATCAACAACAATTTTACCAAAATAATGCTTACCTAAAGCATCATTTCCTGCATCTTCATCAATCCAAACTCGTAACTCATAAGTCGCCTCTTCCAAACTATTCATAAGCGTTTCATCAAGCATGTATCCATTATATGCTATATCTGATAAAAGCATAGGATCAGATCCATTAATACTAAATTTAATATTAGAATGATCAAGCAATTCAATAGCATCACCCTCTAATTCAATTAAATCAACATCATCGAGTAACATTACTCTAAAAATACTTTCAGTATCTGAAACATTACTAACTCTAAATACATAAGGGTCACTAGATAAACCTTCCTCATCACTTATTGGAAAAGCCCCTTCTAAATTAATAACATTTCCAATACCATTTTCCAAATCATCAAATTTAATTTCTAAAGTTCCACTTTTAATAACATTTTCTACAGTTTGATCTTGTACATCAGAAAACATCGCATATGATGTAGATAATGAAACAACAATAACTACCATAACAGAAACTACTGTAATAAAAAATTGTTTTTTTACACTTTTAAACATACGCAACTCTCCCATATAATCATCTAAATTAATTATAATATAAAATAAAATTTATTACAACAAAAAAATAATAAAAAAAAGTGTGATACTTCACACTTTCTCATCTTAAATTACTCTTAGTTAACAGCGTCTTTTAAAGCAGTTCCAGCTTTAAATGATACAGCATTTCTAGCAGCAATTTTAACAGTTTCTCCAGTTCTTGGATTACGTCCTTCTCTAGCTTCTCTTTTAGAAATAGCAAAAGTTCCGAAACCAACAAATGATAACTTATCTCCTTTTACTAAAACATCAGTAATAGTTGCAAATACCGCATCTACTGCTTTACCTGCATCTGTTTTACTTAATCCTGTTTTTGCAGCAACTGCATCTACGAATTCTACTTTTTTCATAATTTAATTACCTCCATATATTTAAGCACTCACGATGCTTACATATAAAATTTATCATACTTTTTTTTAAAAAACAAGCAAATGGCCTTATTTTTTAATATTTTTACTTAATTTCTTATCTATACTAGTCAAAATAGCAATTATATGCCCTATTGCAAATATAAATAAACATACTATAAAAGAAATAAACCATATCATAAACATTAAAGAAAAATTAAATTCAGTAGTAACACAATTATTCCCTAATATTCCACCAGTAGCAGAACAAACAGGAAATAAATTACCTATTATTACTGCTAATGCAAATATAACTAAAAACATAATTACAGCAAATTTCTGATAAAAATTAAGTTTTTGTTTACCAACTTCCTTACTTATAGAATTTAATCTAGGTAATTCTACTTTCAAAGAATCTATTTCTTTAAACATTATCAGCACCTCTTTCATCCATAAATTTATTATATAAAAGTATATATATAAAATCTATTAAAGCTAAATAAACACTATTTACATCATCAATAGTAATTAAATTAACTAATACCAAAATAACTGAAGTAAATACAATAGCATAATAATAATTATTAGATTTTATATCATTAAAAGGAGACTTATTAATTTCTAATTCACTAGAAAATCTACTATCTCTAAACAATGTATGACTTAAATATATAAGAAATATCATATTAACAATAAAACTAATAAAACTTACTAAAGTAAAACTTTGTAACAAAGTAAGTAAAGAAGTAATACTATTAATAAAATAAATACCAACTAAAAATAAATTTAAATAATTAAAATACTTCTTACCCAATTTAAATTTAATTAAAATAAAATATATAAGTATTAATATATACAACATATTATGATTAATTATACTATTAACAACACTTAGAATTGAATTATCACTATTAACAGCAAATGATTGTCCAAGAATAATACCAAAACTTAAAATAAATATAATTATATTAGTAATAATACTTTCATTATCAAACCATTCAATTTTTTTATTTTCCATATTTTCACTACCTTTCTATATTGAAAGTATATCATAATAACATAAAAATATAAATAAAAAAAGATAATTAAAATTTAATTACCTATAATGTCTTTTAACTTCAAAAATAATCCTAATCTATTATATTCAAAAGAAATACCTTCATCATTATTTTTAATCATTTCAATAATATCATCTATCAAAAACCACTTAACAGCACTTACCTCTTCTTCTTGTAAATTAACTTTGTCTAAATCAACATCTTTTCTTACATAATATGAATAACTAACTCTAGAATTATCTTCTCGAATTATTATTTCTCTATCACCTATTTTAACTAATTCATCTACCTCAATTTTTACAGAAATCTCTTCAAACACTTCTCTTATTGCAGTATTTTCTACAGTCTCAAAAGCACAAACATGTCCAGCACAACTAGACCATTTACCAGGTTTATATCTTTTATTTAAACTTCTTTTTTGAAGCAAAATTTCTCCTTTATTATTAATAATAAAAACACTTACTTCATTATGTAATAAATTCCTATTATGAGCATCATCTCTCTCAACAACCTCACCAGTATATTTTCCTTCTTCATTAACTATTTCTAATAATTCCATAAATTAACACCTCCTATCTATTTCTTTTACTTTCTTCTTTAATATTTCATCAAAAGAAGACTCCTTATCAACATTAGTTTTTCTATTGCAATTATCTCTTACTTTAGACTGATTTTCTCTATTTAATTTATTAATTGGATAAACAGGACATACCTTTAAATTACTTATCAATCTTCCACCTACTTTCACTAAGTATAACATAATTATATGCAAATAAAAATAACACTTTAAAAAAAACAAATAATGTGTTATAATACCAAGTGATTGGAGGGGATACTATGAATTTACCAACAGTAGCCTTAGTAGGAAGACCAAATACTGGTAAATCTACATTATTTAATAAAATAGTTGGACATCAAATATCTATTATTGAAGATACTCCTGGTGTTACAAGAGATAGAATTTATCAAGAAGCAAATTATCAAAACAAAAAATTTTACTTAGTTGACACTGGAGGAATTGATGCTGAAAAACTAGCATTTAATGACGAAATTAAAATGCAAGCAGAAATTGCAATTAAAGATAGTGATTTAGTAATATTTGTAGTAGATGGAAAAGAAGGTTTAACAAGCAATGATTTAATTGTAAGAGATATCTTAAGAAAAAGTAGAAAAGAAGTAATAGTTGCTATTAATAAATTTGATTCAAAACAAGCAAGTCAAAATTTATATGAATTTTATGAATTAGGATTTTCATCATACGTACCGATAAGTGGAATACATAATATTGGGTATATTGAATTAATGGAAGAAATCACGAAAAACTTTCATCCAACTGAAGAAATAGAAGATGAAAGATTAAAATTCTCAATTATAGGAAGACCTAATGTAGGAAAAAGTAGTCTAATGAACGATCTACTTAATGAAGAAAGAGTTGTAGTATCAGATATAGCAGGAACTACAAGAGATTCAATAGATTCAGTATTAAAATATCATAATGAAGAATTTGTTTTAATAGATACTGCAGGAATGCGTAAAAAAGGACGAATATTTGAGTCCATAGAAAAATACAGTTTATTTAGATCATTAAGATCTATTGATAGAAGTGATATTTGTTTAGTAGTAATAAATGCCGAAGAAGGAATAACCGAACACGATAAACATATTGCAGGATATGCAATTGACCGTGGTAAAGGCTTAATCTTTGTAGTAAATAAATGGGATACCGTAACAGATTATACTATTGAAGAATATAAAAAACTAATGAGAGCAGAATTTCAATTTGCAACCTATGCTCCCCTAGTATTCTTATCCGCACTTACTAAAAAAAGAATTCATACTTTAATGCCAGAAGTAATTAAAGTAGGGAAAAATATTAAAAAAGAAATTAAAACTTCAATATTAAATAATGTAATAGCAGATGCTTATCAATTAAATCTACCTCCTACTTATAAAGGAAACCGATTAAAAATATACTTTACATCACAAAGTGGAACTAACCCTCCAAAATTTACTTTTAGAGTAAATAATAAAGGATTAGTACATTTCTCATATCATCGATACCTAGAAAATAAAATAAGAGAAAACTTTGATTTCGAAGGAACACCAATAGTATTACAATTTAAAAATAGAAGTGGAGATGACTTGTAATGCTTTTTCAAAAAAAAGATATAACAAATGAAATAAATAGTTTAGATAATGCTTTAAAGATATTAAAAGATAATTATGAAAAAAAACTAATTACTCATGAAATATTTATAAAACAAGCACAAGAAATTGCAAAAAGAAGAGAAAAATATTCAAAAAAAATTAACAAAAATAAATAATCATAAATAATACCTCTTACATATAATTATGTAGGAGGTTTTTTATGTTTAAAGATAATTTCTTCAAAAAGGTTGAAGATAAAACTAAAGTAGATAAAAATACAATACTTTCTTTAGCAAAAAGATTACAACAATCAAATATGAAAGATGAGTCTACTTTAAGAGAAGTAATTCAAGAACTGTCTACTATGACAGGAAAAAACGTATCAAAAGAAAAAGAAGATAAAATAATAAAAGCAGTTGTAAATGATAATATTCCTAAAGATGTAGGTAATTATTTTGAAAAATAAGAATAATAATAAAAATAATAAATATAATTACATTGTATAAGGAGAATGTAATTATGGATAAAAATGAATTAATCAAAAATATTGCCAAACGAAGTGGTGGTGATATTTACTTAGGTGTTGTAGGTTCAGTAAGATGTGGAAAATCAACTTTTATTAAACGCGTAGTTGAAACTTTAATCGTACCAAATATAAAAGATGAATATGAACAAAAAAGAGCATTAGATGAGATTCCTCAATCTGCAGCAGGTAAAACTATTATGACTACAGAACCTAAATTTGTCCCTAATACTGCAGCTAAAATTTCTATTGATGACTTCAGTTGTAATATCCGTTTAATTGATTGTGTCGGATATATGATAGATAAAGCTATTGGAGCAAGTGATGAAAATGGACCTAGAATGGTAAAAACACCTTGGTATACTGAAGAAATACCATTTGTAGAAGCTGCAGAAATAGGTACAGAAAAAGTTATAAAAGAACACTCTACTATTGGTATAGTAGTAACAACTGAT
Source organism: uncultured Muribaculaceae bacterium (assembly GCA_964368975.1). Classification (GTDB taxonomy): domain Bacteria; phylum Bacillota_I; class Bacilli_A; order RF39; family UBA660; genus CAYJDP01. Next base: position 24,094 of record CAYJDP010000006.1, read on the forward strand.
GGTTCTATTTCTGAATTTGAAAGAGATGATTATGTAGAAGCAGAAACAAGAGTAATAAATGAACTTAAAGATATTGGAAAACCATTTATAATAGTATTAAATACAACACATCCTACTCTGCCAGCAACAACAAGATTAAAAGAAGAATTAGAAGAAAAACATAATATACCAGTAATGCCTATTAATATAGAAGCTATGAATGAAAAAGATATGTATAATATATTAAAAGAAGCACTATTCGAGTTTCCAGTAATCGAAGTCAAAGTAAATATGCCAGAATGGATTGCTATTTTAAATCCAGAACATCCAGTAAAAAAATCATATATTGATTCAATCAAAGAAAGTGTAATTGAAATAGATAAACTAAAAGATATTGAAAATATAACTAACTTATTCTTAAAAAATGATTCGATTGAAAAAGCCTACTTATCAGAAGTAGATCCATCAACTGGAATAATAACAATTAACTTAACAGCACCATCAAATCTATATGATCAAGTATTAACAGATATTATAAAAATTGATGTAAAAAATAAAGCTGATCTACTTTCACTATTTCAAGAATTTAATATAGCAAAAAAAGAATATGACCAAATTAAATATGCATTAAAAATGGTTAAACAAACAGGTTATGGTGTAGCAACCCCTTCTATTGAAGATATGAAATTAGATAAACCAGAAATAGTAAAACAAGGTCCAAGATATGGTGTAAAACTAAAAGCAGTAGCACCTTCTATCCATATGATAAGAGTAGATGTAGAATCAACATTTGAACCAATTATCGGTAGTCAAGTACAAAGTAAAGAATTAGTAGATTACTTAATGAAAGATAAAGAAACAAATAATATTTGGAAAAGTGAAATATTTGGAAGAAGTCTTGATTCAATAGTACAAGAAGGAATCCAATCTAAAATAAATTTAATGCCAGACAATATTAGATTAAAATTACAAGGAACACTATCAAAAGTAGTAAATAAAGGATCTAATAATATGATAGCAATAGTAATATAAAAAATATTCTTTCACAGTATAAATTGAAAAGTTAAGTGTCCGAATTAGGACAAAAAAAAGACACATAGAATTACCTATGATACAATGTAGTTGGAAAAAACAAAACATTGGAGGTAAATAATATGTGTCTTTTAAATTGTAGCACAAAATCAAAAAAATATAAGCATTTACCTCTTTAAGTAATATTTTACAAATTGTCAATGTACTTTTTGGTAATTGTGTGATAAAATGTATAGGTTAATGATTATTTACATAATCTTGTAGCAAAACAAAAAACGGTTGAAATACCGAGGATTTTATAGTTTACGAGGTGTAAAATGAAATTAGATGGATTTGGAATTTTTGTAGAAGATATGCCTGCGATGATTAGTTTTTACAGAGATGTTTTGGAGTTTGAAATAAAAGAAGATGAAGAAACAGAAAATG
>CAYJDP010000007.1:0-2405 GCA_964368975.1 uncultured Muribaculaceae bacterium
GTTGGAAAAGGTAAACATAATACTTTAATGAAAAAGTGTAAAGTATATAAAGAGATTGCTCTTTCACAATTAAGTAAGGAGGAATTAGATGATGTTGAAGTTCTTGAAGAAAAAAAATAAGAATAAAGATAAAAAAAATGTTAATAAATCTGGCTTAAAGAATATTTTATCTTATTTAGGTAAATATAAGATAAAGGTATTTTTTGTAATTATTTTTGCGATTGCTTCTACTTGTTTTACTATTGTAGGGCCAAATATATTAGGAGATATTACGACTGAAATATTCGAGGGGATATTAGATAAAATAGGTGGTGGTAGTGGAATAGATTTTTCTTTTATTACTACTACAGCTATTATATTAATTGGTATTTATGTGTTAAGTATGATATTTTCTATTATTCAAGGAATTATTATGTCTTATGTTTCTAATGATATTTCTTTTAATTTGCGGGAAGCAATTAATAAAAAAATTAATAATCTACCTATGAAATATTTTGATAGTAAAAATAAGGGTGAAGTTTTATCTATTATAGTAAATGATGTAGATACATTAACTGGTGCTCTTAATCAATCTATTACTACTGTTATTACTGGATTAGTATCTCTTGTTGGTATTTCTATTATGATGTTTTCTATAGATGTAAGTATGTCATTGGTATCTTTAGCAATTATTCCTATCTCTTTATTATTACTTAAATTAATTATTAAGAAAAGTCAAAAATATTTTAGAGAACAACAAGATTATTTAGGACATGTTAATTCTCATGTAGAGGAAATATATGGTGGTTATGAAGTTGTTAAAGCTTTTACAGCAGAAAAAAAAGTTGTTAAAGAATTTAGAGAATTAAATAACACTTTATATGAAAGTGCTTGGAAAAGTCAATTTTATTCTTCTGTTATGCATCCTTTAATGCAATTAGTTGGTAATTTAGGGTATGTTATTGTTTCAATATATGGAGGTTATTTAACTGTTCAAAGTAAAATACAAGTTGGTGATATTTTATCATTTACTCAATATATTAGATTGTTTACTCAACAATTATCTCAATTATCTCAAGTATTAAGTTCTGTTCAATCAGCGATTGCTGCAAGTAGTAGAATTAATGAATTTTTGGAGTTAGAAGAAGAGGTTAATTGTCTAGTTAAAAAGCCTTTATCTATAAAAAATATTAAAGGAGCCATTGAGTTTAAAAACGTTAGTTTTGGATATAGTTTAGATAAAGAAGTTATTAGTAATTTTTCAGTAAAGGTTAAACAAGGACAAAAGATTGCTATTGTTGGGCCTACTGGTGCTGGTAAAACTACTATTGTTAAGTTATTAATGCGTTTTTATGAATTAAATAGTGGTAAAATCTTAGTAGATGGTAAAGATATTACTCGTTTTGATAGAAATGATATTCGTAGTCAATTTGGTATGGTTTTACAAGATAGTTGGTTGTTTAATGGTACTATATTCGATAATGTTCGTTATTCTAAGTTAAATGCAACTAATGAAGAAATTATTAATGCATGTAAGACTGCTAATGTAGATCATTTTGTTAAATCTTTACCTGATGGGTATAATACAATTATTAATGAAGCAGGCGACAATATTTCTGTAGGACAAAAGCAGTTATTAACTATTGCTCGTGCTATACTTTTAGACCCTAAGATTTTAATATTAGATGAAGCTACTTCAAATGTTGATACTCGTACAGAGGTGTTAATACAAAAAGCAATGGATAAGTTAATGAAAGGGCGTACTAGTTTTATTATAGCTCATAGATTATCTACTATAAAAAATGCTGATATGATTTTAGTTATGAATGATGGAGGTATTGTAGAACAAGGTAATCATAATAATTTATTGAAGAAAAAAGGTTTTTATGCAAATTTATATAATTCGCAATTTGGAGAAGATAATTAATTTTATCTTTTTTTATTTGTCAAATAGTTGTCTGATACTTGTTTGGATAATAGTAATATGATATATTATAATAGGTGATAGTATGAAAATAGAAAAAGTTGTAGTAGGTTCCTTAGATGAAAACTGTTATGTATTAAAAATAGATGATACATGTTTAGTTGTTGATCCAGGAGCTGAATATTTAAAAATAAAAGAAGTTATAGGTGAATGCAAAGTGCTTGGTATTTTAATTACTCATTCACATTTTGACCATGTTGGGGCATTAAGACATTTTTTAGGTAAGAAAAATACTAAAATATTTAAAAAGAGTAGTTTAGAAGAGAAGGAATATTCTATTGGAGATTTTAAATTTAAATCTTTATTTACTCCAGGGCATTGTAGTGACTGTGTATCATTTTATTTTGAAGATGAAGGCGTTATGTTTGTTGGAGATTTTGTATTTAAACATACAGTAGGAAGATGTGATTTACCTACTGGTAGTATCGATTTAATGAATAAG
>CAYJDP010000007.1:2415-24961 GCA_964368975.1 uncultured Muribaculaceae bacterium
AAGAGTATCCAAGTGAATTAGTTTTATATCCAGGACACGGAGATGATACTACATTAAGATATGAAATTTCTAATAATAAATATTTTAAGTGAGGTAAGTTATGTATATAGATTTAATTATAATAGGTTTACTTTTAGTAGTAAGTTGTTTAATGTATAAAAGATTTCAATTTTTTATATTTACTTTTGCAATTATTGATTTAGTTTTGAAAGTGTTATACTTTTTGAAAAGTAATATTTCTTTAGGTAGTTTTTCTACATTTATTAATAGTTATCTTCCTAATGGATTTGAAGGATTAATAGATAAATATACTACCGGTGGTATTAATATAGCTCTTAGTTGGGTTTATATAGTAATATTTATAATATTTATATTTTACTGTATTAAAGTGTTAATTAAGAAAAAAAGAATTTAATTAGTAATATAAAACGACATTTTAGTCGTTTTTTTATTGTTAAAATATAGGTGGTGATAATATGAAGGTATATTTAGACTTAGTGTTTTTTCTTAATTTATTTTTTGATTATTTACTTTTATATTCTACAGGTAAATTATTAAAGGAGGTTATTTCTATAAAAAGAATTTTACTTGGTTCTTTAATAGGTAGTTTGACTACATTTTTATTATTTGTACCAATGAATTCTTTAATCTTTTTTATTACTAAAGTGATTATTAGTAGTTGTATGATTATTATTTCTTTTGGAAAAAAGTCATTTTTGAAAAAAATTGGTCAATTTTATATTAACAGTATTATTTTAGGAGGTGGTTTATATCTTGTTGATGTAAATCATGAAATAGATGATGTTTTTATTAATTTTATTTTTATTATTTTCATTGGTTTAGTACTTATGTTAGTATATATTAAAGATAAGAAAAAAAATGATTTTAATAATAAATTTATATATCATACTGATATTTATATAAATAAAAAAGTATATACGTTAAAGAGTATTTTAGATACAGGTAATTCTTTGGTTGATCCTTATAAAAAAAGATCTGTTTTAATAGTTAATTCTTCTATTAAAATGGTTTTACCTAAGAAGTTTATTTATGTGTCGTATAAGGCTTTAAATAATACAGGTGTTATTAAATGCTATATTGTAGATAAGGTGGTGATTAATAAGAGGGAATTTTATGATTGTTTAATAGGTATTTCTAATGATGAATTAAATATAGATAATGTTAATTGTATTTTACCTGGTAAATTTAAGGAGGAATTATGAAGAGGTTATTTTTATTTTTTAAGAAATTATTTTGTAAAGTAGGTAGTATTTTTTATGTGGGTGCTAGTGATATATTACCTGAGCCACTAACTAAGGAAATGGAAGAATATTTTATATTATTAAAAGATGATGGTGATTTAAAAGCACGTGATACTTTAATTGAACATAATTTAAGATTAGTGGTATTTCTTGCTAAAAAGTATGAAAATACAGGTATTGATTTGGAAGATTTAGTTAGTATTGGTACTATTGGTTTAATTAAGGGAGTGAATACTTTTTCTAAGGGAAAAAATATTAAGTTAGCGACTTATTGTTCTCGTTGTATAGATAATGAAATATTAATGTATTTACGTAAAAATAAACGTATTAAAACAGAAGTTAGTATAGATGCTAGTTTATCACTTGATGGAGAAGGGAATGAATTACATTTAGAAGATGTTTTAGGTACTGATAGTGATATTGTTACTAAAAGAATAGAAGATGATGAAGATAGGAGTATAATGATTAGTGAAGTTATGAGGTTAAAACCTAGGGACAGAGATATTATAATACTTAGGTATGGACTTTTAGGACAAAAGGAATTAACTCAAAAAGAAGTTGCAGAAAAATTAGATATTTCTCAATCATATATATCTAGAATTGAGAAGAAAGTTATTAAAAGATTAAAGATAATTATGTCTTGTGCATAATTGTTTTTTATTGTATACTTTTATTATAGGATGGTAGATATTATGAAGATAAATGATAAAGGTTTTACTTTAGTTGAGATTATTATTACTATAGGTATAATAGGGGTTGTTGCTGTTATTGCTTTTCCAGCTATTTTAGCGTTACAATCATCTAATGAAGATACAAAATATGAAGCATATACTGATTTACTAGGAAGTAATGCTAGAATATATGTTAATTCTTTTGAGAAAGATATATTTCCTGAAGATGATGTTGATAATTCTTGTTTTGTTCTTGATTATGAAACTATGTACAATAATGATCTAATTAAAGATATTGAAATTCCTGGAGTTTATTGTAATAATAAAAGTTTACAAGATGTTAAAACATTTGTAAAAATTACTCCTGATGGAGCAGGATATGATTACGAGACATCTATTTATTGTTATGATGGTTCTGGTAACATGGTATATGAGAGTGAGAAAAAAGTAGATACTACTGATTGTGATGCGATTGATGAAGATGGTCCTAGTATCGAAATTATTAGTAATACTGATGTTTCTAATATTTCTAATATTAAATATAGTGATTATAGAAAAGATCATAATTATACTATTAAAGTTAGTGATAAGAGTGGGTTAGTTGATAATATTGAAATTAGATATGGATGGGGTTATGATGGGAATATTCCTACTACGTATATAACTCATTCGTTTAATAATAATTATGGTGTTAATGAAGTGAGTTTTTCTAGTAATACCAATGATGAAGCGTTAATAAATGATAAGAACGGTAAATGGAAACTATATGTAGAAGTAGTAAATGTTGCTGATACTGAAGGATATAGTACAACTGATGGAGTCTCTACTTCTTTTGGATTAGATAATACTGCTCCAGTAACTCCAGTTATTAATAATACTAATCATAATAAGTGGGTTAATTTTGATTATAGCGTTACTGCAAATTCAAGTGATGCAGGATCTGGAATTGCATATTATCAATATAGTTATGATGGTAGTAAATGGACTACTTATAAAAATTCGGCTATGAATTCTTTTCCAACTACAAAATTTACTAAAGAGAGAAATCAAAATGTATATATTAGAGCTTGTGATAGATTAGGTCATTGTTCTTTAAACGGTAGTTCAAATATTAAAATAGATAAAACAGCTCCATCTATGCCTGGAGTTAGCGCTAAAACAAGTGATGGTGTTAATTATACTGGTAGTTGGACAAATAAAAATGTTACGGTTACATTGAAATCGACTGATTCTTTAAGTGGTATAAAAGAATATGGTTATTCTAAAGCTTATACTGGTGGAGATAGTGGAACTGATGTTGATGGGATTATTTCTTATTCCAAAGAAGGTTCTTATTCTTATCATTATAGAGCGATTGATCAAGCTGGTAATGTTAGTGCTTGGACTTGGCCTTCAACTCCTGGATCTGATTGGCTTTTCATCAATATTGATAAATCAGCACCTACTACTCCAAGTATTACTAATGCAAATCACGATAAGTGGGTTAATTTCTCTTATTCTGTGGTAGCTAAATCTAGTGATTCAGGTTCGGGTATCGCATATTATCAATATAGTTATGATAATAGTAGTTGGATAACTTATAGTAATTCTGCAACAACTAGTTTTACTACTACACAGTTTTCGGTTGAAAGAGATCAAAATGTTTATATAAGAGCTTGTGATTATGCTGGCTATTGTTCGGGTAGTGGAACTACGAGAATAAAAATTGATAAAACCCCACCTAGAACATTCTTTACTATTTCTACAGGAACTCACAATCCAAATGCTACTGGTGGTATGAGCTTTCATATTGCAAATCACGATGATCAAGGAACTGTTAATAGTGGTGCTGGTGATACTATAATACATACATTTTATCCAGGTATTACTAAGGTAGAAACTGCATATAATAATTCGGGATATAATATATTTTTACCTACTAATGATAGTCATACTTATCGAGTTCATGTGCAAGTATTTGATAAAGCTGGTAATAAACAAGTTCATGAAAATACAAATGTTGATGGTTGGTATTTTGGAGATTTTAAAATTGTAAATCCGACACCTCCGGCACCAACTTATCCTCCTAATACTTGTAAAATTAGAGGTGATCAAATTAGACGTGCTCCAATAACTTGGACTTGTAGTGATGGAGTAAGACATACACAAAATTATTATTATCAAAGATATTGTACTGATTCAGCAGGTAATATTTATGCTGCAACCTCAAATAAATGGGTTTGTTCTGTAGCTCCATATGGTCCTAATGAAGGTTGGATAGTGATTGATGATTAATTTCATTTGGAAGGAGTAGGTTATGAAGAAGAAAAATAAAATTAAAATTATTGCTGTATTTTTATTGATCATAGCAATAATTTTAATAATAGTAGGTTTCAAACTTTGGAATTTTATTATTGAAAAAGAGAGTTCTTATATTAAAATAGACTCATCAGATAAAGTTAGTAATATTATTGATAATGTTTTTTCTAATATGGAAAGCTTAGATTCTTATAAGGAAATATCATCAACTACTTTTTTGCAAGTAGTTGATGGATTAAATTATTCTACTACTATTAATAAAACAACATTATTTAACTTTGATCAAGGTATCTATTATTATGAATTTAATAATAATGTAGATGGAGTTGAATCAATAGAAAAATACTATAAATTTTTTGAAGATGATGAAAGTACTGTGTTTTCATATAAAGATTATACTTGGGATGTTGATAATTCTATTGTTTTTGATAAAGAAGGGTTATATAATGAGTTTTTAGTTCATTTTAATAACGATAATACTGAGGTTGCGGAAATAGATGATTCTAAAATACGTTTAACTGCTAAAGTAAAATTATCTGATTTTGAACAGTTTTATATGTTTGATGGAATTGAAGATGATGCTACTATGGAATTAGTTATTGATGATAACTTTGTTAAAAAGATATCAGCAAATATTAGTTATTTAGATGAAAAGTTGAGCTTTTCTTATGAATATTTTGATTTAAATAATACTGAAATAGAATTACCTGAGGAGATAAATATTAAATAATTATGTCTTGTACATAGTTATTTTTTGTTGTATAATTTTATTATAGGATGGTATGTATTATGAAGATAAATGATAAAGGTTTTACTTTAGTTGAGATTATTATTACTATAGGTATAATAGGGGTTGTTGCTGTTATTGCTTTTCCAGCTATTTTAGCGTTACAATCATCTAATGAAGATACAAAATATGAAGCATATACTGATTTACTAGGAAGTAATGCTAGAATATATGTTAATTCTTTTGAGAAAGATATATTTCCTGAAGATGATGTTGATAATTCTTGTTTTGTTCTTGATTATGAAACTATGTACAATAATGATCTAATTAAAGATATTGAAATTCCTGGAGTTTATTGTAATAATAAAAGTTTACAAGATGTTAAAACATTTGTAAAAATTACTCCTGATGGAGCAGGATATGATTACGAGACATCTATTTATTGTTATGATGGTTCTGGTAACATGGTATATGAGAGTGAGAAAAAAGTAGATACTACTGATTGTGATGCGATTGATGAAGATGGTCCTAGTATCGAAATTATTAGTAATACTGATGTTTCTAATATTTCTAATATTAAATATAGTGATTATAGAAAAGATCATAATTATACTATTAAAGTTAGTGATAAGAGTGGGTTAGTTGATAATATTGAAATTAGATATGGATGGGGTTATGATGGGAATATTCCTACTACGTATATAACTCATTCGTTTAATAATAATTATGGTGTTAATGAAGTGAGTTTTTCTAGTAATACCAATGATGAAGCGTTAATAAATGATAAGAACGGTAAATGGAAACTATATGTAGAAGTAGTAAATGTTGCTGATACTGAAGGATATAGTACAACTGATGGAGTCTCTACTTCTTTTGGATTAGATAATACTGCTCCAGTAACTCCAGTTATTAATAATACTAATCATAATAAGTGGGTTAATTTTGATTATAGCGTTACTGCAAATTCAAGTGATGCAGGATCTGGAATTGCATATTATCAATATAGTTATGATGGTAGTAAATGGACTACTTATAAAAATTCGGCTATGAATTCTTTTCCAACTACAAAATTTACTAAAGAGAGAAATCAAAATGTATATATTAGAGCTTGTGATAGATTAGGTCATTGTTCTTTAAACGGTAGTTCAAATATTAAAATAGATAAAACAGCTCCAAATAAACCGACTATTACAAATCCATATAATAATACATGGAGAACCGCTCATTATAATATAACAATTAAATCTACTGATAATCTTTCGGGCATTGCGTATTATAGATATAATTATGGTGGTAGCAATTGGACAACTCATGCTAATTCTAGTGGAAATAGTTTTACTTATAAAATTTCAAGTGATATGAGTAAAAATTATTATGTACAAAGTTGTGATTATGCGGGAAATTGTTCTTCTAGTAATTATTCTATAATTAAACTTGATACAGTTGCGCCAACTTGTTCTTCATCAGGTGGATCTACTTCTTGGACTAAAAATAATACTACTATTACTGGTACTTGTAGTGATGCGACTTCAAAATGTAAAGGAAATGTTTCAAGAACATTTAGTGCAACTACAAATGGAAATTATTCTCCGGGTACAGTATATGATAATGCAGGAAATTCTACTGTTTGTGGAGCTAGAACAGTTAGAGTGGATAAAACAGCTCCAACTTGTACTTCTTCAGGTGGTAACAGTAGTTGGTCTACTTCTTCCACAACAATTTATGGTTATTGTTCTGATGGTGATAGTGGGTGTGTTAGTAATGTTAGCTCAACACTTAATAATGCCAATGGTTGGTATTCTCCTGGTACTGTTCGTGATAAAGTAGGGAATACAACTTCATGTCCTGGTGTTACTGCATATACTGATACTACGCCACCTCCAGCTCCTATTTTTCAAAGTGTTGTTAATATAAGATTTTATACTCCTACAGCAACAATTAATTATTCTGAGTGCATTGGAAAAGGTGGTAAATATCAAGATGAATCTTGTAATGTTTATTTTCATGTGGGTAATGATGCTGGGATAAGTTTTTCTTTAAAAAGGCAGGCTGCTGATGCTGGTCCTGCATATCCTGTTAGCTATGAGCAGAATATATGGACTCATGCTTATCCAGGCAGTAGTGCAGGTTATTGTGATTCATGGTTTACTGAAGATAGTGGACAGTGTAGTGACTGGCGTCATGCTCCTTGTGCTAGTTATGCCCGTTGTAGTAGTGTAGCTACTTGGGGAACTCACTGTGTTAGAAGTGTTGATACGGCTGGTAGAGCAGGGAATAGCCTGTGTGTTACATATCATTATACTTGGGGGAAATAATAATTATGAAAAGAAAAAACGTTTTAGTAATATTAATTATATTTTCTACATTTTTAATAAGTAGTGGATTAATTTATTTATTTGTATTTACTGAGGATTCTGAAGTTTTTTCAGTAAATACAGATTTATCTTTGGAATTATGTGTAGATTCAAGTTTTTGTAGATCTGAAAATTTAATTGAATATCCTATTTTTGATATTGATTATTCAGGTAAAGAAATTGTTAATTTTTTTGAAAAGATTAACTCAGATGTTATGGGTAGTTATGAGAAAAATAAAAATAGTTTTTTAGAAGAAGATAGTTGCACTTTTATAGCTAGTGAATTTAATTATCGATATGAGTATAATTTTGATTATCAATTTTTTGAAGATGAAGATTATTTGATATTTTCATATATAAAAACAGAAAAAGATTTATGTACTGATAATATTGAATATTTCATTCCAGAAATTTTTATATATTCTTTAGAAGAAGATAAATTATTAAATGAAGAATTTTTAATTAATAAATATAGTATTTCAGAAGAAAATATAAATGGAGTTTTAGAACAATCAATATTAGCATTTAATTCCTTGAATAATACTAATTATTCTATTGAGGATTATAACTATCTATTATATATTGATTCTTTAGGAAATCCTTCTTTATATTATTCTTTGATAGAAGAAACTAAGTATGAAAGTTTGTTGTTAAATCCTTTTGCAAATTAAAAAAGAGAGTAGTTTAAATACTCTCTTTTTCTATGTAAGATTCTTTCATAATTAGGTAATTATAATTATTTAATTCATTTATTTTATTTTTTGGATAATTAAAGATATAGGTTATTTCTTGAGTAAAATTTTTTTGTATATTTTTTATATCTTTTAATAAATAGTTAAGTTGTTTTTGTTCTTCATACTTGATTGTTATTTTTAATAAATATGCGTTTTCTAATTTTGTTATACTTGATTTATTTATTGATGTTGCTGCTGCTAATGAATATGCTCTTGTTAATGGACCTGCTCCTAGTTCTATTCCTCCAAAATATCTAATTACTACTATCAGAGTATTTATTATATTGTTTTTTTCTAATACATTTAATATAGGTGGACCTGCAGTGGATTTTGGTTCTTTGTCATCACTTGATTTTTTTTCATTTTCTAATATATAAGCATAACAATGATGATTTGCTTTTGGATGAAGAGTTTTTAAATATTTTAATTTTTCTATTATATCTTCTTTGCAATATACTTTGTACGAGTGAGTTATAAATTTAGAATTTTTTTCTATTATATTTGAGATTGTTTCATTTTTTATTATATACATATTATCACCGGTACTATTGTATCAAAAAAAAATATTTTTTAATAGTTTTAGAGTGTATTTTTTAATTATTATGTTATACTTATATTATATGGAGGTGCTTATGTTTAAAAGATTTAAAAAAGATGAGGTAGATAAATCAAGTTTGAATGAAATATTATTTTTGAGTAAAAGATTATTAAAAATATTTTTATTTATTTCTATTACTGCGGCTATATTATTAGTAACTTATGTTATACAAGAATGGAATATTTTTGGAGTTATTAAAACTTTTGTTGTTGTTATTTCGCCATTATTATTTGGAGTTGTTATTGCTTGGTTATTTGGTCCGATTGCAAGTTATTTAGAAAGTAAGAAGTTTTCTAGATTATTTGCATGTTTAATACCATATGTTTTAATATGGGGAATACTTATTGGAGGTTTATGTTTGATGCTACCAACTTTTGTTGATCAAGTTATTGATTTTGCAGAAGTTATTCCAGATATATTTAAAGATTTATCAAATAGTGCAGAGGATTTTTTAGGTAATTTATTAAATAGTAATTTTGATTCTTTCGAAGATCAATTAAATACTTTTTTAGGAGGTATTGCTGGTAGTATTACTTCTACTTTACCTGATTTAGCTATTAGTGTTGGTAGTGGTATATTTAGTTTTGGTCTTAATGTTTTTTTAAGTTTAATGATTGGATTTTATTTATTATATGATAGTGATAGATTTAATGAGTTTATGTATAAAATTACTCCAAATAATTGGAAAAAAAGTGCTGTTGAGTTAAGTAGTCGAATTAATAGTTCTTTAAGAGGATATGTTCAAGGAGTTTTATTAATAATGTTACTTATATTTATTTCTCAAAGTATAGGACTTACTTTAGCTGGATTAGAAGCTCCTTTAGTATTTGCATTATTTTGTGCTTTAACTAATGTTATTCCTTATTTTGGTCCCTATATTGGAGGATTTCCTGCAGTAATAGTTGGATTTACAATTTCACCGATTGTAGGAATAGGTGTTCTTATTTCGATTTTAGTAGTACAATTATTAGAAAATGCATTCTTTCAACCTTTGATTATGGGAAATAAGATGAAATTACATCCAGTAGTTATTATAATTTCACTATTGATTTTTCAGCAATTATTTGGTATAGTAGGAATGATTGTTGCTACTCCGATTGTTGCGACAATTAAAATAATTTTAATGTTTGTAGATGAAAAATTACAAGTAATAAAAAAAATTAATAATAATATAATAAATGATGATAAAAGAAAAGTATTATAAATACTATTTAAAGAGACTCGATGGTGGTGTGAATTGGGATTAGTATTATAAGAAAGCTACTTTTGGAGTTTAGTCGGGAGACCGTTATACAAATTAAGACCAATAATGAGATGGTACCGGGCATAATTGTCCTCTCATTAGTTGGTCTTTTATTTATATTAATATAGAGGAGGAATTATATGAATAAGTTAATTGCGATAGTAGGAATGGCAGGTAGTGGTAAAAGTATTGCTTGTGATTATTTAGAAGAAAAAGGTTTTTCTAAAATTTATTTTGGAGGAGTTATTTTAAAAAAATTAGAAGAAGCTTCTCTTGAAATTAATTCTGTTAATGAAAAAATGATGAGAGAGAAATTAAGAAATGATTTAGGTATGGCAGCTGTTGCTATAACTTTACTTCCTGATATTAAAAAAAGTTTAGAAGAAGGTAATACTGTATTAGATGGTTTATATTCTTGGGATGAGTATTTAGTTTTAAAAAAGGAATTTCCTAATTTAAAATTATTATGTATTAATGCGAATAAAGATATTAGATATAAAAGAATAAGTGAGAGAAAGGTTCGTCCTTTAACAAAAGAAGAAGTTAGTAAAAGAGATGTATCTGAATTAGAAAATTTAGCTAAAGGTTCACCAATTGCAATTAGTGATTATTTTATATTAAATAATTTAGGAATGGATGAATATGTTTTACAGTTAGATGAGTTTTATAAATCATTTGAGAAAGAGGTATAAATATGAAATATTTAAGTCATAATGAAATAAGAGAAAAATGGATTAATTTCTTTTTAGAAAAAAATCATCAATTATATGATAGTGCTCCATTAGTACCAATTAATGATAATAGTTTATTATGGATTAATGCTGGAGTTGCTCCTTTGAAAAAATATTTTGATGGTAGTGTTGTTCCTAGTAATCCGAGAATTGTTAATATACAAAAATGTATTCGTACTAATGATATTGAAAATGTTGGTATTACTAAAAGACATCATACTTTTTTTGAAATGATGGGGAATTTTTCTATTGGTGATTATTTTCGTGAAGAAGCTATTGAATATGCTTTCGAATTATTAACTAGTGATAAATGGTTTGGTATTGATAAAGAGTTAATTTATGTTACTATTTATCCAAGTGATGAAGTTGCTTATAGTAAATGGGTTGAACTTGGATTAGATGAAAGTCATATTGTTCGTTTAGAAGGTAATTTTTGGGAAATAGGAGATGGTCCTTGTGGACCTGACTCAGAAATATTTTTTGATAGAGGTTTAACTTATGATGATGGTAATGCTTTTGAAAAGTTTAAATTAGATGAAGAACAAGAACGTTATGTTGAAATATGGAATAATGTGTTTAGTCAGTATAATTCTGAGTCTGGTAAAAAACGTGAAGAATATAAGGAACTTCCTAGTAAAAATATTGATACTGGAGCTGGACTTGAGAGATGGTGTTGTATATTTCAAGGTGTTGATTCTAATTTTGATACTGATTTATTTAAACCAATGTTAAATCATTTAGAAGAAATTACTGGTATTATGTATTCTGGACAAAGTGAATTTAAAATTATAGTTGATCATATTCGTACTTTAGTTTTTGCTTTAGTAGATGGTGCTTGCTTTGAAAATGTAGGACGTGGATATGTATTAAGAAGACTTTTACGTAGGAGTTTACGACTTGGTAAAAAATTAGGTATTGAAGGACCTTTTATGTATAAAATGGTATCAGAAGTTGTTAATACTATGAGTGATGCTTATCCTATGTTAATTGAACAAAGAAGTCATATAGAAGTTATTATTTTAGAAGAAGAAAATATATTTTTGAAAACTCTTGATGCAGGTGAAAAAAGACTTAATGAATTAATGAGAGTTAGTTCTTCTAAAGTAATTAATGGATTTGATGCTTTTAAATTATATGATACTTATGGATTTCCTTTTGAATTAACTAAAGAGTTAGTTGAAGAATCTGGTTATACTGTAGTTGAAGCTGATTTTAAAAAGCATATGGATGCTCAAAGAAAATTAGCAAAGAAAAGTGTTAAGAATAAAACTGTTATGGCTTCGCAAAATAAGGTTTTATTAGAGTATAAAGATAAATTATTATTTAGTTATGGTATTTATCGTGTTAAAAGTAATGTTTGTGCTATTTTTGGAAATGAAGGATTAGTACATTCTCTTGATCATGATGGTTTTATTGCAATTAAAAGAACTTGTTGTTATGCTGAATCTGGTGGTCAAGTAGGAGATACTGGTATGCTTATTGGGAAGAACTTTAAGGCTCGTATTATGGATGTATTTAAAGCTCCTAATGGACAACATATTCATAAAATTAAATTATTAGATGGTATTATTAGAGAAAATGATGAAGTT
This sequence comes from uncultured Muribaculaceae bacterium, assembly GCA_964368975.1. Classification (GTDB taxonomy): domain Bacteria; phylum Bacillota_I; class Bacilli_A; order RF39; family UBA660; genus CAYJDP01. The sequence goes on from CAYJDP010000007.1 coordinate 14,623, forward strand.
GAAGTTGTTATTGATAAAGACAGACGTAAAGATATAGAAGTTAATCATTCTAGTGTACATTTAGTTCAATATGCATTATGTCAACTTATTGATAAAAATATTAAGCAAGCTGGTAGTTATGTTAGTGATGAAAAGTTTAGATTTGATTTTACGTGTGTTGAAAAAATACATGATGAAGATATTGTTAAAATAGAAGATTATGTTAATAAGTTAATTGGTATCAGTAGTATTGTTGCAACAGAAAATATGCCTATAGATAAAGCTAAGCAAATGGGAGCAATTGCTTTATTTGATGAAAAGTATGAAGATATAGTTAGAGTAGTTAAAATAGGTAAATCTGTTGAATTATGTGGTGGTACTCATGTATCTAATATTAATGAAATTAAAAAGATAGCTATTTTATCTATTGAATCTAAAGGAAGTAATCATTATAGAATTGAAGGTGTTACGAATAATAGAGTTGAAAGAAGTTTATTTGAAATTATAAAGCCTTATAATGACAATATGGTTAAATCTTTAATAAAAGCTAGAGAAATATTAGATACTGCTAAAAATGAAGGTATTGAATTAGAATTTGATATTACTATAGATAATTCTAAACCTAAATCTTATAAAGATGTAATTTTTAATAAAAATGAAATGCATTATATAAGTGATGAAGTAAAATTATTAGAAAAAAAATATATGACTATGAAAGAAAATAAATCTATTGAGGATATTGATATTTACAATAAGGATTTAAAAGTAGTAGGGGATGTTAAATATTTAATTACTAAGGTTGATAATATGGATAATTCTATTATTAAAAGTTTAGCTGATAATTTAAGTAATAAAGATATTAATATTATATTATTTTTAAATATAAAAGAAGATAACTCTGTTAATTTTATTTGTAAGAGTAATTTAGATAAAATTGGTGCTGGAGATATTATTAAATTAGTGGCATCAATTACTGATGGTAATGGGGGAGGAAGTAAATCTTTTGGACAAGGTGGTTCTAAAAATAGTGAAGCTATAGATAAGGCTATTTCTGGTGTAGAAGATATGATTTTAAATGCATAATTACTTAATTGAATGTAAATATTATAATTTAGTTAAAGATAAAGTTTTAGAATTAAAAGATAAACATAATATAAGTAGCACTCCCACTACTTATTATGATTTATCTGATTGTGGTATTTCTAATGTTTTAGATGATTGTAATACTTTTGGTTTATTTTCATCAACTAAAGTTATTGTTGTTGATAATTTGGATGATAAGAGTGTTTTAGAAGATGATTTTCTTTCTTTAATAAAATATTTAAATAATCCTATGAATGATGTTTTATTAATACTTTGTTGTAATAAATTGGATGATAGAAAAAAGATTACTAAGAATTTGAAAAGTAGTCTTTCGGTTGTTAAGATAGATATTAATATTAGTGATTTTATTAAGAGTAAACTTGTTGGATATAAGATTAATTCTTCTGTTATTAATAAATTAGTAGACTTTTCTTGTAATGATTTTGATAAAGTAAGTAATGATATTGAAATACTTAAGTCTTATAAAGTTAATGATAAAATTATTTTGGTAGAAGATATAGAAGAGATTATTACTAAAAAATTAGGTGATAGTAATGAGTTGGTATTTGAGTTATCTAGATCAATTGCAAATCATGATAAAGTTAATGCTTTAAGGGTATATAAAGAGTTGCTTGGTTATAATATAGAACCTATATCTATTATCTCTTTAATAGCGTCAACTTTCCGTATTATGTATCAAGTTAAGGTATTAAGTCGAAGTGGTTTAAATAGCTCTATGATAGCCTCTAAATTAGGTGAGAAGTCTAGTTATAGAATTACTAAAACTATGGAAGTTATTAATAATTATTCTAAAGATGAAGTATTTAAAATAATTAAGAGTATTGCTGATACTGATTTGTTAATGAAATCAAGTGATCAAGATAATAAATATTTGCTAGAAATGTTTATTTTGAATATATAATAAAAATGCAATAATAATTATTGCATTTTTTGTTTCTCTATCCAATTATAAATATCTGCATATTTTTTTTCTTCTCCTAGGTATTTAGGATTATAATATTTTTTGTTTTTTATTTTATCTGGTAAATATTGTTGTACTACATGGGCATTTTGGTATTCATGGGGGTATTTATAATTAGGTGCATTTGTTTTGATATGTTTAGGTATATTTCCGGTGTTTCCTTGTTCTACATCATTTAATGCCATGTCAAACGCTATATGAGCTGTATTACTTTTAGGTGATAAAGCCATTTGAGTTACTACAGTCCCTAGAGGAATTCTTGCTTCGGGAAGACCAGTTAGTTCACTTGCTTTAATTGCTGCGAATAATTCTGGTCCAAGAGAAGGGTTTGCTAGTCCAATATCTTCATATACAATTACTGATAATCTTCTATAGATTGAATCTAAGTCTCCGGTTACTATTAATCTTGCTAAATAGTGAAGTGCGGCATTTACATCACTTCCTCTTATTGATTTTTGTAATCCACTTAACATATCGTAATGTCCTTCATCATTTTTATCTGAGAAGAAGACTGGTTTATTATTTATATTTTTTATTACTTCAGGGGTAATTATTTTATCTTTTGTTGAGTAGAAGGCTATTTCTAAAAGATTATATGCATATCTTAAGTCATTTGATGATAGTTGTGCTATTAAATTAAGTGCTTCTTCATCAATTGATATTCCTGATAAGTCTTCATGTTTTATTGCTTTTTTTAATCCTTGTAAAATATCTTCTTTTGTTAATTCGTGTAATTCAAATAAATGACATCTACTTCTAATAGCAGGATTTATTGCAAAATATGGATTAGATGTAGTCATTCCAATTAGAGTTATTAAACCACTTTCTAGTTGAGGAAGTAATATATCTTGTTTATCTTTATTTAATCTATGTATTTCATCCATTACTAAAATTAAGCCATCATACATTTTTGCTTCTTCAATTACAATATCTAAGTCTTTTTTATTGTTAGTAACAGCATTTAAAAATCTATATCTTTCATCTAAATCATTTATCAGAGCATTGCAAATACTAGTTTTTCCAATACCAGGTTTTCCATATAGGATCATTGAAAATAATTTTTTATTTTCTAAAAGATTAGTTAATACTTTATCTTTACCTAAAAGATGTGTTTGTCCTATTATATCAGATGATGTTTTAGGGGAAAGTTTTATAGCTAAGGGTTTATTCATATTAATCACTCCATATACATTTTATCATAAAAGTTGTAAAATAGTTATATTTATTATATAATATAAGTGGTGATATATAAATGGATATTAGTAATTCTATAGATGATTTTATTAATTATTGTATTTTTGAAAAAGGTTTAAGCGATAAGACAAAGCAATCATATTTAAATGATTTAGGTCTTTACTCAAATTATTTAAGTAGTCTTGGTATTAAAGATATTACTTTAGTAAATAGTGATATTGTTAAAGATTATTTAAAAGAAATTCATTATAAAGAAAGCTCTACTATTGCACATAATTTAACTGTTATTAAAAATTTCCATAAATACTTATATAAAGTTGGTATCTGTGATAGTAATATATGTGAATTTATAGAAAGACCTAAAGTAAAAAAAATACTACCAAAAGCTATGAGTAGTGGGGATATAATTAAATTATTAGATATAGAATTAGTTAATAATTTTTCATATAGAAATAAAGCGATGCTTGAATTGATGTATGCTACTGGGATGAGAGTTAGTGAATTAATTAATATTGAAATAAATGATGTTGATCTTACTAATTCGGTTATTTTAATAAATGGTAAAGGTAATAAAGAAAGAGAAATTCCTTTAGGTGAATATGCTAGTTATTATTTAGAGTTATATTTAAAAGTTAGATGTAATTTATTAAAAGGTAAATCTTGTGATATATTATTTTTAAATAATCATGGTTTAGGAATGACTAGACAAGGGTTTTTTAAGATTTTAAAAAAATTGTTGGAAGAGAAAAATTTAAGTAGTGATGTTAGTCCTCATACTATTAGACATTCTTTTGCTACACATTTATTGGAAAATGGTGCTGATCTTAGAAGTATACAGGAATTACTTGGACATAGTGATATTTCTACTACTAAGATTTATACTGATATAAGTGATGAAAAAGTAAAAAGAGAATATGAGGAATTTCATTCAAGATATGAAAAGTAAGGAGAAAGTTATGAATTTTAAAAGAGTTTTTTTATTAGTGTTAGATAGTGTTGGTGTTGGAGAGACAGTTGATGCTGTTAATTATAATAGTGTTGGTGCTAATACGTTGGGTAATGTTTTGAAAAATAGTGATTTATTTGTTCCGAACTTAAAAAAAATAGGACTATTAGACACTATTAATATGAGTGATAATACTTCTATTGATGCTTATTATACTATTGCTAAACCTATTAATGCTGGAAAAGATTCAATTAATGCTCATTATGAGTTGTTGGGTCTTAAAAATGATATTCCTTTTCAAACATTTAATCAAGGGTTTACTTTCGATATTTTAAATGGGATTGAGGAAGTTACTGGTCGAAGAGTTATTGGTAATATGTGTTGTAATGATTTATCTATTATTAATGATTTAGGTGAGAGACAAATGAACTATGGTTCTTTAATTGTTTATACTTCTGCAGATAGTGATTTACAAGTTGCTGCTCATGAAGATTGTATTCCTACTTCTATGTTATATCAATATTGTGAGAGAATTAGAGCTCTTACATTAAAAGAAGAGTGGAGAGTAGGGAATGTTATCGCTAGACCTTTTACTGGAAAAGTTGGTAATTTTAAATTTATTAATGCTGCTAGAAAAGATTATGCTGTTAAGCCTCCAGGAAAGACTATTTTAAATACTTTAATTGAGAATAAATTAAATGTTATTGGGATAGGTAGAATTAATGATATAGTAGTCGGAGAGGGGATTAATAAGCAAATTAAAGCTAGTTCTAATACTGAAGTATTAAATAAATTAAGTGATATTATGGATAAAAATTTTACAGGACTTTGTATTGCTAATTTAAGTGATTTTGATACTGTTTATGGTCATAATAGAGATGTTGATGGATATGCTAAAGCAATTGAAGAATTGGATGTAGAAATTCCTATTATACTTAATAAATTAGAAGTAGATGATTTACTTATTATAACTGCTGATAATGGATGTGATCCTACGTATGAAGGAAATGATCATACTAGAGAGAATGTTCCAGTTATTATTTATAGTAGAATATTTAATCAAATGAAAAGATTAGATGTATTTGAAAGTTTAGCAGATGTTGGTGCTATTATTACTGATAATTTTAATGTAGATATGCCTTTAATTGGAAAAAGTATTTTAGATGAGTTAAAATAAGAGGTATTCCTCTTTTTTTGTTGCTTTTTCATTGTTTTTTTGTTATAATATCTCGAAAAAGGAAGTGGTTTTGTGGTAAAACATAATATTATTGATAATAATAAAGTTATTGTTAGTTCAAATAAGATTATAAGAGATATTGAAGTGGCAGTTATTTCTAATTTATTTAATGATGTATTAGACTATGATAATTTTAAAAAAATTAGAGAGGTTTTAAAAGCTAATAGACCCGATTATATTTGTTTTTTTACGGAGGTTTATGCTGGTGTTGAAACTAATCCTAGAGAGTTAAATGATAGAATTAGCTGCTTGCGTTTTTTATCTGAAACTGCCCCTGTTTTATTGAAGTCAGAATATAGCAGATTAGGAATGTTTGAAAATTTAAAAGAGAATATTATTTCTATGAATGATCAGTGTTTGGATGCTCATGGAGGATATTTATTCAGTGATGTTTTAAGAGATAGTGGTAGTTTTGCTAACTTTAAGATTGGTTTAAGTAATAATCCATTTATTTATGCTGATTCTAAAAATATAAGAAATTTTGATATGGTTATTAGTCCTCATTCTTTGGACAAAATTAAAGCAGTTACATCAAATGATCTTAATTTAGTTTCTGTGCAACCTAGTTGTAAATCAGGTGATGTTAGTATTATAAAATTAGTTAAAAATATATAAAAGAGGTGGTTTTTATGAGTAGTAATAAAATAAATAATAAAAAATATGAAATAGAATCAGGAAAAATAAAAAAAGATACAATAATATCTTTGATTTCTGACATACATTGGCATGGTTTAAAAAGTTATTCTTTAATAAGGGGAGTTGCAGATAATATAGGGGAGTCTAATCCTAATTTTATTGCTATTCCTGGTGATATTATTGAAGATAGTAATTTATCAAAATGTGAGCATCACTATACAGTTAAAATGATTGAGGAATTCTCGAAAATCGCTCCTGTTATTATTTCTTTAGGTAATCATGATTATATGACTAAAAATAATGAAGGGGAGTGGGAATACAAATTCAATGATTATTTAATGAGTGATATTTCTTCTTTAAAAGATGTACATTTGTTAGATAATTATGTGGTTGATTTTGATGATACAGGTATTAGTTTTTCTGGGCATACTTTCCCTTTTAGTTATTACGAAAAAGATAAAGAAAGTATGGCTAATTATATTAAATACTTAAAATTAATTGGTTTTAAAAGTGTTCAAAATTTGATGAATGATGATAATTTTAGATGTAGTTTAGTTCACTCTCCTATTAATTTATTAAATAAAAAAATTATTGGTAATACGGATGTAGTTGAGCCAGTTGATTTGTTTTTAAGTGGACATATGCATGGTGGAGGTGTTCCTACTTTCTTAGAAAAGTTTACTTCTACTAAAGGAATAATTAGTCCTCATAAAAAGCCTTTTCCGTCACACGTTCGAGGGTTAATTGAGTGTGGTGAAAATACTAATGCTATTGTTAGTACTGGAATTGGTAAAACTGATGTTGATTTTATAAATAAGTTTTGTAAGCCTGAAGTTAATAGTGTATATATAAAAAAGATTTAAGTATAAAAAAAAGAGGGGAGTTAGCCCTCTTTTTACTATGTTAATTCTGAAGTAACTTCATATTCGTTATCTGTTATCATTCAGTCTGTATCAATAGAATGTTTTGATTTATCATCTTTAAAACTTTTACATATAGTTTCTTCTTTTTCAAAACATTCATCATCACTACATGAAATTACAACTTTTTCTAATTCACAACAATCGTCATCATGATGTTTGCATGTAGATACAGTGCATTTAATTTTGTTATTCATATATTTTAACCTCCAATAGTAGTATGTATTATACAAATACTATTTATACTTATATTATATTAATATATAGAAGTTAACATAATATCAATTATAGGAAGTTGTGTTAATTATTTAATTATACTTTTCTAGTTTGAATTTCTGCTATTTTTTCTAATACTTCTTTAGCGTTATCTTCTGTTATTTTAGTGAATCCTAGTTCTTTTAGTGCTTGCATTTTAACAGTATTTAACTCTTGTGTACGAGATAGTTTTTCTTCTTTTTTATGTTCAATGTCTGCTACGAATCTTCTGTGAGACTCGCTAATTCTAGTTTTAGAACCATTACCATTAGTATACATAGTCATTGCACTAAATAAGATACCTTCAAAAGCAAATTGTTTTTCTTCATTATAAACAAATTCAGTAGGTGTAGTGAATCCTAATGCTTTAGACATATAAACTAAAATATACTTTAACTCTTCATTTGCATCCATTGATTGTAAAAAATTATATAAGTAGTTAAGTGTGTTAAAATTGTTTTTATTATTTTCATTAGAAACTCTATCTTTTAGTAAGTTTACTATTTCTCCTAGTAATTCTTGTTCTTTTTTATTAAATCCTTTAATATTTGAAAATAATTCTTTGCCAGATGCATCTTTAACACCATCATTTAATCTTTTTTCTACTTCAATAATATATTCGCCATTTATTTTTAAATCTTTGATATCTTCTATAGCTTTTATTGATAAAAGATTCATTAATTTAGCAGATTTTTCTTTAGGCCAATCATTCATATTATCAATTGCTAAGTAGTTATAAAGCATTTGTCTTGAGACACCTAAATATTTAGCTAATCTTACCTTACTTATTCCTAATTCAGTTAATAATACATTTAATTCATTCATAGTACATCTACCCTCCTAATAATAATTTTAGCAGTGTTATGTCAAGTAGTCAAGTAAAACTTTGTAAATTGTTTTACAAAAAGTATACGAATTATTTTTATTTGTTCTCCCCTACTCTCTTTGTATATTTCATTTGATTTATCTTGCATTATGTATTTAATTGTTTTATACTTTGGATATGGGAGGTTTATTTATGTTGAATAAAAAAGGCTTAATTGAAGCTATAAAGAATAATGATATTTATGTTGATGGATTAAATTTAGATAATTGTGAATCAGAACTTGGTGAAAATCATGTTTATGTAAGATTAGGACCAGAATTATTAGTATATGAAGGTGATGGTTTAGATTTTAAGAATAAGTCGCAAACTAAAAAAATTGTTATACCAGAAGAAGGTTATCGTTTAGAGCCTAATGTTTTATATTTAGGAAGAACTTTAGAGTATACAGAAACTAGAAATTTTGTACCTATTATTAATGGTCTTCCTGGATTAGCGTATCCAGGGATGACGGTGCATGTAACTGCTGGTTTTGGAGATAATGGTTTTTGCGGTACATGGACGCTTGAAATTGTTACTGATAATACTAATACAGTTTTAAAAAGTGGAGAAAAAATAGGTATTATACAATATCATAAACTTATTGGAGATGGTGATATTAAATATGAAGGTAAATATTTAGGACAAATTGATGCTACTGCGTCTAGATCTTTTCATGAAAGTGAATTAGTAGACAATAATAGTAAAAGCAAAAAAATGGTAAAAAAAGTTGGTGATATTAATGTTAACAAATAAAGAAATTGGACATCAAATATCTAATGGTGTAATACAAATTAATGATCATATTGAAAGATATTTAAGTAAACCTAATAGTGTTAGAGTAAGAATTACTGATACGGTTTATAAAGTAAAAGATGGGGTTTATAATCTTGCAGAATTAGATTTATTAAATGAAATAAAGACAGGTAATTTAAAACATTTAACTGCTATAGATATTCCTGAAAAAGGTCTTGAATTGGAAGAAAAAAAATTATATATTACTACATCACAAGAAGAAATTATTTCTAAAGGATATGTTCCTGTATTATACGGAAAAACTTTACTTTCTACTTTAGGATTAAGTATTGAAACTAATAATACTTATTTATATGATAATTTTTCTGGAAAAATACCTATTACTTTGATACCTAATAAGAATATTGTAATATATCCAAAAATGGAAATTGGTAATTTAGTTTTTCATAAAAGTGTAGATTATAGTAATAGTACATATGGGATGTTAAGTGGTAAAGAAATTCTTAAAAAAATGGATGATGGTAGTATTGTTATTAATTCATTAAAATATGCTAAAATTAATCCTAATTCTGTTAATTTAAGTTTAAATCCTGTAGTTGAAGTATATACAGATAAAGTTTTAGATGTAAAAGGTAAAAATAAGAAAAGTCAAATTATTTTACCAGAAGAAGGAGCTTTTTTGGATCCAAATGAATGTTATGTTGCAAGAACGAATGAATGGACTGAGACATATGATACTGTACCTACTATTAATGGTAGAAGCTCTGGTGGTAGATTAGGAGTTTTTGTTGCTTGTTCTGCTGGACTTGGTTCTGTTGGTTATAAAGGTTATTGGCATTTAGGACCTAGAGTTATTAAAAATTTAAAAGTATATCCTAATATGCAAATATGTCAAATAGCATATTATACTTTAGATGGAAATATTTCTAATTATTATGATGGATACTTGCAATCTATTCCTGGGCATGTAGATGTTCAATATTCTGATACTTTAAAAGGTAAAGATCATAAAGAATATATTAAAGGATTAAGATGTGAAAAAATATAAGATTGGTTTTACAACGGGTGTCTTTGATTTGTTTCATATTGGGCATCTTAATTTTCTTAAAAGTGCGAAAGCATATTGTGATTTTTTAGTAGTTGGTGTTAATACTGATGATATTGCTTTAAAACATAAGGGAGCAGTCCCTATTATTAATCAATATGATAGAATGCAAATAATAGCATCATTAGAATGTGTTGATAGTGTGATTTTATGTGATAATGTTGATAAACAATATTATTATGAAAATTTTTTTCAATTTGATGCATTATTTGGTTCTGGTGATAAATTAAATAAACCACGTTGGTTAAAATATAATGAATATTTTTCTGATAAAAGTACAGATGTTATATTTTTACCCTATACTAATGGAATAAGTTCTTCAAAAATAATTAAAAAAATAAATAAAAATATATAAAAACTATTACAATTAATTTGTAATAGTTT
>CAYJDP010000008.1:0-21097 GCA_964368975.1 uncultured Muribaculaceae bacterium
TTCCTCCTTTAAAGATTTGTAATTGTTATAACTATCACCCATAACTATATAAGTAATAGGACATACAACAACAGCCTGTAATATTAAGGCATTTAGAATTGTTGCCACTATAAATTGATCTTTTATAATAAATGTAGTCGTAGCGTATAACATTCCTATGACAAGGGTTATACATTTTCTATATATTCTTTTTTTCTTATTATAAAATGGTCTTTTTACAGTGTCCATTGGAGCATATAGTAAATACATAATTATACATATTCCACAAATAATTATTTTTGATAAAAAATTAAAATCAATAGAGAAAATTATCAATGGAAGAACTATAAGAAATGTTAAAGACATTATTAAACATCTTAAACTTGTATTAGCATGATAACCAAATCCGAAAAACCTTAATACACCATATGTTAGCATTACAGCAACAACTTCAATAAAAATACCAAGAATAATTGCCAGCAAGAAAATGATGATAACCTTAGAAAATGTAAGATAAAGGCCTTCTAATCCATACATTAAGCTTTCTTTTTCACTTTCTGAATATACTTTATATTTATATAAAAAGTTAAGAGTATTTGTTAAAAAGATTTGTTTCATTTCATACCTCCAACAAAATCAATTATATTATATAAATATAATAAAAAAATTAAATTCAATATAATGATTTTCATTTGTCGATTTTTGTCGAAAAAAATCAGATAATGTTGTAACTTAACCAACAATGTAAAAATAATCGCAATTTAAGTATAATAAACTAATATTAAATACCAAAATGCTACAATATAGGTACCATTGATTAAATAAAAAAGCAGTGGAGAAGGAAGGAGTTAGCTATGATTTCAAGCAAAGTTAAATGGTTTAATAATGAGAAGGGGTATGGATTCATTGAATATAAAGAAAACGAAGACATCTTTGTACATTATTCAGCAATTGAAGAAGAAGGTTATAAAACCTTAGCAGAAGGACAATTAGTAGAGTTTAAATTATTAGAAACTACTAAAGGTCTACAAGCAGTGAATGTTAAAATAGCAAAAAAACCACAAAATTAAAAACAGTGGTTTTTTTCTTACAATAGTGTTATAATGTAACTACAAGGAGGTGTAAGTATGGAAATACTTATAAGAGGTGATAAAGTAAAGGTCACTGATGCCATGAAAGAATATGTGGAAGAAAAATTAGGTAAGCTAAATAAATACCTAAACAGTAGCGACGAAGTTCGTGCCACAGTAATGGTAAAGGTCAAGCCTCATCAACAAATCGTTGAAATTACTATACCACTTAAAACTTTTATTTTAAGATCAGAGGAGTCTCAAACAGATTTTTATGCAGCAGTTGATATAACAATTGATAAATTAGAAAGACAAATCAGAAAAAATAAAACTCGTCTTACAAAGTTGATAAAACCTACTCAAGATTTTAATCTAGGAGATGTTGAAGAAGAAGACGATGATAATCAATTTAAAATTAAAAAAAGAAAAACAGTATCAATAAAGCCTATGAGTGAAGAAGAAGCTATTATTCAAATGGAATTATTAGGTCATCAATTTTATATGTATAAAGACCAAGAAACTAACGAACCTGCAGTTGTGTATAAAAGAAATGATAATGACTATGGAGTAATAGAAAGTAAATAATTAAAAGTTATTATATAAAACCAAGAAAAAACCTTTTATTCTTGGTTTTTTTTTGATAAAATATATAATTAAGGGAGGGTCAAGTATGAAATTTTTAAAAAAGTTATTAGACCATGAATATAAAGAATTAAAAAGATTTGAAAAAATTGCAACAGCAATTATGGAATTAGATGAAGAATATTCAAATTTAACAGATGAAGACTTAAAAAACAAAACTGTTGAATTTAAAGAGAGATTAGAAAAAGGGGAAACTCTAGAAGATATTTTAGTAGAAGCTTTTGCAACAGCAAGAGAAGCATCTTTCAGAGTAATTGGAGAAAAACATTACTATGTACAAATACTAGGTGGTTTAACAATTCACTTTGGAAATATAGCAGAGATGAGAACAGGAGAAGGAAAAACTCTTACAAGTGTGCTTCCAGCTTATTTAAATGCTTTATCAGGAAAAGGAACGCATATAATTACAGTAAATGAATATCTTGCTAGTCGTGATGCTGAGTGGATGGGTGGAATACACCGTTTTTTAGGACTAACTGTCTCATGTAATACAAGAGATATGAGTGCTGAAGAAAAACAAGAAGCATATAGAGCAGACATATTATATTCAACAAATAATGAAATAGGATTTGACTATTTAAGAGATAACATGGTTATCAAAAAGGAAAAAAGAGTTCAAAGACCTCTAAATTATGCAATAGTAGATGAAATTGATTCAGTGTTAATAGATGAAGCTAGAACACCTTTAATTATATCAGGTGGACAAATGCAAAATAGTAATAATTATACTGCAGCAGATTCATTTGCAAAATCTCTAAAAGAAAATATTGATTACGTGTATGATGAAAAAACAAAAAATGTAAGTTTAACAGAAGAAGGTTCTAAAAAAGCTGAAAAATCTTTTAATATAAATAATTTATATGAAATTTCACACTCTTCATTAGTACATTTTATAAACCAAGCATTAAGAGCGAATTACTCTATGAAAAATGATGTTGACTATGTAGTACAAGAAGATAAGATAGTAATTGTAGATCAATTTACAGGAAGATTAATGGCTGGTAGAGCATTCTCTGAAGGACTACATCAAGCGTTAGAAGCAAAAGAAGGAGTAAAGATTAATCAAGAAACAAAAACTTTGGCTACTATAACATATCAAAATTTATTTAGAATGTATGAAAAACTATCTGGAATGACTGGTACAGCGAAAACAGAAGAAGAAGAATTTAGAAATATCTATAATATGTATGTTATAGAAATACCTACTAATAGACCAGTAGCTAGAGTTGATGAACCAGATTTATTATATGCGACAAAAGAAGCTAAGCATAAAGCAATTATTTCTTTTGTAAAAGAAAAATATAATAAAGGACAACCAGTATTAATTGGTACAATTGCAATTGAAAGTAGTGAATTGATTTCTAAACTTTTAAAAGAAGCGAAGATTCCACACGAAGTCTTAAACGCCAAAAATCATGCTCGTGAAGCAGAAATAATAGCAAATATAGGACAAAAAAAATCAGTAACTATAGCTACTAACATGGCTGGGCGTGGAACAGATATTAAATTATCTGATGAAATCAAAAAAATAGGTGGACTTTGTGTAGTTGGAACTGAAAGACATGAATCTCGTAGAATTGATAATCAGTTAAGAGGAAGAGCTGGTAGACAAGGTGATCCTGGATATACCCAATTTTTTGTATCAATGAGAGATGAATTAATGATAATGTTTGGTTCAGATAGAATTGGACAATTAATGAGTAACATGGGATTTGGAGATAATGCAATAAGAAGTAAAACATTTACAAAATCTATAGGTACTGCACAAAAACGTGTTGAAGGAAATAACTTTGATAGACGTAAACAATTACTTCAATATGATGATGTTATGAATAACCAAAGGGAAATTATTTATGCAAAAAGAAATGAAATTTTAGATAATGAATCTATTCATGAAACAGTTATTGAAACATTTGATAATCATATTGCTGATTTAGTTAATTCACATATTGCACCAGAAGGTTATTTAACAGAAGATGATAATAAAGAAATATTAGAGTTTATCAACAGTAATTTGTTGAAAAAAGAAATCAAACTTAACAATATTGTGGAAAAAGATCCTGAAGAAGTAATAAATATAATTACTACTCAACTAGAAGAAGAATATACTAATAAATTAAGTGAATTACCTAAAGAAATCACAAATGAATTTGAAAAAGCAATTTACTTACAAGTATTAGATAAATATTGGATGGAACAAATAAATACTATGTCACACTTAAGAGAAGGAATTCACTTAAGAAGTTATGCCCAAACAGATCCATTAAGAGCATATACTGCAGAAGGATTTGATTTATTTGATGAAATGATGCAAAGAATGGACAAAGATATTTCAGTATTCTTGATTAAAGCAGAAATTAAAAAGAATACCGAGAGAAAAGAAGTAGCAAAACCTACAGGAACAAATGACGGTGGAAAGCCTACAGCAAAAAAACAACCAAAGAAAGTAACAAAAGTAGGAAGAAATGAATCATGTACATGCGGTTCTGGAAAAAAATATAAACAATGTTGTGGAAAATAAAAAAAGGCACTTAAGAAATTAAGTGCCAAATCTATGTACAGAGGATCTTCACACTCATCAGTGAACCTTCCTCACTAATATATTATGTAAATAATAAAAAAAATATACAAAAATATTTTAAAAGATTGTTAATATATAAAAAATTAGATATAATAAATAATAATAAGGAGCGTGTTTATGGAAATAAACGAATTAAGTAAATATTTTTCTAACACAAAATTAGAAGTACTAGAATTATGGAGGTCACTTTGACATAGATTCTAAATTGAATAAAATAAAAGAATTAGAAGAAAAAACAAAGGAACCTAATTTTTGGGATAATCCTAAAACAAGTGAAGAAATCTTCAAAGAAATATCAGAATTAAAAGAAGTTACAATAAATATTTTGGAAATAAAAGAAAAAATAGAAGAATGTCTAGAGTTAATTGATTTAATAAAAGAATCTTTTGATCAAGAAATATATGATACAGTAGTAAGCATATCAAAAGAATTACCTGCACAACTAGAAAAAACAAATACAATGTTATTATTAAATGGACCATATGATAAAAGTGATTGTATAATAGAAGTTCATAGTGGAGCAGGAGGAACTGAATCATGTGACTGGGCAAATATGTTATACAGAATGTATAGTAGATACTGTGAGAAAAGTAAGTTTAAAGTGAATTTAATTGATTATCAAGCTGGAGATTCAGCCGGAATTAAAAGTGTTTCATTTGAAGTAAAAGGAATAAATGCATATGGTTATTTAAAAAATGAAAAAGGAGTTCATCGATTAATAAGATTATCACCTTTTGATTCAAGTAATAGAAGACATACATCTTTTGCATCAATAGATATAATGCCAGAAGTAGAAAATGATTTATCTATAGAAATAAATGAAAAAGACTTGAAAATTGATGTATACAGATCATCAGGTGCAGGAGGGCAAAGTGTAAATACAACAGATTCAGCAGTAAGAATAACACATTTGCCAACAAATACAGTAGTAACTTGTCAAAATGAAAGAAGTCAGATTCAAAATAAAGAACAAGCAATGAAAGTGTTAAAATCAAAACTATTATTATTAAAAATAGAAGAAGCAGAAAAAGAAGTAAAGAATATAAAAGGTGAGCAAAAAAATATAGAATTCGGATCTCAAATAAGAAGTTATGTAATGCATCCATATATGATGGTAAAAGATCACAGAACTAATTATGAAACTAGTAATGTTAATAAAGTTCTAGATGGAGATATTAATGAATTTATAGAAAGTGCTTTAAAAGGAGGAATTTAGTGTGAATATATTTCTAAAACAAAAACCAAGTGATGTACTAGCAAAAGTAAATAAAAACCATAGTATTTTAAGATATTCACAATTTATTATTGGGATGCTTTTAGTAGCAGCAGCATTTAATTTATTTTTGTCTCCTAATGATTTAGTACCAGGCGGAGTAAGTGGTATAGCAATAATTTTAGAAGCTTTATTTGGACTTGATCCATCAACTGTAATATTAATTGCTGGAATTATTTTGTTAATATCAAGTTACTTTTTACTTGGTTTAGAAAAGACTAAAGGGTCTGTTTTAGGAACAATATTATTTCCATTATGCGTACGAATTACAGAGACATTACCTGAAATAATTGAGGTTGATCAAACGGAAATACTATTAACAGCAGTATTTGCAGGAGCAATTTATGGTTTTGGAGCAGGAATGATCTTCAAAGCAGGATTCACAACTGGTGGAACAGATATTGTTAATCAAATAATATCAAAATATTTTAAAATTAGTATAGGTAAAAGTATGTTGTGGAGTGATGGTTTCATTGTACTAGCGTCTTTCTTCGTATTTGGTGGTACTAAATTAATGTATGCAATAATAATTTTATATATAATAAGTGTAATGTCAGATAAAGTAATTCTAGGAATATCTGATTCTAAATCATTTTATATTATTACAGAACATGACAAAGAAATAAAAGAATATATTTTAAAATCTCTTAATCATGGTGTAACTGTATTTAATGCTAAAGGTGGTTATGAAGAAGAGAAAAAACAAGTATTAATGTGTGTAATACCAAGTAAAGAATATTATGTATTAAAAGAAGGTATTCATCAAATAGATGAAGAAGCATTCTTTATTGTAACAGATGCCTATGAAGTATTTGGAGGTGAATAAAATGATTGACATTGACCAAATACTAACAGAAATAAAAAAGAAAAATATTGTAAGAAGATACTTAATACTAATATTAGCATTATTCTTATCTTCACTAGTATTTAATATATTTTTATTTCCAATA
This sequence comes from uncultured Muribaculaceae bacterium, assembly GCA_964368975.1. GTDB lineage: Bacteria > Bacillota_I > Bacilli_A > RF39 > UBA660 > CAYJDP01. The sequence continues at coordinate 6,496 of CAYJDP010000008.1, forward strand.
GATATTGTTACCGGAGGTTCAGCTGGTATTTCTATAATTACAAATACTGTTTATGGATTAGAACCTTCAATTGTAATATTTTTTCTTTCATTGGGATTTTTAGTACTAGGAGCACTCCACTTACCAAAACACAAAATTATTGGAGCAGCAATTGCAACAGTAGTATATCCATTATTTGTAGATTTAACGGCTAATATAAATACAATAATAAAAATAGATACATCAGATTTATTTTTAACTTCAATTATCACAGGTGTATTATATGGTATAAGTAATGGATTAATTTATCGAGTAGGTCTTACTGCAGGTGGAATTCCAATAGCAAATAGTATTTTATATAAATATTTTAAGATACCTATATCAAAATCAAGTTTAATAATTAATAGTATCATAGTATTAATAGGTGGAACAATATTTGGATGGACTAAAGTAATGTACGCTATAATTATATTATTTATAAATAGAATGGTTACAGATAGAGTTTTACTAGGTATATCTAATAATAAAGCATTTTATATAATAACTTCTGAAGAAACAGCAGTAAATGATTATATAATAAAAGAATTAAAACACAGTGTTACAATATTTGATGTAAAAGGAGCGTTTCTTAAAAAGAAAAGAAGAGTTCTTCTAGCAGTAATACCAACAAGAGAATATTTTAAAGTAACAGAAGGTATTAAACATATAGATAGTGAAGCATTCTTTGTAGTAACAGATTCATATCAAGTACAAGGTGGTAAATAGACTAAAGAGGGAATAAATTCCTCTTTTATTATGTCAAAATATATGTTATAATGTCTATAAGATAAGGTGTGATAAATAAATGGATTTAATTAGAATAAAAGATGTAGAAAAAAAATATAAAAATGGTGTAACAGCTATCTATGACCTAAACCTTGCTATTGAGAAAGGTTCTTTTACTTTTGTAATTGGAGGATCAGGTAGTGGTAAATCTACTTTTATTAAAATGTTATATAGAGAAGAAAAACCAACTAGAGGGCAAATAATTTTGGGAGGACTTAATGTTGCAAAACTAAGAAATCAAAAAGTTTTTAAATTAAGAAGAAAACTAGGTATTGTATTCCAAGATTATCGATTATTAGAAAAGCAAACAGTATATGAAAATGTTGCTTTTGCACTAGAGGTTATTGGTGTAAAAAAAGATGAAATTAGAGTAAAAGTATTAAAAGCCTTAGAAGATGTAGGATTAAAGAACAAAGTTCATAATTACCCAACTCAATTATCAGGTGGAGAACAACAAAGAGTAGCAATAGCTAGAGCAATAGTTAATAATCCTAAATTATTAATATGTGATGAACCTACTGGGAATCTTGATCCAGATATGAGTATGGAAATAATGAAAGTACTAGAGTCTATTAATGAAAATAGAGGAACTACTATCATCATGGCTACTCATGATAAAGATATAGTTAATAAAATGAAAAAACAAGTAATTACATTAAAAGATGGAAGATTAGTTAGTTTTGCAAAGAAAGGAACATATAAAAATGAAGCTATTTAGAATGTTTGGTAGAAGTTTTAGAGATGCTTTTAAAAGTGTTTTTAGAAACTTTAGTTTATCTTTATCTTCTATAACATCTTCAACAATCACTTTAGTAATAGTAGCAATTGCTTTAATGGTAACATTAAATGTCCAAAACTTTACTAAAAACTTAGAAGAAACACTTACTATAGTAGTATTTGTAGAAGAAGGAACAAATGAAAAAGAATTGGAAATTTTAGAGCAAGAATTAATAGATATGTCTAATGTTGCCGAAGTAGAATTTGAATCTAAATTAGAAGTAAAAGAAAATATTCAAAAAGATTCAGATGTTATGAGTGCAGTATTAGAAACTTGGTCAGATGAAGAGTTGCCTTTATTAGATACTTATAAAGTAACACTTAAAGAAGTAGAAACGATTGAAGAAGATGCTAACTCAATTAAGGAATTAGAAAAAGTAAAAATAGTTAATTATGGTAAAGAATATGCTGTAACAATGATTTCAGCTTTTGCTACTATAGAAAGAATAACTTATATAGTTGTAGCAGCTTTAATAGTAGTGACAGTGTTCTTAATTATAAATACTATTAAATTAACAATCTTTTCAAGAAAAAGAGAAATAAGTATAATGAGATTAGTTGGAGCAAGTAATATAACTATTAAATTACCTTTTGTTATAGAGGGTATGATTTTAGGATTACTTGGAGCGATTATTCCAGTTATATTTACTACTTATGGATATTTAACTTTCTACAATGCCTTTGACGGAGTCCTAATGACTCAAATGCTACAATTAATCGAACCAGAACCATTTATGTATGAAGTTTCATTAATCGTAGTTGGGGTAGGTATGATAGTAGGTATGATTGGTAGTTCGAGTGCCGTAAGAAAGTATTTAAAGGTGTAATATGAAGAAAATAACTGTATTTGGACTAATATTAATTCTAATTACTAGTTTTCTTCTTCCTACAAATATAAAAGCTCAAACTATTGCAAGTATAAAACAAGATATAGCAAAATACGAAGCAGAGTTAGCCGAGCAAGAAGGGAAAATAAGTTTAACAGAAAGTGAACTAAAAGCTGTTCAAACAAAAATTTCACAAACATCTAGTAGTATAGCATCAGTAGAACAAGAAATGGCAACATTGCAGCAAGAAATTAATGATAGTAATTTAGAAATAGAAAGAAAAACAAAAGAAAGTGAAGAAATAGTAAAATATTTTCAACTTTCTGATAATGAAAATGTATATTTAGAATACATATTTGACTCAGATACTTTAACAGATATGGTTTATAGAATGGCTATTGTTGAACAATTAACAGCTCACAATCAAACAATTATGGAAGAATTAAGAGTATTAATTGAAGAAAATAATATTAAAAAAGCAGCACTAGAAGTAAATAAAGAAGAGTTAGATTCATTAAAAAAAGAACTAGAAGCTGAAAAAGCAAAATTAGATGTAGATATTAAAGAATTAGAATCAGGAGTACCTGGTTTAGAAGATCAAATTAAAAGTTTAGAAAGTGGTCTAAAAAGAGCAGAATCGCTTGGTTGCGGGGAAACAGAAGATATTGGTTCTTGTGAATACCGTGTAAGTCAAGCATCTGGAGGTTCAGGGTCAATTCCATCTACCAACGGATTTTATAGACCAATGGAATATGGATACATAACTCAGGAGTGGATGAATAATGGACACTTAGGAATAGATTTAGGATCGAGTAATAAAACGATTCCTATTTATCCAATAGCAAGTGGACAAATAACTACCAAATATTATGATAATTATGGAGCATTAGTAGTGAAAATAAGACATAACTATAATGGTAGATATATTTACTCTACATATGCACATTTATCAAGATTTGCCGATATTTCAACAGGACAATATGTAACTCATAATACTCAAATAGGAAATATGGGTAACACAGGATATTCTTTTGGTTCTCACTTACATTTAGAAATAACATCATGTGATTGGCATCACGGAACATGTAGTTGGTCTGTATATAAAAACAGTACAATGAATCCTAAGAATTACGTTAGTATTCCATCGAGTTGGAGTAATAGATAATAAAATAAAGTGTAGACATTTAAGTCTACATTTTATTTTTAAAATATGGTATAATAAATATAATGATAAAGGAGAATCTTATGTACGAATTTATAACTAATATTAATAAAAATGAATATGAAGAATTTATATATAATCACTCAAGAAGACATTTTATGCATTCTTATGCTTGGGGAGAAGTTCAAAAATTAAAAAAATTCAAAGCACACTATGTAGGACTAAAAAAAGATAATATTTTAGTAGCAACAGCTCTTTTATTAGAAAAAAAAGTACTAAAAAAATATGGTTATATATACATACCTAGAGGATTTGTACTAGATTATAATGATAAAGATATTTTAAATTACTTTACTAATGAAATAAAAAACTTTTGTAAAAAAACAAATAATTTCTTTTTTAGAATAGATCCAGATATAAAATTACAAAATATTGATGAACAAGCAAATCCAATAGAAGGAGAAAATAATTATCAATTAATAGATAATTTAAAAAAACTTTCATATAAACACAAAGGATTTAATAAGAATTTTGAAAGTTCACAACCAAGATATACATATAGATTAGCACTATCAAAAGAGTTAGAAGAAGTATATAAAGGATTTCATGCTACAACAAGAAAAGTATTAAATAAAAATAATCAATATGACTTAGATATTTACAAAGGTAATGAATCAGATATAAAAGATTTTTATATAACTATGAAAGAAACTGCAAAAAGAGAAGGGATAATTCAAGCACCAATTCAATATTATGAAAAATTTTATACTATTTTAAATGAATCCAATATGAGTGATATTTACATAGTTAAAGTAAATATAAAAAAGTTGATAGAAAAATATAATTTAAAAGTAAATCAAATAAAAGAAGATATAAATAAAATAAAAGAACAATCTCAATCAAATGAAAAAAAATCAAAAAATACAATTAATGATTTAACAAACCAACTAAATAAGATGACACAAGAAATAAACGAATTAAAAGAAATAAACGAAGAAACACTTATATTATCATCAATTATTACAGTGAAATACAATGATTATGTATGGACTGTACATGGCGGAAATAATTCAAAATTACGTTGGCTAAATGCTAATTACCTAATATATTATGAAATAATCAAAGATGCAGTAGAATCTAATTCTACTATGATTGATTTTTTTGGAACAACAGGAAATCCATCCCCAGATAATTCAGTATATGGAATACATTTATTTAAAAAGAGATTAGGAGGAGAATATACTGAGTTTATAGGAGAATTTGATTATATTACAAATAAACTTCTATATGTTTTATATAATTTATATATTAAAATCAAAAGAGGTAAAAAATGAAAAAAATAAATAAAAATATAGATATTATTGCTTTAATATTAATATTTCTACTATTTTTAGTTTCCATATGTACAAAAAATCATGGTAATACTGATGAAATATGGAATTATAATTTTGCAAGAAACTTAGCAAATGGACTATTACCATATAAAGATTTTAGTATAATTGTTCCTCATATTATTTATGAAATACCAGCATTATTTATGAGAATTTTTTCAACAGAGTTAATGATATTTAGAATTTTCACAACTATTTTAGGTACATCTGTATTTTATATGATATATAAAATATTAAAACTTTTAAAAATAAATGAAGTGTTATCATTAATAGTTGCTTTAGGATTAGGAATGATAAATTTACAAGTATATTATTATGAATATAATAGATTTTTAATTTTAATTGCATTGATATTATTATATATTGAATTAAAACATATAGATAAGAATAAATTATTATCATATTCATTTAAACATAATGCAGTAATAGGATTACTATTAGGATTATCAATTTTAATAAAACACACAGTAGGAGCTGTAATGTTAATTGGTATAATAGGTTATAAATTATTAGTTATTTCAAACAAAGAAGAATTAATAATATACATAAAAACAGCGTTTACAAGATTAGCGTTTGCATTTATACCAATAATAATATTCATAGGGTATTTGTTAAAAAATAATATATTAACAGATTTTTTGGATTATGTAATTTACGGAGTATTAACATTTACAAATAAATTACCATTTAATCAAATGATAATAGAACAAGATTTAATAATGATGAAACTAGTTGCTGGTATAATTGTATATATAGTTCCATTAACAATAATATACTTATTTTTATCGGGATTAAAAAGAAAAAACAGAAGTATTTCAAATGATAAAAAAATTATTATATTTGCATATAGTATAACTACTTATGCACTGTTTTTTCCACTAACTGATTTTAATCATATAATAAGTGCAGGATTAATTGCAATCATAGGACTTATATATAGTATAAAAGAACTAATAACTAGAAAAGAAATAAAAATAATATGTAACTATAATGCTTTACTAATAGTAATATTCATAACAGTTATTCCTTTACTAACTATAAAAACAATTAATTATATTAATGATGAAGATAAATCGAATATAGATAATTTTAATAATATTGTAATTGAAAAACAAAATCAAGAAACAATAACATTAATAACTAACTATATTAAAGAAAATGAAAAACTAGGTTATGATGTTTACATGCTCGATTTTAGAGCAGCTACATATATGATCGTATTAAATAGATATAATAAAGATTATGATATGTATAATATTGGGAATTTAGGAGCAGATGGAGAAACAGGAGAAATAAATAGAATAAAAGAATCAAGCAACACATTATACTTAATATTAAATGAAAAATACTACGAAGAATTAAAATCAGCACAAAATCCAGAAAAAACTAGAAATTATATAAGATCAAATTTAAAATACATAGATGACATAGATATTTATAGTGTTTATTATAAAAAGTAAAAAAAGAGGTAAAAATGAAAAAAAAAGAAATTGCACTAATATTAATTATAATATTTACATCAACAGCATTTATATTAAATAAACCTATTAATAATTTAGATGAAATATGGAATTTTAATTTTAGTAGAAATTTAGCTAATGGATTACTACCTTATAAAGATTTTAATATAATAGTGCCACATATAATATATGAAATACCTGCTATATTTTTAAATATAATTACAACGGAATTAATTATATTTAGAGTATTTACAATTCTATTAGCAACAATAACCTTTTACTTATTTTATTTAGTCTTAAAAGAATTAAAAATAAATAAAATATTATCAACTATACTAGCGTTACTTTTTCTTATAAAAAATGTATCGTCATACTTTTATTATGAATATAATAGATTTATAATAGTGATTTCTTTAATTATGTTATTACTTGAATTAAAAAATCTAAATAAAAATAAATTATTAAAATATAATTTTAAACACGACTTAATAATAGGTTTATTATTAGGAATAACAATTTTAATTAAACAAACTACAGGAATTGGAATAACTTTAGGAGTACTAGGATATAAATTATTAATAGTTACTAACAAAAAAGAATTAATAAACTATTTAAAAATATTCACAACAAGATTAATATTTACAATAATACCTTTATTTATCTATTTTCTATATTTGATAAAAAATAATATATTAACAGAATTTATAGATTATACAATATTAGGATTAACCACATTCTCAAACAAAGTACCTTTCAGTTCAATGTATGTTAATATAGATAATATATTTATGAAGTTAATAGCTATTATTATAGTATATATAATACCAATTACTTTAACTTATTTATTATTAAAAGGAATTAAAAGAAAAAATAGAACAATTGAAAACGATAATATATTAATTATATTTGCATATGCAGTTACTACATATTCTCTATTTTTTCCGTTATCAGACAATACTCATTACCAAAGTGCTTCTTTAATAACTTATATTGGAATAATTTACATAACATATAATTTAATAAAAAATAAAATATCTATCAAAATAAAAAATAAAAATATTTTCTTTGTTCTAATAATACTAATATATTTAATTTTACCTATAAAACAATTTAATCAATTCATAAATTCCTCGGAAAAATCTAATTTAAATAATTTAAATTATTTAATAATAGATCCAGAATATGAAAAACACGTAATAAAAGTAAATGAATATATAAATGAAAAAACAAAAGAAGGATATAAAGTGTATATACTTGACTATAGAGCACCTATAAATATGATTGATTTAAATAGATATAATAAAGATTATGATATGTTCAATTTAGGTAACTTAGGAAAAGATTCTGAAGACGGAGAAATTAAAAGAATAAATGATAACAAAGAAAAAACTTTATATTTAGTAACAAAATCATCAGTATTTTTATCATCATCACCTGGACAAACACCAATTCAAGTGAGAGAATACATAAGACATAATCTAAATAAAGTAGCAGAAATAGAAATATATGATGTATATGAAAAAAAATAATTTCCACAACTTTTGTGGAAATTTTAATTTGAAAAAAAACATCAAATATAGTAAAATAAATAAGTGAAAGAGGTGTATATATGAGTTTTATAATTGCAATAGATGGACCCGCTGGTTCTGGAAAAGGAACAGTTGCTAAAAGAATAGCACAACAACTAGATATTGTTAATATTGATACGGGATCAATGTATAGAGCTATGACAGTAAAATTTTTAAGAGAAAACATTGAAGATAATGAAATTCCAAAAATAATCGAATTATTAAAAGATATAAATATTGAAATAAAATCAAATAATCATCAGCAAACAATATTTTTGAATGGTGAAAATGTAAATAGAGAAATAAGAACTAAAAAAATAGACAAAAACGTTTCAAAATATGCTCAAATAAAAGAGGTAAGAGAAAAAGTTTTAAAAATACAAAGATCAATAGCAAAAAATCAAAATTTAGTAATAGAAGGAAGAGATATTACAACTGTAGTATTTCCTAATGCGGATGTAAAAGTATTCCTAGATGCTTCTCTTGAAGAAAGAGCAAGAAGAAGATATAATCAAAACCAAGAAAAAGGAATAGAATGTACTTACGAAGAAATACTAGAGGATATAAAAGAAAGACATAAAATGAACACTCAAAGAAAAATATCACCACTAATTAGAGCAAAAGATGCTCATTATATAGATTCAAGTAATATTACAATTGACGAAGTAGTAGAAAAAATATTAAATATAATCAACAAAACAAAGAATGCAAAATAACTGCATTCTTTTTATCTTTTCTTGTAAATAAAATTCATATTTGATATAATTTAACTAGAATAGAATATCTAGGAGGATAACATGAGTAACGAAAAAAAACAATGTAAATGTACAACTTGTAATTGTAATAAATTAAGTAAATTTGAAGAAAAATTATATCAAAAATATACCCCAGAAAAAGATAACTTAATCCAAATGTTAAATGAAATACAAGATAATTATGGATATATTCCAATGAATATTCAAAAATCTTTATCTAATTATTTAAAAACACCTATGGCAGAAATATATGGAGTAATAACATTTTATTCAAGATTTTCTCTAAAACCCAAAGGTAAATATAATATCTCAGTATGCATGGGAACTGCTTGTTATGTAAAAGGAGCAGAAAAATTATTGAAAAGAGTAGAAGAAAAAATAGGTATTCAAGAAGGAGAGACTTCCATTGATGGAAAATTCTCAATTGAAGAAACAAGATGCGTAGGTGCTTGTGGACTAGCCCCAGTATTTACTATAAACGGTGAAGTATATGGAAAAGGAACAGTAAAAAAAATAGATGAAGTAATTGATGAATTAAAGGGGAATGCATAGTATGGAAATAATAAAAAAAATACATGAGATAAAAGAGGTTAAAAGAAAAGAATTAGATCTTAGAGTAAATACTTTAGCGGATACAAAAGAAAAACATATTTTAATATGCCATGGTACTGGATGTACTTCGTCTAAATCGGATGATATTCTAAAAAAGTTTAATGAGTTAATAAAAGAAAAAGAAATAAAAAATACTAGAGTAGTTAAAACAGGATGTTTTGGACTTTGTGCAAAAGGACCAATAGTAATAATAAGACCAGAAGATACTTTCTATGCTATGGTAACAGTAGATGATTGTAAGGAAATAATTGAAAGCCATATAGAAAATAATACAAAAGTAGAGAGATTATTATGTAAAGATGTAGATAATACAGTAGTAGAAAGATTAGAAGAATTAAGTTTTTATAAAAAACAAAATAGAATAGCGCTTAAAAACTGTGGAATAATCAATCCAGAAGAAATAGATGAATACATTGCATTTGATGGATATCTTGCGTTAGAAAAAGTTTTATTTGAACTAACTCCTAATCAAGTAATTGAAGAAATTAAAAATTCGGGTCTTAGAGGTAGAGGAGGAGCAGGTTTCCCTACCGGTAATAAATGGGAATTTACAAAACTAGCTAAAGGAAATCAAAAATACATAGTTTGTAATGCAGACGAAGGAGATCCTGGAGCATTTATGGATAGAAGTATCCTCGAAGGAGATCCACATACTATTTTAGAAGCAATGACTATAGCAGCATATGCAACAGGTGCTAATAAAGGATATATATATGTAAGAGCAGAATATCCAATTGCTGTAAAAAGATTAGAAATAGCAATTAAGCAAGCATATGATTATAATTTACTAGGAGATAATGTTTTCGGAACTAAATTTAAATTTGATATAGAAATAAGACTAGGAGCAGGAGCATTCGTTTGTGGAGAAGAAACAGCTCTACTAGAATCAATTGAAGGAAGAAGAGGACAACCAAGATTAAAACCTCCATTCCCAGCTCAATCTGGATTATGGGGTAAACCAACTTTAATAAATAATGTAGAAACATATGCAAATATAGCTCAAATAATTTTAAAAGGTTCAAAATGGTACTCAAGTATTGGAACAAAAAACTCTAAAGGAACAAAAGTATTTGCTTTAGGTGGAAACATAAACAATATAGGATTAGTAGAAGTACCAATGGGAACAACTTTAAGAGAAATAGTATTTGATATAGGTGGAGGAATACCTAATAAAAAAGAATTTAAAGCAGCTCAAACAGGAGGACCATCAGGAGGATGTATTCCTGCAAGTCACCTAGATACACCTATTGACTATGAATCATTAAAAGAAATTGGTTCAATGATGGGCTCAGGTGGATTAATTGTATTAGATAATTCAAATTGTATGGTAGCACTTTCCAAATTTTATTTAGATTTTACTGTAAGTGAAAGTTGTGGAAAATGTACTCCATGTAGAATAGGTACAAAAAGAATGCATGAAATATTAGAAAGATTATGTGATGGAAAAGGTAATGAAGAAGACTTACTAAAACTACAAACGCTTTCTAATAATATAATTAAAAGTAGTATTTGTGGACTAGGTCAAACAGCACCTAACCCAGTATTAAGCACAATGAAATACTTTAAAGATGAATTTATCGCTCATGCAGTAGATAAAAAATGCCCTGCTGGAGAATGTAAAGCAATAACAGAAATAAAAATAGTAGATGAACTATGTAAATCATGTGGCTTATGTCAAAGAAAATGTCCAGTGGACGCAATAATAGGCGAATTAAAAGAAAAAAGAATAATAGATCAAGAAAAATGTATAAAATGTGGAAGTTGTATATCAAGTTGTCCATTTAAAGCAATAATAACATAGGAGGAAATAATATGAAAATGATAAACTTAATAATAGATAATCAAAAAGTAACAGTTCCAGAAAAAACTACAGTACTAGAAGCAGCAAGACAAACAGGTATTGATATTCCAACTCTATGTTATTTAAAAGATATTTCACCAGGTGGTGGATGTAGAATGTGTATAGTAGAAATTGAAGGAAAAAGAGGATTAATCACTTCTTGTACACAATTAGTTGAAGAAAATATGGTAGTGTACACAAATAATGAAAATGTAGTTGAATCTAGAAAAGTAATACTTGATTTAATCGTATCAAACCATCATCAAGATTGCCTATCTTGTAATAGAAGTAAAAACTGTGAATTACAAGATTTAACAGAAAAACTTAATCTTACAAAAATAGAATATCAAGGAGAAAAAAACAATTATGAAATTGATGATAAATCTCCTTCAATAGTAAGAAATTTTAATAAATGCATTCTTTGTAGAAGATGTGTAGCAACTTGTAAAAACATCCAAGGAATTGGTTCCCTAGATACAATAAATAGAGGATTTAACTCTTGTATATCAACAGTAGATAACTTAAGTTTAAATGATACTAACTGTACTTTCTGTGGACAATGTATTAAAAGTTGTCCGACAGGTGCCTTGAGAGAAAAAGAAACAATTGATGAAGTATGGGAAAAAATAAAAGATAAAGACTATCACGTAGTAGTTCAAACAGCACCAGCTGTAAGAGCAGCCTTAGGTGAAGAATTTGGTATGAAAATAGGAACAAACGTAACTGGTAAAATGGTAACTGCTTTAAGAAGAATTGGATTTAACAAAGTGTTTGATACTAACTTTGGAGCAGATTTTACTATTATGGAAGAAGCAACAGAATTTGTAGAAAGAGTACAAAATAATAAAGTATTACCTATGTTTACATCATGTTCACCAGGATGGATTAGATTTATAGAAATGAATTATCCAGAATTAATACCTCATCTTTCAACCGCAAAATCCCCTCATCAAATGTTTGGCGCATTAGTAAAATCATATTATGCAGAAAAAGAAAATCTAAACCCTAAAAAAATCTACGTAGTTTCAGTAATGCCTTGTACAGCAAAGAAATTTGAAAGTACAAGAAAAGAAATGGAAGTAGATAACCTAAGAGATGTAGATAATGTAATAACAACAAGAGAATTAGCTAGAATGATTAAACAAGCAAATCTAAATTTTACAGAACTTCCTGATGAAGACTTTGATAGTCCAATGGGTGAATCAACAGGAGCTGCAGCAATATTTGGAACAACCGGGGGTGTAATGGAAGCAGCCTTAAGAACAGCACAAGATTTGCTAAAAGAAAAAACATCTAATATTGAATTCAAAGAAGTAAGAGGAAAAAAAGGTATAAAAAAAGCAACTCTTAATATAAAAGGAATAGATATAAATATTGCAGTAGTAAGCGGTTTAGCTAATGCAAAGGAAATAATGGAAGAAGTAAAATCAGGAACTAGTAATTATCATTTTATTGAAGTAATGGCTTGTCCTGGAGGATGTATAATGGGTGGAGGACAACCTATTAAAAAAGCCAAAGTAAGAGAAATAACAGATGTAAGAAAATTAAGAGCAGATTGTCTATATGATATAGATGAAAAATCAACTATTAGAAAGTCACATGAAAACCAAACTTTAAAGAAAATATATAAAAATTACTTAGGAAAACCAGGTAAAGGATTAGCACATAAATTACTTCATACAAAAAATTATCCAAGAGAAAAATATAAATTAACTAAATAAAGTTCACAAACTAGTGAACTTTTTCTTATTAATTAATGTTATAATAAAAAAATAAATATTTTTGCAATAAAATAACTACATGAATTGTTATATATATGAGAGGAGTAATTACATGGAAGAAAATATAATACTAGAAAACTATATAAAACAAATAAGTATAGGTAATAACATATCATTAGAATTACTTTATAATGAAACAAGAAATTACGTATATAATTTTGCTTTATCTATTATGAAAAATCCTACAGATGCAGAAGATATTATGCAAGATACCTATGTAAATATAAATAGGTATGCTAAAAATTATAATCCTAGGAACAAACCACTTGCATGGATCTTAACTATCACTAGAAATCTTTGTCTAAATAAATTAAAAAGTAATAAGAAAAAAGAATATACAGATATAACCGAAGTAGAACAACTACTAGGAAAGTCTGATCAAAACTTTAATAAATTACTTTTAAAAACAATATTAGAGGATTTAGAAGAAGAAGAAAGACAAATAGTAATATTAAATTCCATAGATAACTTTAAATTCAGAGAAATAGCTAATCTACTAAATTTAAAATTATCAACAGTACTCTCAAAACATAACAGAGCAATCAAAAAAATACGCTCTATATATAAGGATGGTGTAAAATGAAAAATAAAAGAATTAATAAAGACATAAATAATTTACCAAGTAATTTAATAAAATCAGATTTCAGTGCCATTCAAGAAAAAATAGACAAAAATAAAGGAGTTATTTTAAGAATGGAAAATGAAACAAAAAAGAAAAAAATAAATATAAAAAAATATATAGGAATACCACTTACTCTAGTAACAACAGCAGCATTAGCAATATTTTTACTACCAGATACTACTGTAGTAACAACAGTAACTTTTGATGTAAATCCATCAGTTGAATTTGGTATAGATGAAAATGGAACAGTAAGAGAAGTGGTAGCAATAAATAGTGATGGAAATAATATTATAAATGATATTAATGTAGAAGGACAAACATTAGAAAATGCAACAACTGAAGTAACAAAAGAATTAATAAATGATCAATATATTACAAATGAAAAAAATTCAGTTCTTGTAACAGCAAATGGAGAAAATACAACTAATGTAATTGAAACAGTAAATAATAGTATTTCAAAAGAATTAGAAAACAACAGTATTACTCCATCAATTATTACTCAAACTATTAACTCAACAAAAGAATTAGAACAACTTGCTAAAGATAATAATATTTCAGTAGGTAAAGTAGAATTAATTAATAAAATTATAGCATCTAATCCAACATATACATTTGACAATTTAAAAGGATTAACTACTAATGATTTAAATTTACTAGTTAATTCAAAGAAAAATAATACTCAAAATATAGAAGTAAATGGAACACCAAGTACTAATAACTATATAAGTACAGATAACGCATTATCTATAGCATTAACTAACGCTAATGTATCAAATCCAACTGATGTTGATATTGAAATTGATATGGATAATAATATACTAGTATATGAAGTAGAATTTAATTCAAATAATATTGAATATGAATATGATATTAATGCAACAACAGGAGAGATAATTAAATCAGAAATAGAAGATAACAATGATTATGATAATGATCAAGATAACGATAATGATAAAGATTATAACAACTATTACAATGATGACAACGATAATGATGATGATGA
>CAYJDP010000008.1:21197-23245 GCA_964368975.1 uncultured Muribaculaceae bacterium
GATGATGATGATGATGGTGATGACGACTAAAAAGTGAGATAATCACTTTTTTCTTTTGAAATAAATTGTCTAACAAAAACTATTATAGTATAATAATATCAAGGAGTATATATGATTAAATCGATTCAAGAAAAAATAAATCACTGTATAAATTGTATAAATAAACCATGTAGTAATAAAGGATGTCCTCTAAATAATGATATTCCTTCATTTATTCAAGCATTAAAAACAAATGATTATAATAAAGCCTTTGAAATAATATCACAAACTTCAGTGTTACCTTCCGTTTGTGGAAGAATATGTCCTCATAAAAAACAATGTGAAGCATCTTGTATAAAATCACTGAAAGGAGATTCTGTTTCTATTGGAGAATTAGAAACTCATATAGCAGATAATATAAATAATGAATTTATTTTAAAAGAAATTTATCAAAAAGAAGTAGAAGAAAAATATAAATCAAAAAAAGTAGCAATAATAGGAGGAGGACCTGCAGGTTTAACAGCAGCAGCATTCTTAGCAAAAAAAGGAATTAATGTAACTATATATGAAAAATATAACTACCTAGGTGGACTACTTATTCATGGAATACCTGATTTTAGATTAAAAAGAAGTATAGTAGAAAAAGAAATTAAAAAAATACTTAATCTTGATATAAAAGTAAAGTATAATCAAGAATTAAATAGTAACTTAGAATTATCATATCTAGAAAAAAACTATGATAAAGTCCTACTAACTATTGGTGCTAATAAAGGGAATTATTTAAATATTAAAGGAGAATATTTATCTAATGTATACCTAGGTAACTACCTACTAGAACATCAAAATCATCCGAATTACCAAAATAAAGATGTAGTAATAATTGGTGGAGGAAATGTTGCAATAGATTGTGCTAGAACTATTAAAAGATTAAATCCTAAATCAGTGAAAATAATTTATCGTAAACAAGAATCAGAAATGCCTGCTGAATTATCCGAAATAAAAGAAGCAAAAGATGAAAATATTGAATTCATATTTAATACAACACCAGCCCAAATAATTGGAACAACTAAAGTAGAAGAAATAGAACTAATAAAAACAAAATATAACAACAAAGTCTTAGAAAACATACCTAATAGTAACTATAAATTAAAAACAGATGTAGTAGTACTAGCAATAGGTGCAACAATAGAAGACTATGTAAAAGACTTAAATATAAAAACAAATACATATCAAGTACAAGTAAATGAAAATAAACAAACATCAAAAGAAAATATATATGCAGCAGGAGATATCATTGGAAACAAAGGCACAGTAGCAAAAGCAGCAGCATCAGGAAAAAGAGCAGCATTTGCTATATTAAAAGATTTTGAAAAGGAGTTATAATGATAATAAGAAAAATAAAACATAGTGATATGGAATACATCTTAAAAGCTCATAAATAAATAATATATCTAATATTAAAGAAACAAATTTTTCTAAAAATATCTTAAAAGATCTTTTTGAAGAAAATTTATGCAAATCTTTAGTACTAGAGTTAAACAATCAAATGATAGGTTTTATTATATATTCATACATATACTTTTCAGATAGTGGTAAAGGAATCTATATTTCCCAAGCATATATAGATAAATCATATAGAAAAAAAGAATATTTTAAGAAATTAGTAAAAGAATTAAGAAATCAAGAAAAAGATTGTAAACATATAATATGTTTTGTTGCTAAAGATAATAGACAAATGACTGATGTTATGAAAGCTGTTAACTTTAATAAATCTGATTACTATATGTACTACAAATAAGTAATAAGAATAATCTATAAAAATATCAACATACTAAAAGTATAATAAACAAGAGGAAATCTTGTTTTTTCATTAATAAAATGATATAATTTTACCAACTTTAAGGAGGAACTATGTTTAAAATAAATTCAAAATACTCTCCATCAGGAGATCAACCAAAAGCCATAAAAAAATTAGTATCAGGAATAAATAATAAAGAAAAACATCAAGTTCTTCTAGGCGCGACTGGTACTGGTATAACATTTACAATGGCAAATGTAATAGAACAAGT
>CAYJDP010000009.1:0-10436 GCA_964368975.1 uncultured Muribaculaceae bacterium
CTAATACCATTTAAATTAAATTCACTATTTTCTGTATATATTAATATTTTTAATTCATCAATAACTTCTATATTAATAAATTTATCAGGTAATTTTCTAACTATATCAAGTATATATTTACCTTGAATAATAATATTACCTTCTTTTTCAACAGTATTTTCATCTTCTATATTAATATGTGTTTGAATAGTAATATCATTATCACTTGCAGTAAGAGTTAATTTCTTCTTTTTTAATTCAAATTTAACTCCTGCAAGTACCGGTATTAAATTCTTAGTTGATATTGCTTTTGATACTTTATTTAAAGCATCTAATAATAAGTCTTTTTGTATTGTAAATTTCATATATATATTCCTTCTTTCTTTTAATTATTATTATTATTACTGTGGAAATTGTTTAAAACTCGCTTTTTCCTATGTATTACTTATATTTTAACATAAATTACCTTGTGGAAAAAACAAAAGTTATTAATTTTTATTAACAAATCCTATATCTTTTTTTAATTTCTCTATTATATTATTAAGATCATTATTAACTTTAATCTCATTTTCTATCTTTTCTACTGAATGCATTACTGTAGAATGATCTTTTCCACCAAATTCTGTTCCTATCTTTGGAAAAGATTCACTAGTTAAGTTTCTACATAAATACATAGCTATTTGCCTTGGAAATGCAATATTAGCACTTCTTTTCTTACTTCTAATATCTTCTACTGTTATCTGGAAGTATTCAGATACTATTTTTTGTATACGATGAACATCATTTTTTTCACTCATTCCTTTACTTATAAAATCTTTGAGCGCCTCTATTGCTAAATCTAATGTTATAACTGCCCCACCCATTATTGTAGAATAAGCAATTAATCTAGTAATAGAACCTTCTAACTGTCTAACATCAGCTCCTATATTTGAAGCAATATATTCCACAACATCTGTGGGAATTTCTTTTTCAAAATTACCAGACATAATCTTTTTCTTTAATATTTCAGTTCTAAGAGTAAAGTCTGGTGGAAAAATATTAACTGTTAATCCCCAACAAAACCTTGTTCTAAGCCGGTCTTCTAATAATTTTAAATCATCTGGTGATCTATCAGATGAAATAATTATCTGTTTACTATCATTATATAAAGTATTAAATGTATGGAAAAATTCTTGTTGTGTTTGAGTTGCCCCACCTCCAAGAAATTGAATATCATCTATTATTAAAACATCAACATTTCGGTATTTATTCTTAAAAAAGTCCACATAATTAAAATTAGTACCTTTATCATCTTTTTTATTAATACCAATAAAATCTTGAATAAACTGATCACTAGTTACATACAGTACCTTTTTATTAGTATTATCCATTAAATAGTTCCCTATAGCATGCATTAAATGAGTCTTCCCTAACCCACTATTTCCATATAAAAATAAAGGATTGTACATATTACCTGGATTTTCAGCTACTGATAAAGCTGCTGCATGAGCAAATTTATTACTATTCCCTACTATAAAGTTACTAAAATTATATTTATTATTTAAATTAGAACTAAATTTATTTGAATTACTATCATCATTAAGAATATCTTTTAGTAAGTTATCACTATTAGTAACACTAACCTCTTCTTCTATTTCATCTTTTAATATATAAACTATTTCACAAGGAGTTCCTGATATCTCACTTAAATTATCAACTATCATTTTATTATAATGATCATGCAAGTGTTGTTTATGAATAGCCATCGGTACAACTACAAAAGCCTTACCTTCGTGAAATTTATGTAAATATGTTTCTTCAAACCAGGTTTCATATGCTAATTTACTTAAATTAGGTTTTAGTTTATCTATTAAATTAGACCACAAAACATCTACATTCATTTCACCATCTCCCCATAAAACAAAATTAATAACATTATTCTACATCAAATTGTTGAAAAAGAAAACAAAAAAACTCAAAAAAAATTAATTAACAGGAAATCCACAATTATATCCACAGTTAAAACCTATATAAAATAAGAATAAACTTAAGTTATCCCCAGTTTCCACAGTTTTTAATTAACAACCCACATATAAGTAATCCACACACATGTGGAAATTGTTTAAAATTAAAATAACAAAAGAAATGTATATAAAAAAAAATATTTCTTTTTCTATAAATATATGATAAAATAAAAAAACATTAGTAAATGTACTAAAAAATTATAAAAATTATTTATATTTAATTGACTTTTAGGTTAATTATTATTATAATAATGTAGATTTATGTCTGGAGGTGGAAGTAAATGAAGAGAACATATCAACCAAATACACGTAAAAAAGCTAAAAAATTAGGATTTTTTGCTCGTAAAAAAACAAATATATTAAATCGTCGTCGTCGTAAAGGGCGTAAAAGATTATGTAAATAATTACCGCTGGAATAAAACAGTGGTTTTTTACTATAAAAATATGTATAATTAATATAAGGTGATAAAGTGAAGAAACAAAATATAGTTAAAAATCAAAGAGATTTTGATAGAATAATAAAAACTGGAACTCTAATAAAAAATAATAGTTATTTTATATATTATGAAAATAATGATCTATTATATAATAAATTTGGAGTATCAGTTGGTAAAAAACTAGGGAATGCTGTATTTAGAAATAAATATAAAAGAAAAATAAGAGCAATTATTGATAATAATGAAATAAACCTAGAAAAAAATAAAAACTTTATTATTATATTAAAAGGTATGAGAGAAGAAAAAGATTATCACCAATTAGAAAAAGATTATAAACATATTATAACAAAAGTAAGAAAGGACTAATAATGAAAAGATTAACTAAAAAAGCAAAAGTGATGTTATTACTTTTATTAGTAGTAGTAACAACTTCAGGGTGTACGCAGTATTTAGAAAATGATAAAAATGAACCAGTAAAAAATGAAGTAACTGGACAAAATGTAGCAGAAAATATTATTTGTAAACCTACAGATAAAGAAATGATTAAAATTTATGAAGAAAATGGAATGGATTTAAAAGATGTTCCAGAATGTGATGAATTCACTTTAACGAGTGGGGGATATGAAGGTCTTTGGGATTCAATCTTTATTAAACCATTATCATTATTATTAATAACAGTAGGGGAGTTAGTTAAAAATTACGGTTTATCTATTATATTAGTAAGTTTACTTATAAGAATACTTGCATTCCCATTAACAAGAAAAACAGCCTTACAATCAGAATTAATTAAGAAAGCAAAACCAGAGTTAGATAAGTTAGAAAAGAAATATCCTAATAAAAATAATCAAGATGAACAAATGAAGAAAACACAAGAAATGATGGCTATTTATAAAAAACATAAAATAAATCCATTAGCAGGATGTTTATTTGCACTAATTCAATTACCTTTATTTATAGCATTCTTAGAAGCAATTCAAAGAACACCAGCATTATTTGAAGATAAATTATTAGGATTACAACTTGGTACAACTCCAGCAGTAGGAATAACTTCTTCAGTTTGGTATATATATCTACTATTAATAATTATTATTGGGGTAACAACATATTTCTCAATGAAATTAAATACAACAAATGCTTCTAGCGATGTTAATTTAAAAATGATGCCAACTATAATGACTATAATGATAATTATCACAGGTATATTTATGCCAGCAGGATTAGGACTATACTGGGTAACAAGTAATGCATTCACTGTAGCACAAAATCTTTTAGTTAAAAGGAGCAAGGAAGTAAATGGAAAAAAATAAATTTGTTGGAAAAACTTATGAAGAAGCATTAGAAAATGCTAAATTATCTTTACAAGAGTCAGAAGAAAATTTAATTGTCAAAGAATTAGAAGAAGTAAAAGGTGGACTTTTTAAAAGTAAAAAAATAGAAATAGAAGTAATCGAAAAAAGAGAAGTAAATCAATTTATAAAAGATTATATTTCTAAATTAGTTAATAATATAGGTTTAACTTGTAATATAGAAATGAAAAAAGAAAACAATAGTCCTTCATTTACCTTATATACAAGTAATGATGCAGTATTAATAGGAAAAAATGGTAAAAATCTACAAGCTTTAACTACTGTAGTAGCAGGAGCAGTAAAAAATGAAATAGATAAAAATTACAAATTTACTATTGATATTAATTCATATAAAGAAAAACAACATAAAAACTTAGAATATCTTGCAAAAAAACTTGCTAGAGAAGTAAAAGAAACAAAAATAGAAGTAAAAATGGATTCAATGAACTCTTATGAAAGAAGAATAATTCACAATACTTTAACTAATAATAAATATGTAATAACTACAAGTGAAGGTGAAGAACCAAATAGATATGTTGTAATTAAACCAAAAGAAGATTAATTCTTCTTTTATTTTTCAAAAAAAAGTGCTATAATATGCTTGCAAAGGAGGTATTAGCATGAATGATACAATAGTAGCAATCTCTACAACTGTAGGAGTAGGGGCAATATCAATAATAAGATTAACTGGAAATGATGCAATAAATATTGTAAATAATAATTTCAAAGGTAAAAACTTAAATGAAGTAAATTCTCATACTATAAACTATGGTCATATAGTAGAAAATAATGAAATAATTGATGAAGTACTTATATCAGTAATGAAAGCACCTCGCACTTTCACAGCAGAAGATGTAGTAGAAATAAACTGCCATGGAGGAATAAGTACTACTAATAAAGTATTAGAAATAATGCTTTTATCAGGAGCAAGACTTGCATCACCAGGTGAATTTACCAAAAGAGCTTTCTTAAATGGAAGAATTGATTTAGTTGAGTCAGAGTCAGTAATAGATTTAATTAATAGTAAAAATAATGATCAAAGAAAAATGGCATTAGCAAATCTAAATAAAACCTTATCTAATTTAATAAATAATTTCAGAGATAACTTAAAAAATCTATTATCGCAAATAGAAGTTAACAATGATTATCCAGAATATGATGATATTGAAGTAGTAACAAAAGAAAAAGTAACAACAGAAATAAATAGAATGGAACAAGAATTATCTACTTTAATAAAAGAATCTGAAAACATAACTTTCATTAAAGAAGGAATAAAAACAGTAATTATAGGTAAACCAAATGTAGGAAAAAGTAGTATTCTAAACAAACTTATAGAAAAAGATAAAGCAATAGTAACAGATATACCAGGTACTACTAGAGATATAGTAGAAGGAGAAATTCAAATTGACGGAATTTTTCTAAATATAATAGATACTGCAGGAATAAGAGAAACAGAAGATGTAGTAGAAAAAATAGGAGTAGAAAAAAGTATCAACTTGATAGAAGAAGCTGATTTAGTAGTAGTAGTACTTAATCAAAATGAAAAATTAACTCCAGAAGATTTAGAAATACTAGAAAAAAGTAAAGATAAAACAAGAATTATTGTATTAAATAAAAATGATTTAGAACAAAAAATAAATATTTCTAAGTTAAATGAAAAAGAAATAATCAAAACAAATACAAATAGTATTGAAGGAATAAAAGAATTAAAAGAAAAAATAAAAAAATTATATAATACAGAAAAATTAAAAACTAAAGATTACACTTACTTAAGTAATTCAAGACAAATTTCATTAGCAAAACAGTCGTTAAATAACATAATTGATGCTAAAAAAGCATTAGAAAGTGGAGTACCTATAGATATGGTAGCTATTGATTTAAAAGCATGTTTTGATAACTTAGGAGAAATAATTGGAGTAACTTATAGTAATGAAATAATAGATAATCTATTTAAAAATTTCTGTGTAGGTAAATAAGAAGGTGAACAAATGGAATATGAAATAATCGTAGTAGGAGCAGGACACGCAGGGTGTGAAGCAGCATTAGCAGCAGCCAGAAAAAACCATAAAACACTACTAGTAACAAGTAATTACAAAAATATAGCTGATATGCCATGTAATCCAGCAATAGGAGGACCTGCTAAAGGAATAGTAGTCAGAGAAATTGATGCATTAGGTGGAGAAATGGCTATAAATACCGATAAAAGTGTTATTCAAGTTAAAATGTTAAATACTAAAAAAGGCCCTGCAGTTCAGTCTTTAAGAGCTCAAACAGATAAAGTAGTTTATCCTAAAGAAATGATTAAAGTCCTAGAAAATCAAGAAAATCTAACTATTAAAGAAGCTATGATAGAAAATTTAATAATAGAAGATAATCAAGTAAAAGGAGTAATTACTGAAAATAATGAACAAATCACTTCTAAATCAGTAATACTAACTACAGGAACATATTTAAAAAGTTCAATTTTAATAGGAGATTCTAAGATATCAGAAGGACCTCATCAAGAAAAAGAATCAAAACACTTATCTGATGAATTAAATAAATTAGGATTTAATCTATTAAGATTAAAAACAGGAACACCTCCTCGTATAGATAAAAAATCTATTGATTTCAAAGATTTAAAAGTAGAAGACGGAGATAATCAAAAATATACTTTTTCATTCCTTAACAATGTCTATTATGATGAAAAAAATCAAGTACCGTGTCATCTTATTTATACAACAGAAGAAACACATAACATAATTAATAATAATTTGGATAAATCAAGTATGTATAGTGGTTTAGTAGAAGGAATAGGACCAAGATATTGTCCATCTATTGAAGATAAAGTTGTAAGATTTGCAGATAAAGATAGACATCAATTGTTTTTAGAGCCAGAAAGTGTTTACTATGATGACATTTATATACAAGGTTTTTCAACTAGTATGCCAAAAGATGTTCAACACAAATTAGTTGAGTCTCTTCCAGGATTAAAAAATGCTAAAAT
Organism: uncultured Muribaculaceae bacterium; assembly: GCA_964368975.1. GTDB lineage: Bacteria > Bacillota_I > Bacilli_A > RF39 > UBA660 > CAYJDP01. The sequence goes on from CAYJDP010000009.1 coordinate 6,752, forward strand.
CCTAAAGTATGCATATGCAATAGAATATGATGCAATTGATTCAAAACAATTAAAACCATCTCTTGAAACTAAAATAATTAAAAATCTTTATACGGCCGGACAAATTAACGGAACTAGCGGTTACGAAGAAGCAGCAGCTCAAGGTCTTATTGCTGGAATTAATGCTTCACTTAAATTAGAAGGTGAAAAACCTCTTATTTTAAAAAGAAATGAATCTTATATTGGAGTATTAATCGATGATTTAGTAACAAAAGGTGTAAAAGATCCTTATAGATTACTAACATCACGCGCAGAATATAGACTATTACTTAGACATGATAATGCTGATATTAGATTAACTGAATACGGATTTAAAAAAGGTTTAATTAATGAAAATAGATATAATATATATAAAGAAAAGCAACAATCGATAAAAAAATTAACAGAAGAACTAAATTCTATAAGAATTACTCCAAAACAAGAAACAAACGAATATTTAAATTCTATTGGAACGACAAATTTAAAAGAGGGAGTTAGTCTTTTAGAATTATTAAGAAGACCAGAAATAAAAATTAAAGATTTATCTAAATTTATAAATTTAGATTATCAAATAGATGTACTAGAACAAGTATCGATAAATACTAAATATGAAGGATATATAAAAAAAGCTCAAAAAGAAGCAGAAAAAATGCTATCTTTAGAAGCAAAAGAAATTCCAGAAGATATAAATTATTTAGAAATACCTAATTTAGCAAGTGAAGCAAGACAAAAATTATCTGAAATTTCACCAACTACTATAGGGCAAGCATCAAGAATAAGTGGAGTAAATCCAGCAGATATATCAATTTTACTAGTATATTTAAGAAAGAATGGTAAACATGAATAAAGAAGAATTTATAAAAGAAGTAGAAAAACTGAATATAATTTTATCTAACGAACAACTAAATAAATTAGAAAAATATTATAATTTATTAATTGAATGGAATAATAAAATAAATTTAACTAGAATTACAGAAAAAGAAGAAGTATATTTAAAACACTTTTATGATAGCCTAACTTTATCAAAAGTAATAAATTTAAAAAGTATAAATACCTTAGTAGATGTAGGTACCGGAGCTGGTTTTCCTGGAATTGTATTAAAAATAGCTTTTCCAAATTTAAAGATAACTTTAATAGATTCTTTACAAAAAAGAGTAAATTACTTAAATGAAATAATTAAAGATTTAGAACTTGATAACATAGTAGCAATACATCAAAGAGCAGAAGATCATAAAGAAACTTATGATATAGTAACATCTCGTGCAGTAGCATCTTTTCAAAAGTTATTATCATATACTCATCATTTGATTAATAAAAATGGTCAACTTATTGCCATGAAAGCAAATGTAGAAGAAGAGATAAAAGAGTCTAAAAAAGAGTTTAACAAATACAAATGTAAAATAACTAAAATAGAAACATTCTATTTACCTAAAGAAAATAGTATAAGAAATCTTGTATGTATATCAAAGTAGCACTAGCTACTTTTTTGTTATATGTATATAAAATATAAAAAAGATTAAATCACTTGAAAAAAAACAATAAATATTATATAATATATGTTAGTAAAGAATAAAGTATAGAGAGTAGGGGTACCATGAATACAGATACTAAAGAAGAAGTAGTATTATTATACTTAGATGATATAATTCCAAATAGATTTCAACCAAGAGAAGTATTTGATGATAAAGCATTAAAAGAATTAGCGATATCAATTAAAGAACATGGTGTAATCCAACCAATCATAGTGAGAAGTGTAAATGGAAAGTATGAAATAATTGCTGGAGAAAGACGTTATAAAGCGTCTGCGTTAGCTGGATTAACTAAAATACCAGCTATAGTTAGAAATATAGATGATAAAGAAACTTCTAAAGTAGCATTACTTGAAAATCTTCAAAGAAAAAATCTTAATGCAATAGAAGAGGCAAGAACATATCAAAAAATTCTTGAATTAGATGAAATGACTCAAGAAGAACTAGCAAAAACTATGGGGAAAAGTCAATCAGCAGTTGCTAATAAACTTAGATTACTAGCACTTCCTATAGAAATTCAAGATGCATTATTAAAAGAACAAATTTCTGAAAGACACGCAAGAACATTACTTGGAATAAATGATGAAAAACTTCAAAAAACGATGTTAAAAAATATAATTGCAAATAAACTAACAGTAAGACAAGTAGAAGAAGAAATAAAAAAGAATAAAACTGGATCAGATGATATTAATAAAGCGAGCGATTACTTAAATAGTAATCCCCTTAATCCAAGTTTAAACATTGCTCAAATGAATGAAGAACAAGGGGTAGTAACTATAAAACCTCCGGAAGGAAGTGAAGAAATGTCACAATTTATTAATTATGGTGAAATAGATGATGATATAGATGACAATGATAATGATAATGATTCTTATGAATTACCTTCTAATTTTAAAAATATAGATATTGATTCAATAAAAGAAAATGCGACAGATATAATGAATCAAACAGGTGCTACTACTGGTGGAACAGATTTAGATAGTTTATTAAATATAAATCAAAATAACCCTTCAGATGATTTTTCTTCACCTGACTTAAAGTTCATAACACCGGCAGAAGCAATAATAAAAAATGATGAAAAAAACAATAATAGTAATAAAGAAGATTATTTTCAAACTCCAGATTTAGTTAATATTAATATACCTAATGTTAATAATAAAAAGAACTCAAATGATTCGTTTTCTTTAACAAATCAACCAGAAGTTGTACAAGGAGTAACTCCACAAAATGCAATTTTTAAATTAAAAGAAACAATAGAAGAATTAAAAAATAATAATGTAAAAATAGAAGTAAATGAAATGAATTTCTCATCTTCATACCAAGTTATTATTAAAATAGAAAAATAAAGTAGATAAAAATCTACTTTTTTTCATAAAAACATTTAAAAGATGTAAAAAAAATGATACAATAAGTAAAGAAAAATGGAAGGTGATGAATATGGGGAAGATTATATCGTTAGTAAATCAAAAAGGTGGAGTAGGAAAAACCACTACAAGTATTAATCTTTCTGCATCCTTAGCAGTATTAGGAAAAAAAGTATTATTAATAGATTTGGATCCACAAGGAAATACAACTACAGGTGTAGGAATAAATAAAGCAGATATTGAAAGAAGTGTATACGATGTTTTAATTGGAGAAACGAAAATTGAAGAAGCAATGATTAAAACCAAGTATAAAAATTTATATGTTTTACCAGCAACTATAAATTTAGCAGGATTAGACATTGAGTTAATTGAAAAAAGTAAATTAGAAACAGGGTTTGCAAAAGGAGAACAATTAAAAAATCATTTAAGTAATATTAAAGATAGTTTTGATTTTATAATATTAGACTGTCCACCATCATTAGGTGTAATTACAACTAATGCATTAACTGCCTCTAATTCAGTGATAATACCAGTACAATGTGAATTTTTTGCGTTAGAAGGAATAACACAGTTATTAAAAACTATCATGCTAGCACAAAAAAGTCTTAATCCAACATTAGATATTGAAGGTGTATTGTTAACTATGTTAGATTCAAGAACTAATTTAGGATTCGAAGTAGTAGATGATATAAGAAGATTTTTTAAAGAAAAAGTATATAATAGTATAATTCCAAGATTAGTAAGATTAACAGAAGCTCCATCTCACGGAGAACC
>CAYJDP010000009.1:10446-13710 GCA_964368975.1 uncultured Muribaculaceae bacterium
AATTGAAGTAACTCCAAAAGAAGAAATAACAAAAATAAAATTATCTGATTTAAGAAGTAACCCGTACCAACCTCGTAAAAACTTTGATGAAACAGCACTACAAGAATTAGCAATATCAATTAAAGAACATGGTGTATTTCAACCAATAATTGCAAAAAGAAGTATTAAAGGATATGAAATAATAGCCGGAGAAAGAAGAGTTAAAGCTTCACTTTTAGCAGGATTAGATGAAATACCTGCAATTATAAGAGAATTCGATGATAAAGAAATGATGGAAATCGCTTTATTAGAAAATTTACAAAGAGAAAATTTAAATGCAATAGAAGAAGCTATAGCATATAAAAAACTGTTAATTTCACTAGAATTAACTCAAGATGCATTGTCAAAAAGATTAGGTAAGTCAAGATCACACATTACCAATATGCTAGGTTTATTAAACTTATCAGAAGTAGTACAAAATAAGATTAGTAAAAAAGAACTTTCAATGGGGCATGCAAGAGTATTATCTAAGTTAAGTGATGCTACTCAACAAGTTGAATTAGCCGATAGAATAGTAAATGAAGGTTTAAGTGTAAGAGCAACAGAAGAATTATCAACAGCACCAGAAAGTAATTTTATAAAAACAAATCCAATTCCACAAAAAAGACAAAAATCAACAGAATATAAAGATTTAGAAGAACATTTATGTGATAAATTAGGCACAAAAGTAAAAATAAAAAACAATAAAATGGAAATAGGATTTACAAATACAAGCGACTTAAATAGATTATTAGAAATTATGAATATAGATAAATAGGAGGTACTTATGTTATTATTTGATACATATGAAATAGATTTATCTAAGATTTTATTACCTATTATATATATAGTATTAGGTATAGTGGTTTATAAAATTATTAAAATGATTTTAAATAAAATACTAAATAAAAACAAATTAATTGGTAAAAACACAAAAAATAAAGTATCAACAGTATTTATGTTGATATCTAATATAATAAAATATTTGATAGCAATAATAGTGATACTTGCAATACTATCAGTTTTTGGTGTAAATGTAGTATCTATAGTAGCTGGATTAGGTGTAACAGCAGCAGTTTTAGGACTTGCATTACAAGATGTAGCAAAAGATCTGATTTCTGGAATAACAATATTAACAGAAGAACAGTATAAACTTGGAGATACAATAGAAATCGAAGGATTTATGGGGGAAGTGATTTTTGTAGGATTAAGATCAACAAGAATAAAAAATTACCGTGGTTCAATAAAAATAATAGCTAATAGAAATATTTCAAATATTATAAATTATAGTATGGAAAATTCATTAGCGATAGTAGATATAAATATAAGTTATGATAATGACTCAGAAAAAATAGAAAAAACACTAGAAAAAATCGGAGAAAATATCAAAGAATTAATACCTTCTTCTAAATCTAAATTAGAAGTATGGGGAGTAGAAAATTTAAATGAATTTGGTTATGAATATAGAGTAGCATTGTTAGTAAAATCAATGGAACAATATACTGCTCAAAGAACTCTAAGAAAAGAAATAAAAAAAGTGTTTGATCAAGAAAAAATCAAATTTATTTGTACAAATATAGAGGTAAAAAATGGAAAATAATAATTATACATTAGGAACAAAAGTAATAATGAAAAAACAACATCCTTGTGGTACTAATTTTTGGGAAATAGTTAGGTTAGGAGCAGACATAAAAATTAAATGTTTGAATTGTAGTAGAACTATTTTAATTCCTAGAGTAGAATTTAATAAAAAATTAAAAAAAATAGTAACAGAGGAAGGAAATTCAAATGAAGGATAAAAGGAAATTAAAACTAAAAAAATTCAATCTACATCCTATTACAACATATATTATTTTAATTGCAACAACAATCGTAATAAGTGGATTATTTTCTCTAGTAGAGATGCAAAATACTTATAATATAGTTAATCCTAATACTTTAACACTAGAACCTACATTAGTGGCAGTAGAAAACTTGATGTCACCTGTATGGATAAAAGAAATAGTAAGTAGCGCAACACTAAATTTTATAAGTTTTACTCCGTTAGTAATGCTTTTGATTACATTAATTGGTATAAGTGTAGCTGAAGGAACAGGATTTATAAGAGTTTTTACAGAAAAACATTTAAAAAAAATACCTAATCAAACTTTAACATTTATAATTTTATTAATTGCAACTATGTCATCATTAATTAACGAGGTAGGATATGCTATATTAATACCATTAGCAGCAATCATATTTTTTATTAAAGGTAGAAATCCATTACTTGGTATAATCACTTCATTTTGTGGAGTAGCTTTCGGTTATGGAGTATCAATATTTGTAGGATCTAGCGAAGTAGCTTTAATGGAATATACAAAAACTTCAGCTCAATTAATTGATGAAAATATTCATATAGCGCTTACTTCAAATCTTATATTTATAATTATAGCAACCATAATAACATCATTTGTTGGGAGTATAGTTGTTGAAAAAAAGATAGCAACAAAAATACGTAAATATAAAAGAGAAGAAATAGATGCACCAACTTAACAATATAAAGTTCTTAATTTAGAAGAATAAGCTCAAAAACAAATTGAAACAGAAAAAAGAGAAAAAACAGGATTAAGATATGCACTGATTACATCTATTGTAGTAATAACATTATTTATATATTGTTTAATACCGAATCTACCATATTCCGGATTGTTTCTAGATATGACAGAAGTAACATATTTAAACCAATTATTTGGGGTTAATGCATACTTTCAAGACGGATTTACAGCTATGATAGCCTTACTATTCTTATCAGTGGGAATAGCTTATGGAATTGGTTCGAAAAGTATTAAAAATGATAAAGAATTAATTGAATTATCTTCAGAAAAATTTTCAAAATTAGGTAGCATATTCTTACTACTATTTGTAGCAAGTCAGTTTATTGCTATTTTCAGAATGTCTAATATAGGCATAGTAATAACAGGATGGTTAGCCCAAGCAGTTGAACTACTTAATTTTAGTGGGATAGCTTTAGTAATAATAACTCTAATATTAATAGCAATAGCAAACTTATTCTTAACAAACCCAGCTACAAAATGGATGATATTTGCGCCTATAGTAGTTCCAATGTTTATGCAATCAAATATATCTCCCGAATTTGCTCAAATAATAATGAGAGTAGGAGATAGTATGACTAATGGATATACAATCTTACTAGCATCATTTGCATTATATATTGGTTATTTAAATATATATAACTTAAATAAAAAT
>CAYJDP010000009.1:13720-23144 GCA_964368975.1 uncultured Muribaculaceae bacterium
AAAAAGCAATATCTATGATTACACCTTATTTCTTGATTATAAATATCACTTGGATTTTACTTTTAGTAGGATGGTATATAATAGGATTACCAATAGGTCCAGGTGTATTCCCGACAATTTAAGTGCTTAGCACTTTTTTTGTTCTAAAAAATATGCTATAATATGTTCGATGGAGGAGATAATATGAGTTTAACTGCCGGAATAGTAGGCTTACCTAATGTAGGAAAGTCAACTTTATTTAATGCAATTACAAATCAAAAAATATTAGCAGAAAATTACCCGTTTGCAACAATAGAACCAAATGTGGGAATGGTAACTGTTAATGATGAAAGATTAAATAAATTAAAAGAAATGTATGAACCAAACAAATTCATACCAACAACATATGAATTTACAGATATAGCAGGGTTAGTAAAAGGAGCATCACTTGGAGAAGGTTTAGGGAATAAATTTTTATCTCATATAAGAGAAGTAGATGCAATAGTAGAAGTAGTAAGATGTTTTGATGATCAAAATATAATACATGTAGATGGAGAAGTAAATCCATTAAGAGATATTGAAACAATTAATTTAGAATTAATTATATCAGATTTAGATATAGTAAATAATAGATTACAAAAAGTAGAGAAAAAAGCAAGGACTAGTAAAAATAAAGAGGACTTATTAGAAGTAGAAGTTTTACAGGTTGCTAAAAAATGTTTAGAAGAAAATAAAGCACTAAGAGAGCTAGATATAACAGAAGAAGAAATTAAACTTCTAAAATCATTTAGTTTTTTAACAATAAAACCAATTATATATGCATGTAATATTTCAGAAAATGAAATAGGAGAAAAAGACAATCAATATGTCACTTTAGTAAAAGAATTTGCTCAAAAAGAAGGAGCAAAAGTAGTGACTTTATGTGCAAAAATAGAAGAAGAATTAAGTGAATTAACACCAGAAGATAAACAAGAAATGTTAGAAGGATTAGGACTTGAAAATTCAGGTTTAGATAAATTAATTCAGTCTACATATGAAATACTTGGATTAAGAACTTATTTTACTGTAGGAAAAGAAGAAGTTAGAGCATGGACGTTTAAACAAGGTATGAATGCTAAAAAATGTGCTGGAATTATTCATAGTGATTTTGAAAAAGGTTTTATTAGAGCAGAAGTAATATCTTATGAAGATTTACTTACTCATGGGTCAGAATTAAAAGTAAAAGAAGCAGGAAGAGCTAGACTTGAAGGAAAAGACTATATAATGGTTGATGGAGATATCTGCCACTTTAGATTTAATGTATAATCAGTAATATTTTTACTGATTTTTTATTTACTGTTAAAATCTTACAAAATAAATATATTATATTAAATAAAATCATTTACAAACAAACAGTTGTTTGTTATAATACATACGAGTATTTTAAATGCTCCTTACTCACATATGTGTGAGTCATTAGACCAAAAGGAGGTGTCAAGATGAATAAATATGAAATTATGTTTATTATTAGACCAGATATGCAAGAAACTGAAATCGGAAATGTAGCAAAAGAAATTACAAAAGTACTTACAGATAAAAAAGCTACAATCGTTGAAGAAAAAGCAATGGGACAAAAAGAATTAGCATATGAAATCAACAAATTTAAAGTTGGTTACTATTTCTTATTAACTGTTGAAGCTAACAATGAAGCAATTAGTGAATTTGAACGTTTAGCAAGAATCAACGAAAACTTAATTCGTCATTTAATTACAAAAGTAGAATCTAAATAAAAGAGGTAAAGAATGAATAAAGTAACTTTAATCGGAAGATTAACAAGAGATCCAGAATTAAGATATACAGGAAATCAAACTGCAGTAGCGACATTTTCGCTAGCAGTAAATAGAAATTTCACTGGACAAAACGGTGAAAGAGAAGCAGATTTTATAAATATTGTAGTGTGGAGAAAACAAGCAGAAAATGTTAAAAATTATTTAACACAAGGAAGTCAAGTAGCAATAGATGGAAGAATTCAAACAAGAAACTATGATGGAGAAGATGGTAAAAAACGTTATATTACAGAAATAATAGCTGATAATGTAGAATTTTTATCACCAAAAGGAGGATCAACTCCTACATCATCAAATCAACAAAGATCATCACAACAACAAAATGAACCATCTCCATATGACTTTGGTCCTGCTCCTACACAACAAAATAAAGGTACAGACGTAGGTAGTAACCCATTTGCTGATTTCGGTTCTAATATCGAAATAAGCGATGATGAATTACCATTCTAAAAAGGAGGATTAAACAATGGCAGAAGGATATTTCAAAAAAAGAAAAAAAGTATGTATGATGTGTACTGGTAAAGATGTAAACTACAAAGACACTGAAACATTAAAAAGATATATCAACGAAAAAGGTAAAATTTTACCAAGAAGAGTAACTGGTGCATGTGCACGTCATCAAAGACATATAGCTCAACAAATTAAAAGAGCTCGTGCAATCGCATTATTACCTTATACAAAATAATATAATAACAGACTAGAGATAGTCTGTTTTTCTTTTATAAATATTGAAAAAATCAATTATTTATTATATAATATATACAGCACTAATAGGAGGAAATAATGGGAATACTAGATAATAAAAAAGAAATAACTAGAATAATAAAAAAATCAAAAAAAATATTTTTAATGGCCCATGATAATTTAGATTTAGATGCTTTAGGTAGCAGTATAGGACTTTATAGTATTTTGAAAAAAATGAAAAAAGATTGCTATATAATAATAGATGAACAACAACATGAATTAGGAGTAGAAAAAGTTTTAAGAGAACAAGAAGGATATCTTAATATTATAAAAAGTGATGAAACAATCCAATTAATGGAAGAAAAAAACGAAAAAAATTTATTGATAATATTAGATACCAATAAAAAAGAACTAGTCCAATCAGAAAACATTTTAAATAAATTTACTAATAAATTAATAATAGATCATCATGAATTAGGTGAAACAACAATAAATTCCGCAAAATTAATTGTAGATAATGACACATCTAGTACTAGTGAAATGATTACTGAATTAATGAAAAGTTATAAAATAAAAATAGAACCTTATTACGCAACTGTCTTGCTATCAGGAATTGTGTTAGATACTAATAATTTCACTTTGAAAACTACAAGTGATACGTATGGAGCAGCACATTACTTAACTAGCATAGGAGCAAACGCTAAAAGAGTACAATATTTAATGAAACAAGACTTGATAGAATATTCTGCTAGACAAAAATTACTAACAGATATAGAAATTATAAGTAAAAAAGTAGCGTTTACTAAAGCTACACCTCATATTATATATAGAAGAGAAGACTTAGCTAAAGTTGCAGATACTTTATTATTTTTTAATGATATAGAAGTTTCATTTGTAATTGGAAAAATATCTAAAGATGTAATAGGAGTAAGCGCAAGGAGCTTAGGTAACATAGAAATAAAAAATATTTTAGCTAATTTAGGAGGAGGAGGTAGTACCTACAATGGTGCTGCAAAATTTGAAAATACTACTATTAGTAAAGTAGAAGAATTAGTAAAAGAAGAAATAAGAAAGCAAATAGGTGATTAAAATGGAAGTTATTTTTATAAAAGACTTAAAAAATCAAGGTAAAAAGGGTGATGTTAAAAAAGTAGCAGATGGATATGCACAAAACTTTTTAATAAAAAATGGGTTTGCTATAGCAAAAACAAATGAAAATATAAAGCACTTAGAATATGAGAAGAAAAAGAAAAATATAAAAGAACAAGAAGATATTGAATTGGCTAATAAATTAAAAGAAAAATTATCAAACGAAACAATTGAGTTTAAAGTAAAAGTTGGAGAACATGATAAAGTATTTGGAAGTATTAGTGTTAAACAAATAAAAGAAGAATTATCTAAAAAAGGTTATAAAATAGATAAAAATCAAATTGATAATTCTAAATCTATTTCTTCATTAGGATTTCATAATATTGAATTAAAACTACATCCAAAAGTAATAGCAAAATTAAAAATACATTTAGTAAAGTAGAGGTGATACAGTGGCAATAAAAACACCACCGCATAAATTAGAAGCAGAAAAATCAGTTATTGGAGCTTGTTTTTTATCTAAATATGCATTACAAAAAGCTAGTGAAAGACTAGTACCAGAGTCATTTTTTGATGAAAAAAATGCAAAAATATTTAGTGCGATGCAAAGTTTGCAAGAATCTAAAACACCAATAGATTTAACAACTGTAACAACTCACTTACAAGATAAAAATCATTTAACGAGCATAGGTGGAGTAGAATATTTAACAGAAGTATTAAATTTTGTCCCAACAGCAAGCAATATAGATTATTATCTAAATAAAGTAGAAGATTCAGCAGTATTAAGAACTTTAATTGAAACAGCAACACAAATAGCTGAAGATGGATACAATACTGAAGATACACTTAATGACATTTTAGATAAATCAGAAAAAAGTATTTTAAATATTGTAAAAAATAGAAAAGCTAGTGAATTTAGAACAATCAAAGAAGTATTAACAAAAACACAACATGATTTAGAACATTTATCAGAGCATAAAGGGGAAATAACAGGACTTTCTACAGGCTGGACTGATTTAGATAAATTAACAACAGGATTACATGCAAATGAATTTATAATTATTGCTGCCCGTCCAGCAATGGGAAAAACAGCATTTGCTCTTAATTTGGCAACTCATGTAGCTAAAACACAAGAAAAATCAGTAGCATTATTCAACCTGGAAATGAGTGGGGAACAATTAGCAATGAGAATTCTTTCATCAGTTGGACAAATAGAAGGTTATAAGCTGAAAACAGGAAACCTAATGAATAACGACTGGAAGAGAATAAATGAAGCAATTTCTCAATTAAATCAAACTAATATGGTAATTGATGATACACCAGGAATTACAATTGGAGAAATAAGAGCTAAATGTAGAAGAATAGCAAGTAGTGAAAAAGGGCTAAGTTTAGTAGTAATAGATTACTTACAATTAATATCAGGTGGTAAAAATTATGGAGCTAATAGACAACAAGAAGTATCTGATATTTCAAGAAGTTTAAAAACATTAGCAATGGAGTTAGGTGTACCAATAATAGCTTTATCGCAATTATCACGTAGTGTTGAAGGAAGAGAAGATAAAAGACCAATAATGAGTGATTTACGTGAATCTGGTTCGATAGAACAAGATGCAGATATTGTATCATTTTTATATAGAGATGATTACTATAACAAAGAAGCAAGAACAAATGATGATACAAGCATCAGTGAATTCATTATAGGAAAACATCGTAATGGACCAACCTCTACGATAGAATTACTATTTAAAAAGAATACATCAACATTCCTAAATTTAAGAAGAGAAGATCAAGGAGGAAATGAAGTATAATGAGAAAAATAAAAATAGTAGCAATACTATTAATAACATCGCTATTTCTAGTAGGATTTACAAAAAAAACTTTAGAACCAAATGAAGTATATAGAGTATATTTAGAAGGTAAATCACTTGGATTAGTAGAATCAAAAGAAGAATTAGAAGAATATATTAATGATAAACAAGAGTCTATAAAAGAAAAATATAATGTAGATAAAGTATATGTTCCGAAAGATTTAGATATAATAAAAGAAATAACTTATAAAAGTGATATATTATCAATAGAAGAAATATATAAAAAAATAGAAAACACTTCATCATTTACAATAGATGGATATACTATTTCAATAGAAGGATTAGAATATAAAAGTGAAACAGGAGAAGAAATCAAACCAGACGATCAAAAAATTTATGTAATAGATAAAAAAGTATTTGAAAATTCTATGGAAAATATAGTTAATTCATTTATAAGTGAAGCTGATTATCAAGCATATGAAGAAGATAATCAACCAGAAATTCTAGAAACAGGTAAAATAGTAGAAAATATTTATATAGATAATAGTGTTGTAATAAAATCGGAAAAAATACCAACAGATGAAACTATCTATATGGAAGAAACTGAATTAAGTAAATATTTATTATTTGGAACTACGGAAGATCAACAATTATACAGTGTTCAAGATGGTGATACCATAGCAGATGTTGCCTTTAATAATAAAATGTCAACGGATGAATTTTTAGTGGCTAATCCAGATTTTCAAAATGAAAATAGCTTACTTTATCCAGGACAAGAAGTAACATTAGGTATACTTAATCCGCAAGTTTCAATTGTACAAGAAAATCATGTTGTAGAACTACAAGAAACTTATTATAAAACAGAAACAAGACAAGATGATACAATGTATGAAGGAGAAAAAGAGATAATTCAAACTGGAGCAAATGGTACATCATTAGTTGCTCAAAAAGAAAAAATTGTGAACGGAAAAACTCATGATATCTTAACTGTATCAACAGAAGAAGTAACTCCGACGACAACAGAAATTGTAGTAGAAGGAACAAAAAAGAAAACCACTTCATCAGGATTTAATGGATCTTATGTTACGGTGCCAACAGCCGGAGATTGGGCATGGCCAGCTAACTGTTCAAGTGTTTCTAGTTATTATGGTTATCGCTGGGGAGGATTTCATGATGCAATAGATATAAATGGGTGTGGATATGGTTCACCAATTTATGCATCTCAATCAGGTGTTGTTACAGAATCATCAAATAGATGGCCGGATGGAAATTATATTGTTATAAATCACATGAATGGATATTACACAATATATGCCCATTTATCACAAAGATATGTAAGTGTAGGAGCAACTGTAAGTAAAGGTCAAGTAATCGGTGGTATGGGTGATACAGGTAATGTTACTGGAGTACACGTACATTTTGGTACATTTCAAGGAGCTCCTTATCAAGGTGGGGTACATTTTGACCCAATGAGATTATTTTAATGAAAATACAAGTACTATCAAGTGGTTCTAAAGCAAATTGTTCACTAGTAACCACTAAAACAAGTAAAATAATAATAGATGTAGGGCTTGCCTATTTAACATTAAAAAGAACTTTAGAAGAAGATAATCTTTTATTAAATGATATTGATGGAGTATTAATAACTCACAATCATACAGATCATATTAAGGGATTATCTTCTCTTATTAAAAGAACTAATATTAAACTATATATTCCTGAAGAATTTTATATTGATCTAAAAGAAATAGTACCATTAGATAGATGTGAGTTTATTGAATATATATTTAATATAAATAATACAAAAATAGAAATAATACCAATTTCACACGATACTAATTATGCGTATGGATTTATTCTTGAAGAAAATGAAAAAAGCTTAGTATATATTACAGATACAGGATATTTAAATAGAAAAATTTTACCAAAAATCACTAATAAAAATATCTATGTAATAGAAAGTAATCATGATGAAGAAATGTTAATGGATGGCCCTTATCCAAGACATTTAAAAGAAAGAGTAGTAAGTGATACAGGTCATTTATCTAATAGATCAACAGCAAGATATTTATCTAAAGTGGTATCTACAAGTACAAAACACATAATTCTTGCTCACATAAGCGAAAAAAATAACACAGAAGAATTAGCGTATAAAACAGTCAAAGAAAAACTACCTAAAAACATTAATATCATAGTAGCAAAACAACATGAATTAACAGAAGTAGTGGAGGTATAATGATAAAAATAATTACAGTAGGAACAATTAAAGAAAAATATTTAAAAGAAGCAATAAATGATTATACAAAAAGAATATCTAAATATACAAAAATAGAAATAATTGAAGTTAAAGATGAAGGTTTAGTGGAAAAAAGTAAAGCCATTTCTTTAGAATCAGAAAAAATAAAGAAATATCTAAATCCAAAAGAGTACATAATAACTATGGAAATAGAGGGTAAACAATTCACTTCAACAGAATTTGCTACTCACTTAGATAAAACGTTAATTACAAATAGTAATATCACTTTTATAATAGGTGGAAGTTATGGACTAAGTAATGATATCAAACAATTATCAAATTTAAAGCTATCTTTCTCAAAAATGACATTTCCTCATCAATTATTTAGAATAATGTTACTAGAACAACTATATAGAACGTATAAAATAAATAATAATGAAAGATATCATAAATAGGAGAATTAATGACAAATAATTGGAAGAAATATTTGAAAGACGAACAAGAAAAAGATTATTATAAGAAATTAATAAAATTTGTAGAAGAAGAATATCAAAATAAAGTAATATTTCCAAAAAAAGAAGATATATTTAAAGCATTTGAATTAACTGATTATAATAATGTAAAAGTAGTTATATTAGGACAAGATCCTTATCATGGAGAAAATCAAGCAGAAGGACTTTCTTTTTCGGTAAAAAACAATCAAAAAAAACCACCTTCGCTAAGAAATATATTTAAAGAACTTGAAAGTGATTTAAATATATCATTTCCAGAAAAAAATTCATTAATACCTTGGTCAAAAGAAGGGGTGTTACTTCTTAATTCCACATTAACTGTGGAAAAAGGAAAACCAGCTAGTCATCAAAAACAAGGATGGGAAGAATTCAGTGATAAAATAATCTCACTATTAAATGAAAAAACAACGCCTATAGTATTTATATTATGGGGTAATTTTGCAAAAGAAAAAGAAAAATTAATTTCAAATAAAATACATTATATAATTAAAAGTGCACATCCATCGCCTTTTTCAGCACATAATGGATTCTTTGGAAGTAAACCATTTTCAAAAACAAATGACTTTTTAATAAAAAATAATATTAAACCAATTAATTGGAATATTAATGAAGGGAATCAAAATTATGAACAAAGAGTTTTTCAATTTTAGTTATGGACTTTTTTTAGTAACATCTAAGTACGAAAACAAAGAAACAGGTTGTATTATAAATACAGCAACACAAGTATCAGAAAATCCAAATACTATTACAATAACAATAAATAAAAATGCATTTACTCATGAATTAATTTCTAAAAGTAAAAAATTAACATTATCAATATTAACAGAAAAAGTTCCATATTCAATTATTGAATTATATGGATATAAATCAGGAAGAGACATTAATAAATTTGAAGATACAAAATATTTAAAAAAATCAAATAATGATAATTATTACTTAAACGAATATACAAATAGTATTTTCTCAGGAAAAGTAATTAATGAAATAAGTACAAATACTCACACTATTTTTATAGTAGAAGTAGAAGAAATAATTAAAACATCAACAGATAAATCAGTGACATATAAATATTATATTGATACAATTAAACCAAAAGTAACCAAAGAAAATACTGGTAATAAAAAAGTGTGGGTATGTAAAATATGTAATTATATATATGATGATAATAAAGAAGAAATCCCATTTGAAGAATTACCCGATGATTACTTATGTCCATTATGTATTCATCCAAAATCAGATTTTGAAGAATTAAAATAAAAAAATATCGACACAGTCGATATTTTATTTATT
>CAYJDP010000010.1:0-21932 GCA_964368975.1 uncultured Muribaculaceae bacterium
CTTATGATATAAAAGATGATTATTTTAAATTGATGAAGAGTAGTTTATCTTTTGGAGAAAGAAAAGTTAAAGTAGTAATTGATCCGGGGAACGGTACTAGTAGTATTATTGCTAGAGAATTATATTCTATGTTTCCACTTGAGTTATATTCAATTAATGATATAAGTGATGGGACTTTTCCTAATCACCATCCAGATCCTTGTGTTGAGTCTAATTTGGAACAGTTAAAAAATAAAGTATTAGAAGTTGGAGCAGATATTGGTCTTGGGTTTGATGGAGATGGTGACCGTATGGGTATGGTTACTAGTAATGGGACTTTTATTGAAATAGATAAATTTATGATTATTATTATTAGAGATATTATTAATAAAGTAGATAAAAAAGAATTTTTATATGATGTTAAATGTTCTAAGAGTTTAAGTGATGAGATTGAGAAACTAGGTGGGAAAGGTATTTGTTATAGAACTGTTAATTCTTATACTAAAGCTAAAGTATTAAGTGATAATCTTCCTTTTGGAGGGGAGTTATCTGGGCATGTTTATTTTAATGATAAATTTCCAGGGTTTGATTCAGGTCTTTACGCAGGTCTTAGAATGTTAGAAATATTATCACATACAGATAAGTCAGTAGAAGATTTATTAGAAGGTATAAATAAGTATGAAGTTACTGATGAATTAAAATTTAAAAGTACTGACGATAAGAAATTTTTAATAATTGACAAAATATTAGAGTATAGTAGAGATAAAGGTTATAATGTATTAGATATAGATGGGTGTAAAGTATTATTTGAAGATGGATGGGCTTTAGTTAGAGCTAGTAATACTGGACCAAATATCACGGCTAGATTTGAAGCTAGTACTACTAGTAGATTAAATTCTATTCAAGATGAGTTTATATCTTTAATAAATGAGTTAAATAAATAGATATCTTTTGATATCTTTTTCTTTTAGTTTTTCTATTTTTTTGGTATAATAATTAGTACTTGATGGAGGTATTAAATGAAAAATAAAAATATTAATAAAGTGTGTGTTGCTACTGCAATATGTGGTTCTGTTTTGTTAGCAGGTTTTAGTTTAAATAAGAAGAGTGAAATTAGTGGAAATAATCAAATTATATATGATGTTTTAGAAGGTTATAATTCTGGAGGAGGACTTGACTTTGAATTGGTTAGTAATGATATAGTTCCAATAGGAGAAGATGTTAAATATAAACCAATTGCTTTAGATATTACAACTGACGGTATGGTTTTAGAAACTGGTGTTTTATATGATATTAACACGGTTAGTGATGCAACTTTTTTACCAGTAGTATGGGGTGAATGGGAAAAAGTTGATTTAGAAAAAATTGAAATTACTGATGATTTAGTACAATATAAATGGGATAGTGGTACTGGTGAATTATTTACTAGAACAATCTCTGTGGAATCATCAAATAAGCAATTAAAAAAGTAGATTATCTTAAATCTACTTTTTGTTTGATTACTTATTAAAATTTTCTATATAATCCAATTGCTTTACCAATAATAGTTACTTCTTTTAAAATAATAGGTTCTAGTGAATCGTTTTCTGGTTGTAATCTAAAATGATCTTTTTCTTTATAAAATGTTTTCACAGTTACTTCGTTTTCGTTATTCATTGCAACAACTGTATCTCCATTTACTGCAGTGTTTTTTCTTTCTACTATTAAAATATCTTTATCATAAATTCCTACATTAATCATAGAGTCTCCAGATACTTTTAAAGTAAATGTTTCAGCTCTTGTTGAAAGTAGGTTAGTTGGTAGAGAAAAATATTCATCAGGAGTTTCAATCGCTTCAATTGGACTACCTGCTGTTACAGTTCCAAGAAGTGGAACTTCTGTTACTGAATCATCTTTTTCAATAAATTCATTTTGTACTAGTACTTCGATAGTTCTGTTTTTTCCATTACCTTTTTTAATATAGCCTTTTTCTTCTAATTTAGTTAAATGATAGTGAATAGTAGCTGGGGAATTTAAATTAGCTTTTTCTCCTATCTCTCTTACAGTAGGAGGATATCCTTTTTTAGCTATATATTTTTTTATAATACTTAGTATTTTATTTTGTTTAATTGTTAATTTTTCCATAAATTACACTTCCTTATATATTATATTTTTTATTATAAAATTCTTTTTCTTTATAAAGTTTTATTATTGGTTTAGACCCAGAGAATATTGTTGGTAAATTATTTAAATTAAAATATTTTAATTCTTTTACTTTATCTGGTTCGTTATTAATAATATTACCAGTGTATTTTTTTACTAATATACCAAAATTAATATAACTATTATTTTTAGCTACAGAAATTACTTCTATATCATTTTCATCTATAGTAATTGTTAGTTCTTCTTTTAACTCTCTTATCGCTGCTTGTTCGATAGATTCATTTTCTTGAACATGACCTGCAGGTAAACTATAAGTTTTAAATTCTTCTTTTTTTAATCTTTGGGATAACAGTATTTCATTATTATCATTAATGAATATACAGTGAACTCCTACATTAATATCTTTATTCATAATTATCTCCCATTTCATATATTTTTATTTTAACATTTATTTTGATACAAGTCAAACAAATGTTTAATAATTTGTAAAATTTGTTTTTTTTTATTATTTTGGTATTGACTAAAACAATTGTTCGAATGTATACTTGTTTTATTGAGAGAAGGAGTGATTGATTTATGAAAATTTTAAGTTGTATAAGAAAGACAATTATAGTATTAGGGATTTATGGTATTGTTGCTTTAATAGTTATATTATCTGCCCAAAGAATACAAAAATTTGAGGAGGTTAGTTTATTTAATACGAATAATTCTGTTACTATTTTTTCAGAATAATGTTATACTATATATGTAGGAGAATGTTATGAAAAAAATAATTTTAGTTGATGGGAATAATTTATTATTTAGGAGTTATTATGCTACGGCTTATCGTGGTGTTATTATGAAAAATTCTAAAGGATTCCCAACAAATGCTTTATATGGATTTATAAATATGATGAATAAAATAATTAGTGATGAAAATCCTAGTTATATAATGGTTGCTTTTGATAAAGGTAAAACTTTTAGACACGAAAAGTATGATAATTATAAAGGTGGTAGGAGTGAGACTCCAGATGAATTAAAAATGCAATTTCCAAAAAGTAAAGAAGTGCTTGAGGCGATGGGGATTAAACATTTTGAAATAGATAATTATGAGGCTGATGATATAATTGGTACTTTGTCTAAGATGAGTGAGGCTGATGATTCTTTTAATACTACTATTATTAGTAGTGATAAAGATTTATTACAATTAATTACTGATCAAACTACTGTTAAACTATTAAAACAAACTGGTCATATTATGATGACTAAAGATGAATTTAGAAATACTTATAGTGTGGATCCAATTAAGATGATAGATATTAAAGCTTTATCAGGAGACAGTAGTGATCAAATACCTGGTGTTAAAGGGATTGGTGAGAAGACTGCTATTTCTTTATTAGAAAAATATGGTTCTTTGGATGGAATATATTCAAATATAGAAAATATTACTGGTAAGACTAAAGAAAAGTTGATTCTAGATAAAGATAATGCTTATATGAGTTATGATTTAGCAACAATTTATCGTGATATTGAGTTAGGTTTTGGATTAGATGATTTTAAATACGATGGTTATGACAGTAATAAGTTTATTTCAATACTTGAGGAATTAGAGTTTAATTCTTTAATAAAAAAATATAGAGAGTTAGTTAATTTTAGTAGTGAAGAAATTAAAGAAGAAGTTGAATCTAATATTAATGTTTTACCGATTGATAAATTAGGTAATAAAGAATTTTCTTTTTATGTAGAAATTCGTGGAGAAGTTTATAGTAAGAGTGAAATTCAAGGAATAGGTATTTATGATGGAGAAAATGGTTATTTTATAAAGAGTGATGAAATAGAGCAATATTCTTCAATATTTACTAGTGATGTTGTGAAGAGTTGTTATGATTTGAAAAAGAATATTGTAATACTTAATGAATTAGGTGTTTCTTTAAATGGTGTTACTTTTGATACGATGATTGCAGCATATATATTAGATTATATTGTAAAAGATGATATTAGTTTTTTAGCGCAAGCTTTTGATGTTAGAATTGGTTTTTATGATGAATTGTATGGTACTTTGAAAAGACCTAAATATTTGTCTGATGATGAGTTAAGTGATATATGCATTAAGAAGGCTAAATTTATTCATGATAGTAAGAGTGATTTATTATTGAAGTTAGATAGTGAAGAACAAACTGATTTATTTTATAATATAGAAATGCCTTTAGTTAGTGTTCTTGCTGATATGGAAATTACTGGTATTAAGATTGATACTGAGTATTTAAGTATTTTAGAGAATGAGTTAAATTCTAAAATGGAGTTACTTGAGAGTGAAATTTATTCATTAGCAGGTAGGGAGTTTAATATTATGTCTCCTGCTCAATTAGGTAAAGTATTATTTGAAGAAATGGAAATTAAATACCCTAAGAAAGTTAAGGATAATAAGTATTCTACTAGTAAAGATATATTAGATAAAATTAGTGATGAGGAAATAGTTATTAAAGTATTAGAGTATCGTACTTTGAGTAAATTATATTCTAATTATGCTGTTGGTTTAAAAAATGAAGTTAGGGATGATGGGAGAATTCATACGATATTTAATCAAACTTTAACTAGAACAGGTAGACTTTCTTCTGTTAGTCCTAATTTACAAAATATTCCTATTCGTAATGAATTTGGTAGACTAATTAGAAAAGCATTTGTAGCTGATGATAATTCTTTATTACTTGCAGGAGATTATTCACAAGTAGAATTAAGAATATTTGCACATATGTCTAATGCTACTAATTTAATTGAGGCTTTTAATAATAATTTAGATATTCATACTAAGACTGCTAGTGATATATTTAAAGTTGGTATAAATGATGTTACTAAAGATATGAGAAGAACTGCTAAAGCAGTTAATTTTGGGATATTATATGGAATAAGTAGTTTTGGATTAAGTGAAGATTTAGGTATTGATATGAAAACTGCTAGTGAATTTATTACTAATTATTTAGATACTTATCCTGGTATCAAAGAATATATGGATAAACAAAAGAGTGATGCTTATAAATTTGGTTTTGTTAAGACTTTAATGAATCGTAAGAGATATATTGAAGAGTTAAAAAATAAGAATTTTATGATTAGATCTAGTGGAGAAAGAATGGCTTTAAATACGCCTATTCAAGGAAGTAGTGCAGATATATTAAAAAAGGCTATGATAGAGATTTATAATAAGTTTAAAGAATTAGGATTAAAAAGTAAAATGTTAATTCAAGTACACGATGAACTTGTATTTAATTGTTTAAATGAAGAGGTTGATTTAGTAAAAGGTATTGTTATTGATATTATGGAAAATACATATAAGTTAGATGTACCTTTGAAAGTAGAAGTAGATATGGGTGAAAATTGGTATGATGCTAAGTAAGGAGGTGTTTTATGCCTGAGAAACCAGAGGTTGTTACTGTTAGTAAGATGTTGAATAAAGAATTAGTTGGAAAAGAAATTACTGGATGTAATGTTTATCATGATGGAATAATTGCTTATCCAGAAGTTAGTTTATTTGAAAGTGATATTATTGGAGAAGTTGTTGAAGAGGTTGGTACTAAAGGTAAGTGGATAGTTATTAAACTTACTACTAAGGTGTTACTTGTACACTTAAGAATGGAAGGGAAGTTTTTCTTTAGAAATGTAGGTGAAGAGTTTTTAAGTCATGAACATGTAGAATTTATTTTAGATAAAAATATTAGTTTTAGATATCATGATGTTAGAAAATTTGGTAAAATGCATTTACTTGATAAAGATAATTATTTAGAAGTTTCACCTTTAAATAAATTAGGGGTTGAATATGATGATAAAATATTAACTGGCAGGTATTTAAGAGATATTTTAATAGATATACATAAACCTATAAAGAATGTATTACTTGATCAGAGTATTATTACAGGTATTGGAAATATTTATGTTAATGAAATTTTATATTTAAGTAAAATATCTCCTAGAAGATGTGCTATGGATGTTAAAAGAGAAGATTGTGAAGAGATAATAAAAAATACTAAAATAGTATTAGATAAAGCTATTAAAGCTGGAGGTACTACTATAAAGAGTTTTACTTCTAGTGAGGGTGTTCATGGTTTATTTCAGCAACAATTAAGAGTTCATGGAAAAGAAGGGGAAATTTGTCCAATTTGTGAAAAGAAGATTGTAAAAATAAAGTTATTTGGTAGAGGTACTTATATGTGTCCTTTATGTCAAAAATGGTAAGTTGATTACCATTTTTTATTGATAAATTTTTTATTTATGTTAATATTAATATAGAAGGTGAGTGTATGAATAATATTATCAAAAATTTTATTTGGAAATTTAAATATGTAATTATTGCAATATTTGTTTTGGTGTCTTTTTTAATAGGCGGTACTTATGCGTGGGTTAATATTGAAATAGTAGGAGAAAAAGTTAATAAACTTGTATCTGGAGCATTAGTATTAGATATTGATGAGTCTTTATGTGAGGAAATTAATTTAGTTAATGCTTCACCAATAAGTGATAAAAAAGGGATGGAGTTAGTTGCTTGTACTTTTACTCTTACTAATACTGGTAGTTATGATAGTGAATACTCTTTATTAATAGATGATGTTGAATTAGCTGAATCAGAAGTGAGAATGGATGATAAATATATTAAGTATTCTTTAATAAAAAATGGAGAAAATACTATTGACTTATTATCTAATACTGGGGTTCATCCAAACAGAGTAATTGATAGAGATATGTTGAAAATTGGAGAATCTAATTCTTATGAATTAAGACTTTGGATAGATTATGATGCTACAAATGAGGCTATGAATAAGGTATTAAAAACTAATTTGAGAATTGTTGCTCATACTAATGATTCAAGTATAATTACAGGTGAATATGATGATATGAGTGGGGCTAGTGTTCCTAGTAGTATGGATGATTTGATACCTGTTGTTTATGGTGATGCTGGAGAGGTTTATAAAGCTGGTGCGGGTAACTGGTATAATTATGATGATAATAAATTTGCTAATGCAGTTTTAGTAAATGCTGATGCTAAAGAAAAGTATGATAATGCGGAATTAGGAAGTCCAGTTGACATGAATGATGTTAATTCGTTTTATGTATGGATTCCTAGATATAAATATAAAGATATTTCTATTATTTTTGAGAGTGCTGATACAGAAAAATCAGATGGTAGTGTAGAAGATAATGGGTATACAACAGAAGCAACTTTTACAAAAGATGGTAAGGAATTAGAAGGATATTGGGTATCTAAATATATGTTAAGTGATGCTACTAATGAAGATATTTATATATACAATAAAGATAAACTTCTTTATTCTAAACCGAATACAAATGTTAGCTTGTATTCCTTAGAACCAGTTGAAGCTGGTATTGTGGAATTGTATAAAGCAAGTAGAGATTATTATGATTCTCAAATACAAGAAATGAATTCTGATGCTAGAATTACATTAAATAATAATTATATTAGTGGAATTACGAAGGAACAGTATACTGCTGTATTAAGATTAGTGAATTATACTACTCCAGAATACAATTTTTATTATAATGAGTTTCCATTGAACTCTGGTAGTGAAGTTAGTTTAAATACAAATTTATATGGTTTAGTTAATTTTGTTACTGAAAACCAATATCAAACTCCTGATGGTAGTATTGTGGGAATGAACAGTATTGATACAAATGAAGAAATCAATACACTAGAGTTTAATGATTTTAGCTTTAGTGATAAAAATAAATTTGTTTTTGATGGTGAAAATTCTGGGGAAGAATATAATACACCACCTTCTTTTATTGGAACAGGCATTTCATTACAATTATTTGAGGAATTTGGTATTATTAATGGAATTATAGGGATTGTTGATTTTAAGCATGCAATATTTAGTTCATTATTGTTGGATAAGTATGATTTAGAAATAAATGGACAAGTGTGGGCAATTGATAATGAGGGGCATCCCATGACTTTCGCTGCAGAGGGAGCTCTATCTAATACTGGTTATCTTCAATTATTTGATATTACTACTGAATATTTTTTATACAAAATCAGATTACCTTCTGACCTGGAATATATTTATAATGGAGCTTATGTGAGAGATACTTTTTATATTACAGTAAGTGACCTTTTTGATGAGATATCACAGGAATATACATTTAGTTTTAATGGTGCTGCACTTAGAGGACATAGATCAGTTATTGTTCCAAATTAATATATACTTAGGTATATATTTTTTTGTATTATTTTTATATTTATGTGTAAAATAATGATATAAGTGAGTGTATTTATTAATTTTTAGTATTATTAATAGTTGTTTTTGTTGAAATATGTGTTTTTTTGTGTTAAAATTAATATCGTGTTTAGGAGGAAGTAAATATATGAAAAAGACAAAAATTATTTGTAGTATTGGACCTGCTAGTGCATCTGTAGACGTTATGTCTAAGATGGTTGAAGCGGGAATGAATGTTGCTAGAGTTAACTTTACTCATGCAACAATAGAAGAAAGAGAAAATGTTGCTAAAGTAGTTCGTGAAGTTCGTAAAGTAACTGGTAAAAGTATTGCACTTTTATGGGATACTAAAGGACCTGAGTTCAGAAGTGGTATGCTTGCTAATGATAAAATTGAATTAGTAGTAGGTAATACTATTAGAATAGTTAAAGATGATGTTTTAGGAACAGAAGAAAGATTTACTGTTAATCATCCACAAGTTTTAAAGAACTTAGAAGTTGGAGATTTTGTATTACTTGAAAATGCAAAAATGAAATTAGAAGTTACATCAGTAGAAGAAGATGGAGTTACTTGTACTATTGTTGCAGGTGGAGTTTTAGGAAATCGTAAGAGTATGAGTGTTCCAAATAAAAAACTTGATATTCCTTATGTTTCTGAAGTTGATAGAGCAGATGTTAAGTATGCATGTGAAAATGGTGGAGAATATTTAGCTATTTCATTTGTATCTTGTAAAGAAGATGTTTTAGAAATTAAAGAATTATTAAAAGAACATGGAAGAGAAGATTTACAAATTATTTGTAAAATTGAAAGTGAATTTGGTATTAAAAACTTAGAAGAAATTTTAGAAGTTTCTGCTGGTATTATGGTTGCTCGTGGTGACTTAGGTACTGAAATTGCTTCAGAATTATTACCAATAGTTCAAAAAGATATGATTAGAACTGCTAGAGAAATGGGTAAAATTGCTATTGTTGCTACTGAAATGTTAGAAACAATGATGGAAAATGCTAGACCAAAAAGAGCAGAAACAGCTGATATTGCTAATGCAGTATTTGATGGAACTGATGCAGTTATGCTTAGTGGAGAAACTACAATTGGTAAACATCCAGTTGAAACAGTTCAAGCTATGGCGAATATTTGTAAAGTAGCTGAAGAACATATTGAATTTGATTATATTAATGAAATTGATCCAATTAATATGACTGTTCCAAATGCTATTTGTGAATCAGTAGTGAATAGTGCGAATAGATTAGATGCTAAATTAATAGTAGCTGCTACAATTAGTGGTACTACTGCTAAAGTAATTTCTAATTTAAAACCTAATGCACCTATCTTAGCATTAACACCAACTGAAAAAGATGGTAGAAGACTTGCTTTAAATTGGGGAGTTTATCCATTATGTTTAGCTAAATGTAATTCAACAGATGAAGTATTA
Organism: uncultured Muribaculaceae bacterium; assembly: GCA_964368975.1. GTDB lineage: Bacteria > Bacillota_I > Bacilli_A > RF39 > UBA660 > CAYJDP01. The sequence continues at coordinate 9,754 of CAYJDP010000010.1, forward strand.
ACTGAAAGTGTTGCTAAAGCTAAAGAATTTATGGAACTTAATAGTGGAGATGTAGTTGTTACTACAGGAAGTTTCCCTAATACAGGTGAAGCTAGACCTACTAACTTAATGAAAATTGAAGAAGTTAAATAATAACTTCTTTTTTTGTCAAATAAAAAATAAAAAGAGCATAAGCTCTTTTTTATTTTGAATTATCAAATTGTTTTTGTCCTTCTAGAATAAGTTCGTGTATTTCTTCTTCTTTATTTCCTACATAAACTTCTTCTATTAGATCTACTCTACATTTTTCTGCTTCTATTATAGAATTAATTTTATTAGAGGCTATTTCTACTTCATCATTTACTACTACATAGTTATATTTTGTTACTTCATTTATTTCTGTATAAGCTTCAGTAAATCTTTTTACTATTTTTTCATGAGTTTCAGTATTTCTTCCAATTAATCGTTTCTTTAACTCATTCATTGATGGAGGTAAGATAAAGATAAATAAAGTATCAGGAAGTATTTCTTTTATTTTTAATGCTCCTTGGATTTCAATTACTAATATTACATCAATACCTTGATTTAATCTTTCTTCAATTGGTTGTTTTAGAGTACCATAATAATTACCAGCATATTCAGCATATTCTAGGAGTTCATTTGATTTGATTTTTTCTTCAAATTGTTCTTTTGTTAAGAAGAAGTAATCAACTTTATCTTGTTCTTGTCCTCTTATTGGTCGGGATGTACAAGAAATACTTACCCATATATTTTTGTTTTTTGTTAATAAGTTATTTACTACTGTATCTTTTCCAGCGCCTGACGGGGCAGATATTACTATAAGTCTTCCTTTTTTTGTTGTTTTAATCATTGTTATCCTCCTTGTATGGATGGTTTTTATATTCCATCTCAATTAATTCTTTCTTTTTATTTTCATCTAATATTGATGCATATGCACATGTAGATTGAAATTCTATTTGTAATTGAATATTATCTTTTAGAGTAGAGTAATTTGTAATAATAGGTATATCTACATCTTTTTTTATATTATTTAGATATTCTTGACCTTTTTTTGAAAATCCTAATACTCTGATATATTCAATATTATGACAGTGTTTTTTCTTTTCTTTTGTAAAATTACATAATATGTGACAAAGCATTCTATTTATTTTGTTATATGTATATCTTTTTGATTTTATTCTTTCGATTAAATCTTTATAAGATGTTGATTTTATTATTTCTTTTTTTATTTTATCTCCAAGACCCTCATCTACAGTTTGATAAATATTTAAATTTTCTTCTGACATTATTTTAAATTTTAGGAATTTAAAATAATTATCTTGAGTATGTAGATTTTCTTTAAGATAAGGTATTGTGTATTCTGGTACTGTGTTATCTATATTTTCATTGTTTATTAGAGCTTTTCTAATACTTGTTGCAGAAGTTGTATTTCCTTCTATTTGTTCACTATGATAATCAGTTGTTCTTTTGATACATTCTGCTTTAATATTATAGTTATTCTTTTTTATGGCTTTAATATAACTTATTCCTAGTAAATCGTTTGGAAGAGTTATTTTTTTATTACCTAAATCTTCTAAAGCAAGAGATAGGGCGGTTGGATAATTATGTCCCATCTTCATATAGATTTTTGCTAGTACATCAAATTCTTTATTATTAAGTTGACAATCTACTAAGGTTTCTATTTTTGATAAGTTATTTTCTTCACTTCCAAATATTACTTTATTAACTTTTAATTTTTCGAGTATTGTAGTACTTCCATAAGCAAAAATATCTGCTGCTTCTGTTGCAAATACATAGGGCAATTCTATTATTAAATCTATTCCTGCTTTTTTTGCTATTTTTGTTTTATCCCATTTATTTATAATAGAGGGCTCTCCTCTTTGACAAAAGTTTGGAGATAATACTAGGACTATAGTATGATCTGGATAGAGTTCTTTTATTTTATTTAAATGATATAAATGTCCATTATGAAATGGGTTATATTCTGCTATTATTCCGATTGATTTCATAGTATTTCTCCTTAATGGATATATTTTAACATATTAAGTAGGTTTTTTCTAGTAGTAGATTTTATTTTTTATTTACATATATTTACAATGTTTTATGTTTACTTTTTACTTAAAATAAGATATAATTTATTTAATAAATGAGGTGTTTATATGAATAATGAAGTTGTTAAAGAACCGATGAAAAGAGAATATAAATTGGCAATTATTATTTGCGTTGTTACAGTTGTTTGTACAATTTTTGGACTTAGTTTTGCGTTGTTTTCAGGAAGATATGAAGGCGAAGAACTTAATACAATAACTTCCGGTACAATTGTTTTGGAATTAGATGATACTGTTGGAAATGCAATTAATTTATCTGCTGCTATTCCTGTTGAAGATAGTGTTGGTTTAAGTACTGATCCTTATACTTTTGAGGTTAGAAATATTGGCGATAATACAGTTAATTATACTTTATCTTTAATAGATGATGAAGATGCTTATGTTGCAAGTGGAAGTGAATCTAATAAATTACCTTGGAGTGTTGTTAAATATAGTTTAATTAAAGATGGAGTTGTTGTTGTTAATCCTTCAATTTTATCTACTAATAATGGAGTTATTGAGTTAGGTAATCTTGCAGGAAATGCAACAGGAGAATATGAATTACGTCTTTGGTTAGATGGAGAAGGTACTACAGCTAGTCATATGGGTATGCATTTTCATGCTAAATTAAAATTGAATGCGACTATAGGGTAAGACCTATAATTCTTTTTTTATTTTTTAAGCATATATTTAAATAAGGTAAGGTGAATTATGAAAGTTGTAATTTCTGCTGGTGGTACTGGGGGACATATTTATCCAGCATTAGCAATTATAAATAAAATTAAAGAGGTTGAACCCAAAAGTGAATTTTTATATATTGGGACAACTGATCGAATGGAAAAAGATATCGTTCCAGAAAAAGGTATACCTTATTTAGGTATTGATATAAAAGGTATTAATCGTAAAAATGTGTTTTCTAATATTGGTGTATTTAAAAAGTATAAAGATGCTTTAAAAGAAGTGAAAAAAGCACTTGTTGACTTTAATCCTGATATAGTAATAGGAGCTGGAGGGTATGTTACTGCTCCAGTTATTAAAACAGCTAAAAAGTTAGGTTATAAGACTTTAGTTCATGAACAAAATGCTGTTTTTGGTCTTACGAATAAGTTATTACTTAAATCAGTTGATATTATGTGTGTTTCTATAAAAAGTGATATTGATAATAAAAAAATTGTTTTTACTGGGAATCCTAGGAGTGAAGAAATTTCTTTAATAAAAGGTGTTAGTAGAGAAAGTTTAGGATTAGATAAATCTTTAAAATTAGTTGTTATAGTTATGGGATCTTTGGGTTCTATGAGTATTAATAATAAATTAAAAGATATGATTGATTCATTTAGTAATAAGCATTATCAAGTGTTAATTATTACTGGTAAAAATTATTATGATGAGTATAAGAGTTTAAATATTCCTAGTAATGTTAAAGTAGTAAGTTATATTGATAATTTAATTGGAGTAATGAAGAGTTCTGATTTATTAATATCTAGAGCAGGAGCTACTACTATTGCAGAAATTACTGCTATTGGTCTTCCTTCTATTTTAGTACCTTCTCCTTATGTTACTGCTAATCATCAATTAAAAAATGCATTGGCTTTAGAAAATGTAGGTGCTTGTAAAATTATAGAAGAAGTTGATTTTTCTAAAGAAAATCTTATTACTTGTATAGATAATATATTTGATAATAGAGAAGAATATGATAAAATGAGAGAGGCTGCACTTAGTTTGGGCGTAGTTGATTCTGCAACTAGAGTGTATCAGGAGATTAGAAAGTTACTAGGTGAGTAATATGAAAGAAATATTTAAATTAATAGATAAAGAGGGTATTGGAAAAGTAGATAGAAATGTTAAACTTAGTAAACATACCACTTATAGAGTGGGTGGTGTATGTAAGTGCATGGTTTATCCTAAAGATGTTTATAATTTAATCAAGTTAATTAAAATTTTGGATGGACAAAATATTAAATATAAAATTATTGGGTCAGGATCTAATTTACTATTTAGTGATAAGGTTTTTGATGGTGTTATTATTAAATTAGATGAATTTAAAGATTTGGAATTTATGTCTAATACTAAAGTTAGAGTTGGAGCTGGGTATTCTTTAGTTAAATTAGCATATTTAACTGCTAAAAAAGGTCTTACTGGATTAGAATTTGCATCAGGTATTCCAGGGACTGTTGGTGGTGCTGTGTTTATGAATGCAGGTGCTTATAAAAGTGATATGGGATATGTTGTTCAAGAAATTAAAGTTTTAACTCCTAAATATAAAATAATTACTTTAGAAAATAGAGAATTGGATTTTCATTATAGAAGTTCTTTTTTACAAAGACATCCTGGATATATTTGTTTAGAAGCAATTATTAAATTAGAAGAAGGTAATAAAAAAAGTATAGAAGAAGTTATTCGTGATAGAAAAAAAAGAAGGATAGAGTCTCAACCGTTAGAGTATCCTTCAGCAGGTTCGGTGTTTAGAAATCCTAAAGATATGTTTGCTGGTAAATTAGTAGAAGATTTAGGTTTTAAAGGTTTTAAAATTGGTGGTGCATTAGTTAGTGAGAAACATGCTAATTTTATAGTTAATTATCATAATGCAAAAGCTAGTGATATTAAAGATTTAATTGATCAAATAAAAGATAAAGTAAAAGAAGAATATAATATATCTTTAAAAGTAGAACAAGAATTTGTAAATTGGGAGTAATAATATGACAAAAAAAGTAGTCAAAAAGAAATTAAAAATAAAAAGTTTTTTATTTTTATTACTGTTTATTGCAGTAATTTCTTTATGTGTCTACTTTTTTGTTAATTTAAGGGTAAAAAATATTATTATTACAGGAAATATTAATTTGGAAGACGATTATATAATAGAAAGTGCTTCTTTAAAAAATTATCCTAAATTAATAAGTGTAAATTCATTCAAAATAGAAGATATATTAGATAAAGATGTATATATTGAAAAAGTTAATGTATCTAAGGGGTTATTTGGTAAAGTTAGTATTGAAGTAGATGAAAATTTATCTATATATAGTTATGCTATTGATAATAGTGTTTATTTAGAAGATGGTAATACTGTATTTATTGATAGTTTTAATAATAGTTTTATTCCTAGATTAATAAATGATACTCCAGAGGATAAAAGAGATATTTTATTAAAAGAATTATTAGAAATTGATGCTAAAGTTAAGAATGAAATTAGTGATATAGAGTATGTTCCTAATGAGTTTGATGATGAAAGATTTTTATTATATATGGACGATGCTACTCTTGTATACGTTACTTTAACTAAGTTTGATGCGTTAGATAATTATTTTGATTATTTAGAACAACTTGAAAATCGTAAGGGTGTTTTATATTTAGATAGTGGTAATTATTTTGAGATAAGAGAGTAATTTTAAAAAAATGCTTTTCTAATAATTATTTATATAGTATAATTAATTTATATATAAAGATAGGAGATGCTAAAGAGTGAGTTCAATTTATGTGGGAATAGACTTAGGTACTGATAGTGTAAAAATGGTAGTTTCAGAGAAAATAGATGATAAGTTTATAGTTTTAGCGTCTGTTAGTGAAAAATCACAAGGGATTAAGAATGGTCAAATTATTGAAATGAAACTTGCTACTGCTTGTGTTAAGTCAGTTGTAAAAAAGATTAATGAAATGTTAGGTATTAAAATTACTAAAGCTTTACTTGCTGTACAACCTACAGGTTGTAGAATGGATATTGCTATAGGTAGTTTAGATGTTTTATATGATGAAGATATAGTTGGTGAAGATGTTACTAGGGTTATGAGAGATGCTTTAGTAGGACAAGTTAATGAAGAATATGAGTTGATTACTGCTATACCAATTGGTTTTAAATTAGATGATACTGAAAATATAAAAGATCCTAAGGGTATGAGGGGAGAAATTTTGGAAACTAAAGTTGTTATATCAACTTTGCCAAAAGAACCTTTATATAGAATACTTGAAGTTTTGAAATTAAGTGGTATTGAAGTAATTGATTTGGCTTTTACTACTACGGGTGACTATTATGAAATAAAAAATAATAGTATTGATAATTTAGTTGGTGCTGTTATAAATATTGGGTGTTTAAGTACTAATGTTTCAATATTTAATAAAGGTATTCAAATTAAAAATTCTTTGCTTAATGTGGGTAGTAAGAATGTTGATAATGATATTTCTTATATTTTTAAAACTAGTAGTATGGAATCTGCTAGATTAAAAGAAAAATTTGCTGTTGCTAATTTTGGGGATGCTGATAGAAATGATTTTGAAGAAGTTGTCTGTGTTGGTGGTGAAAAAATTAATATTAATCAGTTAGAAATTAGTGAAGTGATTGAAGCTAGATTATTAGAAATTTTAAAACTTGTAAAAAAAGAAATAAAAAACTTAACAAATAGAGAAATTAGTTATATAATGGTAACAGGTGGTATAACAGAGTTATTAGGATTTCAAAATACTTTAGATAAAGTATTTGGAATTAAGGCAAGAGTTTTGAATAGTTCCACTGTAGGATTAAGACATAATAAATATAGTAGTGTCTTAGGTTTAATAAAATATTATGATGATAAGTTGACATTACGTGATAAAAGTTGTAATATGTTAAATGAAGATGAAATAAACAAGATAGCGTCATCTGAGGAAAATAAAACTATTACTAATGATAATATAATAAGTAGAGTGTTTGGACATTTTTTTGATAATTAAGGAGGATTAGGTATGTTAGGCGGATTAGAAATGGATCAATTAGCAAAGATAAAAGTTATTGGCTGCGGTGGTGGCGGTGGTAACGCAATTGACAGAATGGTTGAATCTGGAGTTAAAGGTGTAGAGTTTATTGCTGCTAATACGGATTTACAAGTTTTAAATTCATCTAAAGCAGATGTTAAGATACAATTGGGGCCATCATTAACAAATGGTCTTGGTGCAGGTGCTAAACCTGAGATTGGTAGAGAAGCTGCGATTGAGAGTAAAAAAGAAATAGAGGAAGCTTTAGCTGGTGCTGATATGGTATTTGTTACTGCTGGAATGGGTGGAGGTACTGGAACTGGTGCTGCTCCTGTTATTGCAGAAATAGCACAAGGGTTAGGTATTTTAACTGTTGCTATTGTTACTAAACCATTTTCATTCGAGGGTATGAAAAAGATGAGTAATGCACAAGGTGGATTAGATGAATTAAAGAAACATGTTGATACTTTAATAGTTATTCCTAATGATAGATTAAGAGAAATTATTGATAAAACTACTCCAATGCTTGAAGCTTTTAAAGAGGTAGATAATGTATTAAGACGTGGAGTTCAATCAATTTCTGATTTGATTGCTGTAGTTGGTTTAGTTAATGTTGACTTTGCCGATGTTAAAGCTGTTATGCAAAACTCAGGTAATGCAATTATTGGTATTGGTATTGGTATGGGAGAAGATAGAGCTATTGAAGCTGCTAAACAAGCTGTTTCATCACCACTTCTTGAAACATCTATTTCAGGTGCTACTGATGCTATTATTAATATTACTGGTGGAGTTAATTTAACATTATTTGAAGCAGAACAAGCTGCAGAAGTTGTTAGAGGAGCTGCAAATACTGATATTAATACAATATTTGGGTCAGTTATTAATGAAAATTTAAGTGATGAAGTTATTGTTACGGTTATTGCTACAGGATTTGATAAATCTAGAAAAAATATGGTTAAGGAACCTGTTACTGTTAGTAGCAGTGTATCTTCGAATAATGCTAGTCAAACTAGAAGAAGTCAACCTACTATAGAAAAAGATATTTCTAGTCCAGAAATACTACATGAAGATAATAATGATGATGCAGGTGATTTTGATTTACCTCCATTCTTAAGAGATAGAAGTTATTAATATAAACATCAGTTTTACTGATGTTTTTTGTTTGATATTTGCTTCTATTTATGTTAATATTAAGATAATAGGAGAGTGTATATGAAAGAGTTTATTTTAAAACATAAATTTATTATTATAGGAGTATTTGTATTAGTTAGTATTTTAATAGGTGGTACTTATGCTTGGATTAATATTGAATTATTAGGGAGTAAGACTAATAAGATTATTGCTGGTACATTAGAACTTGAATTAGATGAGTCTACTTGTGAGAATATTGAAATATTAAATGCAACTCCAGTAAGTGATATTGATGGTATGAAGCAAGTTGCCTGTACTTTTACTTTGGAAAATACAGGTAATTTAACTAGTAGTTATAAAATATATTTAGATGATAAAGAATTAGGTGCTGGAGAAAGTAGAATGAGTGACTCTGATGTTAGTTATGGTTTAGTTAAAAATAATGGTACTGCTGTTATTGAATTACTTTCTAGTATTGGTAGTAATCCTAATAGAGTGCTTGATAGTGGGATTTTAAGCGTTGGTAGTTCAAATACTTATGAGTTAAGACTTTGGATTGACAGTGATGCCAGTGTTGATGCTATGGGGAAAGTTGTTTATACTAATTTAAGAATTAGTGGAGAAGTAGGAGATGAAGAAGATTTGTATCCGGCTAATCCTCCTGAATTAGTAGGAGATATGATACCGGTTATTTATGATGGAACTAATTGGATAAAAGCAGATGTAACAAATACTGGAGATTCTTGGTATGACTATGGAAGTCAAATGTGGGCTAATGCTGTTACAGTGACTGAGACAAATAGAGCAAGTTATGTTGCAGCAAATGTTGGAACAGTTATTCCAATGGATGATATTAATACAATGTTGGTGTGGATTCCTAGATATTCTTATACATTAAAAGATGAATATGGTTATCAAGGATATGGTGGTGGAACTCCTAGTTCTTCAACTCCGGGCGCATTTAATATAAGATTTGTAGATAATAGTGTTACTGATTTAGGTGGTGCTAGTTATACTGGTTCTACAGTAGATGGTTGGTTTACAAATTCAGCATTTTGTTGGGGCAATTCTTGTGATGATCCAACTACTAGAAGTAATAGTGAAAATAGAGAATTAAGTGGAATTTGGGTTGCTAAATTTGAAACTAGTACAAATGACTCTGATTGTATTAATTCTTGTGAAACATCTTGGTGTAATAATGGAGGTGTATGTGAACAGATTAGTCAAGTTCAAAGTAAACCTTTTACATATGTTTGGAATATACCTAATTTAGCTATATTTTTTACATCTGTTCAAACATATATGAATAATAGTAATGGGATGAATATTTATGGATTAAGTGGATCTACGTATGATGCTCATTTAATGAAAAATACAGAATGGGGTGCTGTAGCATATTTATCTCAATCTAAATATGGAAAGTATGGAAATGTTTCTTATAGTGGAGTAGAAAAAAATATAGTTAGAAATACTCAAGGGGATGGAACTTATACAAATACAGGATTTGCGGTTAAAGATGATTTATATAAATATGATGATGGGTTTGAATTAAGCACTTATGATACATCTGTTGGGGTAACCACTTCTACTACTGGAAATGTTTCTGGTGTTTATGAAATGGTTGCTGGTAGTCCTGAAATGGTAATGGCTAATATGAAGAATGAATTAGGAGAGTTATATGTTCTTGATTCAGGATTTACGATTGTACCTGAATCTAAATATTATAATAATTATGAATATGTAGATGAAACAGGAGAATATATTGATTATTCAAATAGTATTCTAGGAGATGCTACTAAAGAAGGATTAAACTTTAATGTAGGTACATGGATTTCTAAAGGTTTTCCATTTGTTTGGATGCATAGAGGTGGATCTTCTTATGATTCTTATGCTCCTTATGCAAATAGTATTTTTGATTTTGATTTTAGTTCTGGTGGACAAAATCAATGTTCTTATGGAGAAGGTAATTGTCTTGGTGGTACTGTTAGAATTACATTAGTTCCATAATAAAAATAGATAGTTTTTGCTATCTATTTATTTTTTTCTACATTTACAATTATTTGAGCAAGTAGGTTTAATGCTATTTGCTCTGTTTTTCTGTCTACATCTCTTAATGGGTTATATTCTACTAAGTCATATGCTAACACTTTATTTATATTTGTAATAATGTATTTATTTATTTCCATTAATTCTTCTTCAGTTAATCCATTAATTGCAGGTACTGATACTCCTGGGGCAACGCTTGGATTTATGATATCTAAATCTATTGTTATATGAACTCCTTTAGTTCTGTGACTTGCTATTTCAAATGATTGTTTTAATACTTCATTTATTCCTAATGTTTTTATATCTTCATCTGTGAATACTTTAATACCGGAATATTTTAAATTATCTTTTTCCCATTCATCAATATTTCTTATACCAATTAGAACAGATTTCATTGTTTGAATTGGATTAGCATCACTAAAATATCTTAATTCACTATTTTCATAGCCGTTTATTGTGGCGTTTGTTAATCCGTGAATATTTCCAGATACAGTGGACTTTAAAGTATTATAATCAGCGTGTGCTCCGAAGTAAATCATCCCAATATTTTCATATTTTTTAGAGGTTGCTAGATGAGTTGCTATTGAAATAGAATGATCGCCTCCTATAGTTATTGGAAAGATATCTTCATTAGTTTTTTCTAAAATAGTGTTATAAAGATTAGAGTTAAATCCATCTAGTTCATATTCATTTTTTAATCTATTAGATAAATTTCTACTTTTGATTATTCCTTCTTCTTGTAATAAATTTACACTTTCACCTTTGTAAAAACTTTTTAAATCATTTATTAATTGAGTGGGTCCTAGATGAGCACCATCTATATGTACTCCTAGATCACTACCAGCTCCTATTATTATTGTTTTCATTTTATCACCAATTAAATAATACCTTATTTTTAGTTTTTATTCAATATATAGGTGGTTATTTGACATATTTTTATGTTATAATATTTTATAGTTAGGAGGAAATATGAGTAAGAAAAAGAATTTAGTTAAAAATACATTAATAATATTATTGGGTAAAGTTTCTACTCAGTTTATTTCATTTTTATTACTGCCTTTATATACAGCTTTTTTAACTACTAGTGATTATGGTTTTGTAGATTTAGTAACAAGTTATATTGTTTTACTTGTTCCTTTAATTACTTTAGAGTTGGAAATGAGTGTATTTAGGTATTTAATTGATGCTAGGAAAGATAAGGAAAAAACAAAAGTTGTTTTATCGAATAATTTTAATACTTTAGGTAAGTGCTTATTATTATTTAGTGTTTTATATATAATTTTTACTAGTTTTATAGATATTGACTTTAGGTGGTTAATTTTAATAGATATAATAGTTTGTGTAATAAGTGGGAATTTATTACAAGTTGCTAGGGGACTAGGAGATACTATTGGATTTTCTATTAGTTGTTTTATTACAGGTATTGTTACAGTATTTTTAAATATTTATTTAATTGCATTTTTGGATTTAGGTGCTTTTGGAATGTTATTATCTATTGTACTTGCTAATTTATTAGGATTTGTTTATTTAATATTTAGATGTAAATTATATAAAATGTATTCATCTAAACTAGGTGATAAGTCACTAGTTAAAAGTATGAGAAAGTATGGACTTCCATTAGTTCCAAATAGTGTTAGTTGGTGGATAGTAAATATTAGTGATAGAACTATAATTACCTTTATACTTGGTGCTTCATTAAATGGTATTTATGCTGTTAGTAATAAATTTCCTGCGATAATTGCAGGATTACTTGGTGTATTTAATTTATCGTGGTCGGAGTCGGCTGCACTTCATATAAATAGTAGTGATAGAGATAAATATTTTAGAGAAGTATTAAATGATGTATTTAAATTGTTTTCTTGTTTATGTTTAGGAATGATTGCTTGTTTACCATTTTTATTTCCAATACTTATTAATATTGAGTTTGCAGATGCTTATTTTTATATTCCTATTCTTATAATTGCATCATTATTCAATTGTTTAATATGTATTTATACAGGAATATATATTGCAAAAAAAGAGACAAAAAAAGTAGCGTCTACTACTGTGGTTGGGGCTGTAATAAATATTATTATTAATTTGGTTTTTATTAAATTTATAGGACTTTATGCTGCAAGTATTTCAACAGCTGTTTCATACTTTGCTATGGCGTTATATAGACATATTGATTTAAATAAAGAGATGAATATTAAATTT
>CAYJDP010000011.1:0-5475 GCA_964368975.1 uncultured Muribaculaceae bacterium
TTTTTTTACATATTTTCCCATACTAATATCAAATTTATACCACAATATTTTTATATACTTGATTCAAGAAAGGAGATATGATAAAAAAAGATATAAGAATAAAATAATACAAATAATACTTAATTATAAAAAACATCTTATTAGGAGGTAGATAATATATAGTAATAGAAAGAAATTAGTGTTATACTAGTGATAGGTGATAATATGTATAAAATTGGTTTAGTAGAAGATGAAATGAATTTATCAAGTATAGTTAAATTATATTTAGAAAAAGCAGATTTTGAAGTAATAACATTTACTAAAGGAAACGATGCAATTAACTATATTGGAAATGAAATTCACTTATGGATACTTGATATAATGTTACAAGATGATGTAAACGGTTATGATGTGATTAGAGCAATCAGAAAAAACAATACTGAAGTACCAGTAATTTTTACATCAGCAAGAGACCAAGAATTAGATAAAATATTAGGATTAGAATTAGGTAGCGATGATTACGTCACAAAACCTTATTCTAGTAAAGAATTAGTACTAAGAGTCAATAATATAATAAAACGTGTATATAAAAAGAAAAAAAGTAATCAAATTAACTATGAAGATTACTTAATAGATTTAGACAAAAGAATTGTCTTTAAAAATAATAAAGAAATAAAACTAACAACCCTAGAATTTGACTTAGTACTAATATTTATAAAAAATAAAAATAAAAGTTTCTCAAGAGATGAAATATTATCCCTTGTATGGGGAGATGATTATTTTGGTAATGATCGAGCAGTAGATGATTTAGTAAGAAGAGTAAGAAAAAAATTAGATAATTTTAATTTAGAAACTGTATACGGATTTGGATATAGACTTACATGATAAACACTAAAATGAAATTAACTACTCAATTATATGCATTAATTGGTGTTATCTTTATATTAATGCTAATATCATTAGGACTATTTTTACCTAATGTGATAATACCGGCTGCTGAAAATAATTTGTATACATACTTAAGAGAACCTTTAATATTAATAAATGAAAATACTATTCCTAATATAATAGAAGAAGAGGTAGTTCATATATATCAAATACAAGATGAACTTGCTTATACTGAAAATATGTCTACCGTATTAGGAACAACTGAAACTGAAGAAATTTTTAAATATATAAATAATGATTATGGTAAATTTATACATAATCATAAAACATACTATTATTATCAAGTAACTACTGGATCAGTTACTAAAACAGCTATTACAAATGATAAGTATATTAATGAAACAAAAGAGTCGATATTAAGCGGTATTATTCCTCTCGTTTTATCAATGTGTTTACTAATAGGACTTATCTTAACACTATGGGCTACTTATGTTATTAAAAAAATAGAAAAATTAAAATCTAAAATTGATAATATAGATAATGAAGACTATAAACATAATATAGACTTCCCGATCGATGATGAGCTGAAATCTTTATCGCTTGCAATCGAAGATATGAGACTCTCTCTAATTTCTCAAGAAGAGTATCGAAATCAAATGTATCAAAACATATCGCACGATTTTAAAACTCCTCTCACCGTGATAAAATCTTATATAGAAGCGTATGAAGATGATATAGAACAAGAAGAAAAAGTATTCAATGTAATAAAAGAACAAATTACATCATTAGAAATAAAAGTACATTCTCTTCTGTATTTAAATAAATTAGATTATTTAAAGGATGCCAAAAATATAAAAATAGAAGAAATAGATATAAAAGAAATAATTAACAGTGAAGTAGAGAAATTCAAATTTCATAAAAAAGAAATAAAATTTATAGTCGATGTTCCAAGTAATATTAAATTTTACGGAACTGTAGAACACTGGGAAACTATTTTTGATAATCTATTAAGTAATTTTATGAGATATACTAAAAATACCATAAAAATTACTGTAAAAAACAATAAAATAATTTTATATAATGATGGAGATAATATAGATGAAAAATTACTAGCAGGAATTTTTACTCCTTTTAGAAAAGGAATAAATGGAGAATTTGGATTAGGTTTATCTATAGTAAAAAAATCTCTTAATTTAATGAATTATGACATAGAAATAAAAAATGAAAAAAAAGGAGTATCCTTTATAATAACAAAAGAGACTAAAATAAATTAGTCTCTTTCATTTTTATATTGCTTCTTCATTGTCTTAAATTCTTCCTTAGTAATTAACTTAGGAGTTAAGTTATCTACATTAGTATAACTATAGCTACATCCAATAATTTTATCCTCAGGGATACCAAGACTAATTAACTTACTTACTTGTAATAATGCTCTCTCATGCGCATGAACTCTTTCTATAATTGGAGAACCATTAAGTCTCACTAAAACACCTACGATATTTCTATAATAAATCACATCACTAGCTAAATCATCAGCCTTTTTCGTTTTACATAAAGGTTTTCCTTTATCTATATTTGTAACAACTAATTTCTTTTCGCTTTTAACGTTTGTAACGTATACAACCTTATGTTTACTAAATAAACCCATACTAATCTACCTCCAAGTACTACAATTATATAATAAAATACAAAAAAAATCAAAAAAAATATTGCTAAATAAAAAATAATTTGTTATACTTAATACGTTGACTTATTTGGCGATGTAGCTCAGCTGGCTAGAGCGTTCGGTTCATACCCGAAAGGTCGGGGGTTCGACTCCCTCCGTCGCTACCAATATATCAATTAAACACATCTAATGATGTGTTTTTATTTTCTTTTACATAATATAATGATACAATTATTATAGGAGGATTATATGACTGAAAAAGAAAAAAGAAAGAAAAAATTATTTTATAATGCTAACTACGATAAAGAACTTCAATTAGAATTATCTAAATGTAAAGATTTAATCTTTAAATATAATAAAATTAAACCATCAAATATCAATAGAAGAATTAAATTATTAGAAACACTTTTTAATAGTAAGATAAACATAATGGATATAGTACAACCATTTTACTGTGACTTCGGATATAATATAAAAGTAGGGAAAAATTTCTACGCAAATCATAATTGTACTATGTTAGATGGAGCATCTATAACTTTTGGAGATAATGTTTTTATTGGGCCTAATTGTGGCTTTTATACTGCAGGGCATCCTATTAATAAAGACAAAAGAAATGAAGGAATAGAGTATGCATACCCAATAAATATAGGAAATGACGTGTGGTTTGGTGGTAATGTACAAGTTATGCCAGGAGTAACTATTGGAAACAACGTAGTAGTAGGAGCAGGTAGTATAGTAACAAAAGATATTCCAAATAATGTAATAGTAGCAGGAAATCCCGCTAAAATATTAAGAGAAATAACTGAAGAAGATTTAAAAAGATAAAGAACTATACTTTTGTATAGTTCTTTTATTCATATAATACATTGATATCACAATAACCTTCAACACCAGGAACAATACCTTTATCAGTTAATTGCCATATATAATAGTCACCTTCATAATAAGTTTCATCAGTATAATGAGCAAGCCAAGTTTTATAATTACTAAGTTTATAAAAATCTCTTAATCTATTCGCACTACCATAATTCATAGAATCATATCCTAAAGACTCCACCTCATCCATAAAAGCTCTTGCAATATTATTTAATTTAATAGTATTAAGTTCATACTCATTAAACTTATTCCAAATTTCCCAATCAAAAGTAATCGGAAGTTCAAGCTCAACTCCATTTAAAGTATCAACAATCCATTTAGCTTGATCAATAGCTTCTTCCTCATTTTTAGCATAACTATAATAATAAACCCCAACAGGAATATCTAACTCTTTAACTTTAGATAAGTTATCTAAAAATTTAGTATCTAATAAATTAATTCCATCTTTATGTCCAACACCAATTCTTAATATTACATATTCAATACCAGCATATTTTACTTCTTCCCAATTAACATCTCCTTGCCAAGCAGAAACATCAATACCTATTTTAGTTTTAGAAGTTTTATGTATATCAACAACTTCATAATAATCAATTTCATCCATAGTATAATCATCAACTTCTTCAATTACATTAACAACTATATTATATTCATTAGTATTACCATAATTATCTTCTAATAAAACAACTATCGGAAATTCACCAACAACAGAAGTATCATAAACACCTTCAAATATAACATTAACATCAGTATCTTCATTATCTGCAACTATTAATTCATCTTTTAAAATAAATTCTTCATTAATTTTAATATAATAATTATCACTAATAACAGCAAAAGGCTTTTCATCATCTATAACTTTATATTTAAAATTCTTAGAATAAATATTACCTCCAATTTCATAATCAAATTCAATACTAAATTCACCAATCGTAGTAGTTTCAATAACTAAATCTTCAAAATCAACATCTTCATCAATTATATCACTTAATTTGACTTCTTCATAATAACTAAAAGTACTATTTTCTATACTTAAATTAACATCTTTATCAAAATTTAATAAATAAACTAACCCAACTATCAAAATAATACACACTATAATAATAAATTTCTTCATATAAAAATTATATCATTAATTTAACACAAAATACAAAAAATATTATAAAATTTATTGACAAAAAAATATATAAATTTTATAATGAATTTGCAAATGATTAGCAAATTATAGAAAGGAGTGAGTTTTATCAATACCTATATGACCAAACAAAGAAAGTTAATAATAAACACCTTAGATAAAAGCACAAAAGAAATATTTACTGTAAAAGAATTAACTGATAAATTAAAAAATAAAGATATAAGTCAAAGTGCAGTTTACAGAAACATATCTTTTTTAGAACAAGAAGGTTTGCTATGCAGAGTTTCAAATGAAAAAAACAACGAAATTCTATATAGATATATAAATAATAAAACTTGTAACAACATAATTCATTTAGTATGTGATAATTGTAACAACGCATTACATTTAAATAATGAAATAACTGAATTAATTAGCAATAATGCAATAAAAGAATATGGTTTTGAAGTAAATAACCACACAACTTCAATAAAAGGAACATGCAAATCGTGTATGAATTCAAAAAATAAAAGGAGATATAAATGAAAAAAGTAATAACAACTTTACTAATGCTAACACTAGTATTAACAGGATGCAGTAATGATAAAGGTAATGATAAATTAAGTATAGTAACAACTATATACCCTACATATGATTGGGTAAATGAAATAGTAGGAGATAACACAAACTATGAAATAACTTTACTAGGAGATAACGGAATTGATCTACATAGTTACCAAGCAACAAGCGAAGACTTAATTAAAGTAAGTGAAGCTGACATATTCATTTATGTAGGCGGACCATCAGATGAATGGGTAGATGATGCTTTAAAAAATTCGACAAATGAAGATTTAGTATCAATTAATTTAATAGATGTATTAGGCGATAAAGTAGTAAATGATGAAACTATAGAAGGTATGACTGAAGAAGGTCATGAACATGAACATGAAGA
>CAYJDP010000011.1:5575-17768 GCA_964368975.1 uncultured Muribaculaceae bacterium
GAAGAAGAAGAACATGATCATTCTGAAGAACATAATCACGCAGATGAACATATTTGGCTATCATTAAAAAACACTAAAATAATTATTCCGTATTTAGAAGAAGAAATAAGTAAAAAAGATCCAGAAAATGTAAAATCATATGAAGAAAATTCAACACAATATTTAACTGAATTAGATAATCTAGATAAAGAATATCAAACTATAGTAGACAACAGTTCTAAAAATACTTTACTATTTGCAGATAGATTTGCATTTAGATACCTAATTGAAGATTATAACTTAAATTATTATGCAGCATTTTCAGGATGTTCAGCAGAAACAGAAGCAAGTTTTGAAACAATTAAATATTTATCAGACAAAGTAAACACAGAAAATATTAATACATTATTAGTAATAGATGGAAGAACACACGAAATCCCAGAAACAATAATTTCTACTGCAAATAAAAATAATGTAGAAATACTATCACTAAATTCAATGCAATCAATTACAAGTGAAGAAATCGAAAATAGTAGCTATTTAACTATTATGGAAGAAAATCTAAAAGTTATTGAAAAAGCACTAGGAGAATAAATGAAAAGATTAGAATGTAAAAATTTATCAGTAGGTTATGAAAATAAAATAGTATTAAAAGATCTTAACTTTTCAATCAATTCAGGTGACTTTCTAGTAATTGTAGGAGAAAACGGCACTGGTAAAACAACTTTAATGAAAACCATTGCCAAATTACAAAAGAAAATATCTGGCAAAATTGATTATTTAAATCATACATGTACTATAGGATATCTTCCACAACAAAAAGCATATCAAAAGAATTTTCCAGCATCAGTTAAAGAAATAGTATTATCTGGATGTCAATCAAAAAACAAATTTAAATTATTTTATAATAAAGCAGATAAAAAATTAGCCTTAGAAAACATAAAAAAGTTAGGTATTGAAACACTATCTGAAAAATACTATAATGAATTATCTGGTGGACAACAACAAAGAGTTCTATTAGCGCGTTCTCTTTGTGCAGTAGATGATTTACTATTATTAGATGAACCAACTGCATCACTTGACCCTAAAGCAAGTGAAAAATTATATAAAGTAATAAATAATTTAAATAAAGATAAAATATCAATTATTATGATTTCTCACGATATAGAAGAAGCTCTAAAATATGCTACACATATTTTACATGTAGGGGGAAATTCATTTTATGGAACAAAAGAAAAATATTTACAAAGTAATAAATATAAAGCATATAAATTAACAAAGGAGACTGATTAATTATGATAGATAAACTAATTGATTACTTACAGTATCCTTTTGTACAAAATGCTATAATAGTAGGAGTATTAATAGCTTTAGTAGCATCTCTTTTAGGAGTCGTTCTAGTATTGAAAAGATACTCGTATATAGGAGATGGACTATCTCACGTTGCATTTGGGGCCCTTGCTATAGCAACAATCTTAAATTTTACAAATGAAATGCCATTAACTATATTAATAACAGCAATAGCTGCAGTACTTATATTAAAAACAGGACAAAATTCAAAAATAAATAGTGATGCTACAATAGCAATGATTTCAACAGGATCAATTGCTATAGGATATTTTCTATTAAATATTTTTCCTGTATCAACGAATTTAGCAGGAGATGTTTGTGTAACCTTATTTGGATCAACTGCAATATTAACACTTACTCAATCAGAAGTATTAATATGTATAATATTATCAACATTAGCTTTAATTACATTCATTATTTTATATAACAAAATATTTGCAGTAACCTTCGATGAAGACTTTGCTAGAGCAGTTGGAACAAAAAATAACATTTATAACTTAACAATTGCTATAATGACTGCTATAATAATAGTATTAGCAATGAATTTAGTAGGATCACTTTTAATATCAGCATTAATAATATTCCCATCAATCTCATCGATGTTAATATTTAAGTCATTTAAAAGTGTAATAATTTCATCTGCTATAATAGGAGTAATAGGAACATTACTAGGTATATTAATAGCAATATTATATGGAACACCAGTAGGTTCAACTATAGTAATAGTAGACATAACAATTTTTCTATTATTATTCTTATTTTCGAAAATAAAAAGGAGTTAATAATGAAATTAAAAAAAATAGTGTTTATATCTTGTATATTAATGCTAACAACAGCTTGTAGTGTACCTAACCCTGAAGAAGAGGTAGCTAAAGTAGAAGTATCAGATTTTCAAAAATCTCAAAATCAAATTATTGATGATAAAGATATTGACATTGATTTAACAAAATTATCTGCAACAATGATTTATGCAGAGGTATATAATATGATATCAAACCCAAAAGACTATGAAGGTAAAATAATAAAAATAAATGGAGCCTATAGCAAATATGAAGATGATTATAACTTATTTCATCACGTTATTATTGAAGATGCAACAGCATGTTGCCAACAAGGATTAGAAATACTCTTAAAAGAAGGATTTACATATCCAGAAGAAAATACAAAAATTTCAATTGTTGGAGAATTTGAAATATACAGTGAAAATAAAGAATATCAAGTATATCAATATCGTTTAAAAGATGCAGTTTATAGTGAATAATAGTAGTTATTTACTTTTTTTTATGATAAAATAAAAATACTAGGAGGAATTTTATGTTAGAAATAAAAAATACAACAAAATATTACGGAAATTACAGAGCACTAAATAATCTAAATATAAAAGTAAATGATGGCGAAATATTTGGACTACTTGGTGAAAATGGAGCAGGAAAAACCACAACTTTTAGAATAATTCTTCAATTAATAAACGCTAATGAAGGTGAAGTATTATTAGATGGAGAAAAAATAGATTTCAATACAACAGATAAAATAGGATTTGTAACTGAAGAAAGAAGTCTTTTAACTAAATTAACTGTAAAAGAACAACTGCTATTTTACGGGAATTTAAAAAGAATGAAAGATAAAGATATAATAGAAAAATCAAAATATTGGTTAGAAAAATTTGATATACCAAATTATATGGATAGAAAAATAAAAGAATTAAGTAAAGGTAATCAACAAAAAATTCAATTCATATCAGCCATAATAAATGAACCGAAATTATTAATATTAGATGAACCATTTACAGGATTAGATCCTATAAATGTAAAATTAATGAAAGACGCAATATATACTTTAAAAGAAAAAGGTTGCTCAATAATATTTTCATCTCATCAAATGGAATATATTGAAGAATTTTGTGAAAAATTAGTAATATTAGTAAAAGGAGATACTATATTAGATGGTTATGTTAAAGATATTAAAAAAAGTTTTGGACATAAAAACATTCTACTAAAAGGAGAAAACATTAATATAGAAAAAATAAAGAAAATAAAAGGAGTAACCGAAGTAATAACTAACGCTAACTCTTATATCATCAAATTAGAAAACTCTGATATCTCTAAATTAGTATTTAATGAAGTGAAAAAATCAGATATAACTACTTATGATTTATTAGAACCAACTATAAGTGAGATATTCATTCAGAAAGTAGGTGAGTTAAATGAAAAATAAATTTATCTATTTAATTAAAACTAGCTTCAAAAGAAAAGTTAATACTAAAAGTTTAAAAATTTTCTTGTTATTATTAATATCAGTAGTATTTAACCTAGATATAATTATTAATAGTTTAGGTGGAGATTTTGAAGAAAAATTAGAAATTATAGTATTAGATAAAACCAATGAAACATTTGATGAACTTAATACTAATATTATTACAAATTATGAATTTATTGATCGCGATAAAGTTGAAATAACTCAAAAAAACATCACTGAAGAAATTCTTTCTAAAGAAGTAATTGAAAATGATAAGGTAGGTATTATTCTAGAATTACAAGAAGAACAACTAATTGCAAAAATTCTGTCTGAAGAAGAAATAAATACAATTGATTATCAATTAATTGTACAGTCTCTTAATCAAACAAAGAGCAATTATGTTATAGAAAAAAGTAATGTAGATATAAACATTATAAATGATATAAGTACACCTATATCAATAGAAAAAGAAATATTATCAGATGATGCATCAGTTTCTGAACAAATGGAAACTGTTATGGGAAGTATTTTCCCGGTGTTAATATTACCATTTTTTATGTTAACTATTTATTTAGTTCAAATTTTAGGAGCAGAAATAAATGAAGAAAAATCTACTAGAAGTATGGAAATAGTATTAACAAATGTATCAGCAAAATCACATTTCTTCGCTAAAATAATAGCTGCTAATGCATTTATAATCCTGCAAGGAATCTTATTGGTATCCTATGTTGCTATTGCATATTTCATCAGAACACAAATAGATGATTCTCAAATTTTAGCAACAGCTACATCTTTATTTGGAGAAGTATTTATAACATTAAAAGGAAGTGGAGTACTAGAAATTTTATATTATATTGTACCACTTACAATTATTTTATTTATATTGTCATTTATTGCATTTTCCCTTGTTGCTGGTATTTTAGCATCAGTAACAGTAAACCAAGAAGATTATCAACAAATTCAAATGCCAATTATGATAATATTATTAATAGGATACTATTTGTCAATAATGGCTGGATTATTTGATGGATCATTATTAATAAGAATTTTATCATATGTACCATTTATATCAGCAATGCTTTCACCAGCATTATTACTACTAGGACAAACAACAGTAATGGATGTTATAATCTCAATTATAATACTAGTACTATTTAATATCATCGTCCTAACAAAAGGCGTAAAAGTATATAAAATGGGAGTTCTAAACTACTCATCCGGGAAATTATGGCAAAAACTATTTAATACAATAAAATCAAATGAATAACCAGTAAAGAGTAAAACTCTTTACTTTTTTATATAAATATGTTATAATATACAACACATTTGAGGGGGAATAAATGTGAAAAAAATAATTAAGTTAGAAGAGTTCATAATTAATGCTTTAATCGAATTAAATCAACATGATTTAACTACTGAAATATATAAAGATCAAATAAATATGTATATATATACAGTATATAAAATATTAGAAAAACAAGGATATGAACTTGAAATAAGACAACCTGAAAAATCTTTAGAAGAAACTTTTTCAAAATATAATAATTTAATTAAAATAATAGAATTTGAAGGTAAACAAGGATTTAAATTAAATTGTGATGGTCTTCTTAATAATAATGATATTATTCAGTTAAGAACAAATTTAGAAATTGTAAAATTAAATTTTTCTGAAAGTTTATCTAACTCCAATATAGAAACATTCGAAAACATAATATTATTATCAAATGAAGAAGCTTTAAATAAAGGCTTAGGCATAAGAAACTATATAGATCAAAAAGTAGAAGTAATAGAATTAAAAAATAAAGAAGACACAATTATAATTAAACAAAATAAAGATAAATTATTTATGAGTTTAACACCTAATAAAAATATATTAATAGGAACACCTACTAATATAGATAATACAGATTTCTATTCTACTAGCATTTATCTTAGTAAATCATCAACTCCTGATACAGAAGATGTAACAGTATTTACAGATGAAACAAAAAGAAGTTATAATAGAACTACATTACAAAATATAGGAGAATTTACTAAATTGAGTTTTGTTGGAACAAAAAGAGAAAATTCTTCTGTAACGTATACTAAAATATCGATAAATAATGAAAATTATCCAATTTATAGAGAAATATATAATAGCTTATCAGAAAAAGCAAAAACATTTCAAAAGATAGGAGAAAATAATGAATAAAAATATTTATAAAAAAATTGTTGCATTAAGTATAGTACCAGTTATAGGAATATATGCATCAGGGTGTAGCTTAATAAAAAAACAACCTGAAACAACAGTTATATCAATAGAAAGCAATGATTATAATAGCGAAAATAATATTACAGAGGAAAATTCAGTAAGAAGTAATTCACAAATGATTCAAGCTGTAATAAATGATCATTCGGCATTAGAAAATATTTTAGATGAAGGAATGGAATTAACCTCAATTACAACCGGAGAAATATTAGAAACAGAAGACAATCAAATTAAAACCATTTCAACAGAATACGAAATACCAGAAAATTTTGATAAAGCAACTTTAATAACTGAAATACATAACAACTCAGTAGAAAATTGTAATTATAATGTAATATATTGCAATGAAGAAAAACCAGCTGAATATAATCTAACTGACGCAAATTACTTAGTTACATTTTCTAAAGTATCATTAGAAGGAAATAATATAATTGAAAACAAATTAATGTATTATGATGATGGTGATTTCGTAAAAAAAGAAGTAGTATACGAGGTTAAAACAGATGAAGGAATAATAGAAGCTGTTGAAAATAACAATATTACCCAAATAACAAATAAAGAGGAAATTTCTAATACAGAAACAGAAAGAGGAACATTAAGTATTTCAACAGATCAACAAGAAAAAGCCTCACAATTAATAAAATAATAAAAGAGTAAAAAACTCTTTTTTTGTTTACTAAAATAAAAAAATAAACTATAATTATAAATGTTCTTAAGAACATTGAAAGGAAATGAAAAAATGAATGATTTTACATATTACACACCTACAAAAGTAGTATTTGCAAATGATGCAGAGTTACAAACAGGAAAATTACTAAAAGAATATAATGCAAAAAGAGTATTAATACATTATGGATCTAATAGTGCTAAATCATCTGGTCTACTAGATAGAGTGATTGATTCAATAAAAAAAGAAAACATAGAATATGTATTACTAGGAGGAGTAATACCAAATCCATTACTATCAAAAGTATATGAAGGAATAGAACTTTGTAAAAAAGAAAATATTGATTTTATACTAGCTGTTGGAGGAGGTAGTACGATAGACTCAGCCAAAGCTATAGCAATAGGATTAGCTCATAATAATGATGTATGGGATTTTTTCGAAGGAAAAGCTATTCCCACAAAATCATATCCAGTAGCAACAGTATTAACTATACCAGCAGCTGGTAGTGAAATGAGTGATTCTTGCGTAATCACTAAAGATGAAGGTAAATTAAAAAGATATACAGGTAATAAAGAGTGTATTTGTAAATTTGCTATAATGAATCCAAAATTAACATTAACACTACCAAGTTACCAAACAGCAAGTGGTTGTGTAGATATATTAATGCATACAATGGAAAGATATTTTAATAATAGTACAAATTTAAATATTACAGATAAAATTTCTGAAGCTATAATGCAATCGGTAATAATAAATGCTAAAATTTTACATAAAGATCCACAAAACATAAATGCTAGAAATAATATTATGTGGGCCGGCAGCTTATCTCATAATAGCTTAACTGGTTGCGGAACCAATGGTGGAGATTGGTCGACTCATGACATTGAACATGAACTTGGAGGAATGTATGATGTTACTCACGGAGCAGGACTTGCTGCAGTATGGGGAAGTTGGGCAAGATATGTATCTAATATTATTCCAGAAAGATTCATAATGTTTGCAACAAATGTATTTAATATAGCATACACAACTCAAGAAGAAACTATAAACAATGGGATAGAAGCAATGGAAGATTTCTACCAAACGATAAATATGCCTATTTCATTAACTGACTTAGGTATAAATCCAACAAAAGAAGAAATAGAAGAAATGGCCGAAAAAGGATCACATTTCGGCAAAAAATTGATCGGGTCAGTAAAACCTTTAAACAAACAAGATATAATTAATATTTTAACCAATGCAAAATAAAAATAAGTAATAGCAATTACTTATTTTTTTTGATATAATATACTAAGTATTGGAGGAAGAAAACATGAAAGTAGAAAACATAAGAAATTTTTGTATAATTGCACATATAGATCACGGAAAATCAACATTAGCAGATAGAATACTTGAATCAACTAAAGCTATTGATAAAAGAGAATTAAAAAGTCAAATGCTTGATTCAATGGATATCGAAAGAGAACGTGGTATAACTATAAAGTTAAATGCTGTGCAATTAAAATATAGTCAAAATAATGAAGAATACTTATTTCATTTAATAGATACACCAGGTCATGTAGATTTCTCTTATGAAGTGTCTCGTAGTTTAGCAGCTTGTGAAGGCGCACTTTTAGTAGTTGATGCTGCACAAGGTATAGAAGCACAAACTCTAGCAAATCTTTATTTAGCATTAGATAATAACCTAGAAATAATTCCAGTAATAAATAAAATAGATTTACCAAGTGCCGATGTAGAAAAAGTAACTAACGAATTAGAAATGCTCGGTTTTAACAAAGAAGATATAGTACTAACTAGCGCTAAAACAGGAATAGGGATAGACAAATTACTTGAAAAAGTAGTAGAAAAAATTCCTTCACCAAAACAAAGCAATGAAACAAAATTACGTGGATTAATATTTGACAGTATCTTTGATTCATACAGAGGAGTAATTATCAGTACAAGAATAATAGATGGTGAATTAAAAGTAGGTGATACAATTAAAATGATGCAATCAAATGCCGAATATCTAGTAGTAGGACTATCTGTACATACACCAAAAGAAGTATCGGTAAAAAAATTATCTACTGGTGAAGTAGGTTATGTATTCGCCTCAATTAAAAGTATAGACGATGTAGAAGTAGGTGATACAATAACAATATCAAATAATCCTGCAACAACCCCATTACCAGGATATAAACCAATGAAACCAATGGTGTATTCAGGAATTTACCCTATAGAAGCTAATAAATTTGAAGATTTAAGAGAAGCATTAGAAAAATTAAAATTAAATGACTCATCTCTTACTTTCGAACCAGAAACATCAAAAGCTCTAGGCTTTGGTTTTAGATGTGGATTCTTAGGTTTACTTCATATGGAAATAATTCAAGAAAGAATTGAAAGAGAATTCAAAATAGATTTAATCGCAACATCCCCATCAGTAATTTATGAAGTAACACTAAATAACGATGAAGTAATTGAAGTAGATTCTCCCGTAAAAATGCCAAAAAAAGAAGCATCTAAATCAACAAAAGAACCTTACGTAAAAGCAAATATATTTACTCCAAGCGAATACATTGGTCCAATAATGGAATTATGTCAAAATAAAAGAGGAATATTTATAAATATGGATTACATCGATCAAGAAAGAGTAACAATAAATTATGAAATTCCTTTATCAGAGATAGTATATGATTTTTTCGACAAACTAAAATCATATACTAAAGGATATGCCTCATTTGATTATGAATTATCTGGATACAAAGAAAGTAATTTAGTAAAAATGGATATTTTATTAAATGGAGAAGTCGTAGATGCTCTCTCTGTAATAGTTCATAAAGATTTTGCTTATAATAGAGGTAAGTTAGTAGTAGAAAAATTAAAAGAAATAATTCCTAGACAAATGTTTGAAGTACCAATCCAAGCAGCTATTGGTTCCCACGTAATCTCAAGAACAGACATTAAAGCAATGAGAAAAAATGTCCTTGCAAAATGTTATGGAGGAGATATTTCACGTAAGAAAAAACTTTTAGAAAAACAAAAAGAAGGAAAGAAAAGAATGAAACAAATAGGAAGTGTAGAAGTACCACAAGAAGCATTTTTATCTATTCTTACAACTGATAATAAATGATAAAACATATATATATACATATACCATTTTGTAATAACATTTGTTCCTATTGTGATTTCCCAAAAATATATTATAATAATAATCAAGTAGATAAATACCTAAATATACTTGATCAAGAAATAAAAGACAATTATAAAGGTGAACCAATTTCTACAATTTATATAGGAGGCGGAACACCATCATCTTTATCTACAAAACAATTAAAAAAATTGTTTTCTATTACAAATAATATTAAATGTGCAAATAACTTAGAATTTACTATAGAATGCAATGAAGATTCCTTAACTAAGGAAAAACTAGATTTATTCAAACAAAATAAAGTAAATAGAATTAGCATAGGAGTCCAATCAATAGATGAAGATAAATTAAAATTAATGGAAAGAACTTTATCAAAAAACAATTTATTAAATTTAATAAGTTATTCCAAAAAAATTGGAATAACTAATATAAATTGTGATTTAATTTTTGCAACACCAAATGACACAATTAATAAACTAACAAAAGATTTAAATTTTATTATAAGTTTAGATGTACCACACATATCAATATATTCATTAATACTTGAACCTCACACTAAACTACATATAAATAAAATTAAACCACTAGATGAAGATTTAGATCATAAATTATATAATACTATTTGTAAAACACTAAAAAATTATAATTACACTCACTATGAAATAAGTAACTTTTCAAAAACAAATTTTGAATCAAATCATAATATTGCTTATTGGAATAATGAACAATATTACGGATTTGGACTTGGAGCAAGTGGGTATATCGATAATATAAGATACACAAATACAAAATCAATTAATAAATACTTAAATAATAAAATAGACAAAGATATAGAAACACTTACAGATGAAGATAAAATAGAATATGAAATAATTACTAATTTAAGAAAAATTGAAGGTATTTCAAAAAACATTTTTTTTAATAAGTATGAAACATCTATCAATAAATTATTTAATTATAAACATTTAATAGAAAAAGAATATATACTAGAAAATAATAACAATATCTATATAAATAATAAATATTTATATGTAAGCAACGAAATAATAAATATGTTTTTAGAAAGTAGGGAAGTAAATGAAAAGTAATACATTTAATATAGAATTAAATTACATAAAAAATCTTGATATAAAAAAATCAACAGAAACAATGCTAAACTTATTACCAGATTATTTTTATGAAGTACCAGCTTCATCAACAGGAAAATATCATCCAGCATATACATTAGGTGATGGCGGATTAGTAAGACATACTAAAATGGCTGTAAGAATCGCTAAAGAATTACTAGATAATCCTAGTATAGGAGATAAATATACTACTGATGAAAAAGATTTAATGATTATGGGATTAATATTACATGATGGATTAAAAAGTGGATTAACAAAAAATAAATATACTCAAGTAGAACATCCATTATTAATAGCAAAATATATAATAGATAACCAAAATAAATTACAGTTATCAAATGAACAAATAACTTTTGTAACTGATGCAATCAAAACACATATGGGACCATGGAATACTGATTATCAAGGTAATGAAGTATTAGAAAAACCAAAAACAAAATATCAAAATTTTGTACATATGTGTGATTATTTAGCTAGTAGAAAATTTTTAATAACAAATTTCGATAACGATAATAATATAAGTGAATAGTAAAAGAGGATAATTTATGAATACAAAAAATGAACAACGTCTAAAAAATATTAAAAGAATAACAGAACCTCATTTATTTAAAGGAAATGAAAAACAAACTAAAATTACTGAAATAAAAGCTATAAATGAGAATGAATATGAGTTCAAAATATTTATTAGTCATAAAAAACAAGGACCACAACAATCGTTAATTGGACATTCAACAACAAGCCTTACAGCAACAATAGAATTATATCCATTTAGAATTATAATCAATGCAATAGGGATATTTAGACATCCATTAAAAGGAGATATCCCAGTAGTAATTAGTGAAATAAATTTAAAACCCTCAGAAGAAATTAATATATTTGAACCACTACCTGACAACATTTCATTCAAAAAAATCCCACAAAGAATTCCTTTGAAAAAGTATTATAAAAAAAAGTAAAAGTATAAATATTGTAGAATTTCAAAAAATTTGATATGATATAAGTAATAGGAGATGATAATATGAAAAGTAAAATCATAGTAATAGAAGGAACAGATTGTTCTGGAAAAGAAACTCAATCTAAATTATTACAAAAAAAATTATTAGAATTAGGAAAAAATTGTATACGAGTAGATTTTCCTATGTACTCTTCACCAACAGGCAAAATAGTAGGAGGACCTTATTTAGGAAAAGAGGAAATATCGGAATGCTATTTTACCGAAGGAGCTATAAATGTAGATCCAAAAATTGCTTCCCTTTATTATGCTGCTGATAGAAAATATAATGTTGACAAAATATTAGAAAAAGCAGATGAAGATTGTTATATTATCCTTGATAGATATGTAAGTTCAAATATGGCACATCAAGGTGGAAAACTAACAAACAAAGAGGACCGCTTTAATATGTATCAATGGATTGATAAATTAGAATATTGGTTATTACAATTACCAAAACCAGATAAAA
>CAYJDP010000011.1:17778-20875 GCA_964368975.1 uncultured Muribaculaceae bacterium
AAAACAATTTTTTTGCATATGCCACTTGAATATGCAAAACAACTTAAAACAAATAGAACATCTTTAGATGAACACGAAAAAGATGAAAATCATTTAAGAACAGCAGAAGAAGCTTTTATAGAGTTAAGTGAATTATATAATTGGGATAAAATAAGTTGTGTTAAAGATAAACAAATAAAAACAATTGAAGAAATAAATGAAGAAGTATTAAAATATACTCTTGAATTAGAAAAAAAATAAATGAAGCATTAATTTGCTTCATTTTTTTCAACTAATTCATTTTCATTAATTTCAACAACACGATAAATTTCTTCAAAACTAGTTAATCCTTGTAATATTTTACCTAAACCATCTTGTAATAAAGTAATAACATTACCAGAGTAAACTCTATTTCTTAATTCTTCTTTTTCCAATTTATCATTGTTCAAAGCATCTCTCAACTTATCATCAAATACTAATACTTCATGAATAGCAATTCTACCTTTAAAACCACTTCTACAATTTTCACATCCTTGAGGATTTCTATCATATATAGTAGCAACATCCATATTATAGAATTTTTTATAAACAGCTTTTTCATAAGGAGTAGTTTCCCTAGTAACTCTACATTTAGGACATATTTGTTTTGCAAGTCTTTGAGAAACAATACCTGTTACCGCAGAAGATAATAAATATCTTTCAACATCCATATCTAAAAGTCTTTCAATTGTAGATAAAGCATCATTAGTATGTAGTGTAGATAAAACTAAATGTCCAGTAATAGAAGCTCTAACAGCAATTCTAGCAGTCTCAGAATCTCTTATTTCCCCAATAAGTATAACATTAGGATCTTGTCTTAATATTGAACGAAGAGCAGCAGCAAAAGTCATACCAATTTCTGAATTAACTTGAACCTGATTAAGTCCTTCAATATTCATTTCAACTGGATCTTCAACCGTAATAACATTTATTTCTTCTTTATTTAATGCTTGTAACATAGAATATACCGTTGTAGATTTCCCACTACCAGTAGCACCAGTTATTAAAATAATACCATTAGGAACACCAATCATCTTTTTAATTTTCTCTAAATTAGTAGAATTAAACCCTAAATAATCTAATCCATTCAAACTTCTAGAATAATCAAGTATACGAATAACTACTTTTTCTCCTTCTTTAGTAGGTAAAGAAGAAACACGCATATCCAAATATTCTCCTGAAAAATTACCCTTAATAGCACCATCTTGAGGAAGGCGAGACTCAGTAATATTCATATTTGCTAATAATTTTAAACGAGTAATCAAATTCTTTTGATATACCTTAGGTATAAATGAAAAATCTTGTAATTCTCCATCAACACGAATTCTTATCATTAAACCATTTTCTCTTGGATCAAAATGTATATCAGATGCTCTTGCTTTAGACGCATATAAAATAACATAATCTGCAATTTGAGTAATCGGCGTTTTATTAAAGTCAAATGTTACCATAATAACGTCCCCTTTATAATCTTTTTATTCTTATTCCCTTATATACCAACAAATATTTTAGTATGGTATTTTATCTAAATATATTATATAATAGAATTATTAAAATAGCAATAAAGAAGAGGGTAAAAATATGTCAAAAAATAATAAAGGGTTTATAACAATAGAATTAATTGTAGTATCTGTATTTATACTAGCAATATTCGCAATAATCTTTGCAAATACAAATTTAGCATTCCAAGCTTATGAAAAAAAAGAATACTATGATGATATAGATACTAAATATACTGGATATTGGATAAAAAGATATATAAACTCATCATGGGAGACAAAAACTAAAGAAGCCGCTCTAGAGGGAGTAGATAAAGCTGATGAGATAGTATATCAGTTTAAATGTACAGATTTAATGGATACAGAAATTCAAAATGAATGTAACATTTTATTTCAATCACTTGAAATAAAAAATGTATATATAACAAAATATTCTCTAAAAACATTCAAAGAATATACAAGAAGAGAAGATACAGCAGATGAAGGTAGACTAACAAATTATAATTTACAAATAGTTACTAATACTGCATCACCAGAAAATAATAACCCAAATCTAATATATATGTCTACTGGTATGTATGATTATATTAAACAATCACCTGATTATATAAATAACTCAGATTCACAAACTATAAGATATAGATTATTTATTGAATTAGAATCCACTTATACTGACAATACCCAAAATACACCAGTAATAAAAACATATAATAAATATGGAACAATGGAGTTGAGTATATGAAAAAATTAAATAATAAAGGAGTAACTACTATAGAATTAATAATTACTTTTAGTATAACCCTTATACTTGCAACATCTATTTTTCAAACTGCCGTATCTTTTTCAGAAAAAATGACAATAGAAAGTAATAAACTCCAAATAACTAATTATAAAAATATAGTAACTAGAGAAATTCAATCCGATTTAATAGAAAAAGGATTAACTAATGTCCAAGTAACAAGTAATTCAACTAATCTAATCCATTCAATAAATTTTATTTTTAATGATGGTAGCATAGGTACTATGGAAATAAGAACAGATAATAAAAATATCCATGAAATCAAATATAAAAGTGATCAAAGTAAAGAATTTGAATTATATGAATTACCTGATATTGGTTCTTCTGAAATAACAAAAAATGATGGTTCAAAAGAATTAATTAAAGCATTATCATTTGAATATATTGATATAACAACAGATAACAATATATTTAAATTAAAAATAAAACTAAATCATCCAGACATAGAAGATCACTATAATATAAATATAGTATCACCATATTAATAATTTAAAAATAATCAAAGATAAACAAGTACTAATAATTCTTCCAAACAAGAAATAATAGTAGTTTATCTTTTTATTTAAAATACTTTTTACTTGAGCATGTATAGAAATCCTCCCAAAACTAATAAAACCTACTATTAAATAATACCTAATCTCTAAATTAGTTATATCATCTACTAAAAAAACACCAATTACTAAATCAAATAAACCAGATAAAACAAATAATAAAAAATAACTAATCACTAAATTTAAAACTATAACTATACTAACTAAATAATAAAATAAAGAAATACAAT
>CAYJDP010000012.1:0-2822 GCA_964368975.1 uncultured Muribaculaceae bacterium
CCCGCCCCCCGCCCCAGTCGCTCCCGTTGCTCGAGTGGCTCCATTGGCTCCTGTTGCTCCAGTTGCTCCAGTTGCTCCCGTTGCTCCGGTTGCTCCGGTTGCTCCGGCTTCTCCAGTTGCTCCAGTTGCTCCTTGTGGAATAAAGAAATCGAAAACAGCATTTTGTTGAGTTCCACTATTTACTACATTAGCATTTAATATAGGATCTATTGTTGTTGTTGTTCCTGCATCTACAGTTGCAGGCCCTGCTTCTCCGGTTGCTCCAGTGGCTCCGGTTGCTCCAGTAGCTCCAGTGGGACCAGTTGCTCCGGTTGCTCCTGTTGCTCCAGTGGGACCAGTAGCTCCTAATATATAATAAAATTGGACTTTTTTTGGATCTATTGGTTTGTTATTACAATTTAAATTCATTTTTTACCTCCTTTCTTTTTATTTTATGAACAAAATAAAATTATGACTAAACTATTATAATATGATTTTTTCTTCAATTAACTTTTTATTATTTATAATTCTTTCATCTTTGTCATTTATCTTTAATGCTTTATCTACATTTTCTAATGCTTTATTGTATTCAGTTGTATAATAATAAGCGATTGATAGTAAATCATACGGGGTTTCATTCCAACTAAATGGTTCGTTTATGTATGTTCTTTGATGGGATTTTATTTTTAATGCATTTTCACAATTTTTTATTACTTCTTTCCAATTTTCTTCTTCATATTCTAGTAGTGCTTTTTCTATTAAAGCATCCCTTAAATGAGGAGCTTCTTTTATTGCTTTATCAAACCACATTTTTGCTTCTTCAATTCTATTTAGTCTTTTATATGATCTTGCTATAAATCTCATTGATGCAGCTCTTTCATCTATCCAAGTTGCACTTTTTAATTTTAAATGTTTTATTAATGTATCTATTGCTTCATTATGTTTGTTATAGTACATATACTCTCTTCCTAGGTAATGTGTATTTCTATCATTTTCCGGATCTTCTTCTACGGCTATTTCCAATAATGGTAAATAGGAACTTCTTGATTTTTTACTATCTGGATAGTGATTAATAGTAATATTATCTGTTATTTTTATTTTTTCTTTATCTTCTTGATACTTAAGAACTTCGTGTACAGCATTAATCCATTTATAGTTTTTTCTAGAATGGATTTTTTCACTATAAAAACTAATTATTGCTTCTCCTCTTTTATTTATTTGCCAGTTATAAACATATTTTAATCTTGTTGTATTTTCTTCCCAAATTTGTTCTAGTTGTTCTCTCCATCCTGGTAAAATCACCTCGTCTAAATCTAGAGAAATACATATATCAACATCTTCGTCTATTAGCTTTAATGCTTCATTTCTAGCATCATCAAATCTCCATGGTTTTATTTCTTTTTGATAAACAGTTATTCCTAACTCTTTCATTTTTGCAACACTGTTATCTGTTGAGCCTGTATCAAGTACGACAATTTGATCTGCATCTTTTACACTTTGATAAAATCTATCAATAAATTTTTCTTCATTTTTACAAATTGCATAAATGCATATTTTATATTTTTTCATATAACACCTCTATATATTATATGAGTATTTTTTTATTAAAACAAAAAAAGAGCCTATTGCTCTTTATTTAATAAGTATTCTAATGCATTTATTAGTCCTAATTTACCATAAGAATATGTAAGTGAGCCTTGCATATATGCAATATATGGAGCTCTTATTGGACCATCGCATGATAATTCAATAGATGAACCACTAACAAATGATCCGCTTGCCATTACTACTTTATCTTCATATCCTGGCATATCCCAAGCTTCTACTACGGCATGAGAATCAATTGGTGAAGAATGCTGAATTCCTCTAGTGAATTTTATTAGTTTTTCTGGATCATTAAAAATTATATTTTGAACAATATCAATTCTTAAATCATTATATTTAGGTTCTACTTGGTATCCTAGATTTTCTAATACTTTAGCTGTTAAAACTGCTGTTTTTAGAGCTGATGAAACTACTGATGGTGCCATAAATAACCCTTGTAAAATTTGTTTATTTATTCCAAGTGATGGCCCTACTTCACTACCACACCCTGGTACTGTTAATCTTTCTGCACATAATTCTACTAAATTTTGTTTTCCTACAATATATGCACCATTTGGAGCAATTCCTCCACCTAAGTTTTTTATAAGTGAGCCTACTGCTAAATCAGCTCCAACTTCTGTTGGTGAAAATTTTTCTACAAACTCACAATAGCAATTATCTACCATAATTATTATATTTTCATTTATTTCTTTAATTAGTTTAATTACTTTTTTACATTTTTCAATAGATAGACTTTTTCTAGTTGAATACCCTTTACTACGTTGTATTTCTATCATTTTAACTTCATTATTTTTTAAATATGCTTCTATATTATCATAATCGAAGTCATCATTGATTAATTCTATTTGGGCATAGTTTACTCCAAATGATTTAAGTGAGGAATTATTTTCTCTTATTCCAATAACTTCATCTAATGTATCATATGGTTTTCCTGTGATACTTAATAGTAAATCATTAGGTCTTAATATTCCAAATAATGCTACTGTTAAGGCGTGTGAACCTGAAATAAATTGACTTCTTACTAGTGCTGATTCAGTTTTAAAAATATTACAAAATATTGATTCTATTGCATCTCTTCCAATATCATTATACCCATAACCTGTTGTTACATTAAAATGTGATTCTGAAATTTTATTTTTTTTAAAACTTTCTAATACAAGAGCGCTATTATAATCACAATTTTTATCTATATCTTTAAATATTGTTTGACAATCTTCTTCTGCTTTATTTACTATATT
>CAYJDP010000012.1:2922-17192 GCA_964368975.1 uncultured Muribaculaceae bacterium
ATTTTTTTATCCATTTGGATTACCTCCATCTACTTTTATTACTGTATTATTTATATAACTTGCTTTTGAACTTGCTAAAAATACTATAACTTTTGCAATTTCTTTTGGAGTTGCAAATCTATTTAATAAAATATTTTTTTCTTCTTCTTTAATTTGTTCTATTGTTAATTCTTTATTCATATCTGTCTTTACCCAACCTGGGGCAACACAATTCACTGTAATATAAGGCGCTAATTCTTTTGCGAAGTTATGTGTCAGTGAAATCACTCCTGCTTTGGAAGCATCATAATCACAACTTTCTGGATACAGTGTATCTATTCCATTAGTTGAAGAAATATTTATTATTTTTCCTGATTTATTTTCTAACATATGTTTTGCTACATATTTACTTACTAAAAATGTTCCTACTAAATTTGTGTTTAAAACTTTTTTAAAATCATTTGCTGTTTTATCTAGTAACAAACTATCATTTGCAATTGAGGCGTTATTTACTAAAATGTCAATTTTCCCATAATAATCTATTACATTATTTATCATTTCTATTACATCTTGTTCATTTGATATATCTGCTTTTTGAAGTAAAACGTCTACATCGTATTCATTTTTTATATACTCTTCTAGTTCTTTTGCTTCTTCATATGAATTTTTATAATTTATTACTACATTTACACCTACTTTTGCAAACTCAATAGCAGTAGATTTTCCTATTCCTCTACTGCTACCTGTAATAATTGCGACTAACTTAGCCATTTAATCACTCCTAATTAATTATTTTTATTACTTTTTTTGAAACTTTTGCTGGTAGTTTGATACATATTTGAATCTTCACCAGCTATTTTAAATGCTACAGGCGCTGAAAAACCTAATTGTTCTAGTGCCATTATCTCATTGTACTTA
The DNA here is from genome assembly GCA_964368975.1 of uncultured Muribaculaceae bacterium. GTDB lineage: Bacteria > Bacillota_I > Bacilli_A > RF39 > UBA660 > CAYJDP01. The sequence goes on from CAYJDP010000012.1 coordinate 3,820, forward strand.
TTAACCCAAATAATTTTTTCAATATCTATTACCTGTTTTCCTACTTTGTTCATACTGCAACCTCCAAATATTAATTTATTGTATTATAGCATTACTAGATTTATGTGTAAATGTTTTTTGTGCTATTTTTGAAATATTAGTATTATATGCATATAGTTCACTATAATTTTGAGTTCTTATTTTATTTAATGCTGCTTTTTCATAATTTCTGATACTTTCTCTACTTACACCAATTTCTTCTGCTATTTCTTTATAGTTTAATTGTTTTTCTTGTTTAAATCCATATCGATATAATAGTACTTCAATTTGTTCTGGTGATAAGTTACTTATATATATTAATTTTTTTATGCGAGAGTAAAACAACTCATCAATTATATCGTTTGTTTGGTCTTTTGTTTCTAGTTCAAATTCTTTATTTTCATCATCTTTTTTGTCTAATGAAAATTTTTTCAAGTTATATGTCATTATATCGTTATATTTAGTTTTTGTTATTTTATGTTTTTTTAGGTATTCTTCTAACTTCTCATCTGACAAAGTTAATAAAGTTTCATAATGTTTGTTGCTTGCTCTCATAATATTTACTGGGACATATATTCCTTGATTATTTCTCTCATTTAATATATCTATTAATCTATTATTCATCGCCTTGTAATATAGAGTTGAAAATTTCGTATTATTTGATAATTCAAACTTATCTAATAATTCTATTAATACTAGATTTCCTTCTTGAATTAAGTCCATATCTAAGCTTATTAGTTTACTTTTGAAAAATCCAATTACTAAGCGAAGATTATATTTTATTAAGTCGACTTTTGCTTTTTTGTCTCCATTTTTCATTTTTATAAATAATTCTATTTCTTCTTCTTTTGTAAGTACTTTATTTTCTAGGCTATTAATGTATGTAGATATTTGATTATCATTCTGTTTTTTTACCATAATAACTTCCTTTTTTTATATATTATAACAAAGATTATTTTTTTGTAAAGAAAAAGAACTATTTAGTTCTTTTTATATTATTTTATTGTTATAGATACCTCTATATCATTAAGTTTTTGTTCAAGTAATAAAGTTTCATCTTTAGTAATAGATGTTGCCAGTACTTCTGTTTTAATATAATCATTAAATTTATTAATAGTCTTGTCTACTATTTCATTTCCATTATATGTTACTTCTATATTATCAGTTATTACTAAATCTTTATCTTTTCTTAATGCTTGGATAGTTCTTACAACTTCTCTTGCATATCCTTCTAGTATTAATTCTTCATCTAATTCTGTATTTAAAACTACACATGTATTATTATTTGAACTTGATGCATAACCTTCTTTTTGAACAAGAGAAATCAGTGTATTTTCTTTAGTTAATTCTAAATCTAATTCTTCTAGTTTTACTGTTAGAGAAGAATTTTCAATTAATTTAATATCTTCATTAGTTAAAGATTGTAATTTTTCTTGTAAAAGTTTTATTTTTGGACCTAGAGTTTTCCCTAATACTTTAAAGTTTGGTTTTACTATATAATCAAGGTATTCACTCATATCTTCTTTAAATTCTATTTCTTTTACATTTAACTCTTCTTTAATTACTGATGTAAGATTTCCAATAATATCTTGGTCTTTTTTAGGAAGAACCATATTTTTTATAGGTTGTCTTACTTTGATATTTACCTCTTCTCTAGCAAATCTTCCTAGTGAACAAATATCTCTTACTAAATCCATTTGTTGTTCTACTTCTTCGTTAATTAAAGATTCGTCTGCTTTTGGATAATCTGCTAAATGCACTGACTCTTTTTGTGTTAAATTTCTATATATTTCTTCTGTTAAATATGGAGTAAATGGTGCGCATAATCTTGTTAGTGTTTCCAGTACTTCATATGTAGTTAAATAAACTGCTTTTTTAGATTCAGTTAATTCACTGTCCCAAAATCTTCTTCGGTTACTTCTAATATACCAGTTTGATAAATCATCATTTAAAAATGGTACTACTAACTTAGTTACTTTATTTAAGTCATATTCTTTAAATGCACTATTTACTTCTTTTATTAATTTATTTAATTTAGATATTAGCCATTTATCTATTAAATCTCTATCTTCTACTTTTATTGAATATTCTCTTGGATCAATATTATCTGCATTAGCATACATTTCAAAAAATGAATAAGCATTTTTAAATGTAGATATATATTTTGAATACACTTCTTTTAATCCTTCATAATCAAATTTTAGTGGAGTCCACACCGGCGATACATATGGAAGATAAAATCTAGTTGTATCTGCTCCATATTCTTTGATAGTTTCAAATGGTTCTACGATATTACCACGTGATTTAGACATTTTCTTACCTTCATTATCTAGTAACAAGTCATTTACTAGTACATTTTTAAATGGTGCACATCCTTTTACAAAGGTACTTATAACAAGTAATGTATAGAACCATCCTCTTGTTTGATCTATTCCTTCACAAATAAAATCTGCTGGAAATTGTTCTTCAAATAACTCTTTATTTTCAAATGGATAGTGGTATTGAGCGAATGGCATACTACCTGAATCAAACCAACAATCTAGTACATCTGGAATTCTTGTCATTTCATTACTACATTTTTGACATTTTATTTTAACTTCATCAATATACGGTTTATGTAAATCTAGATTATCATCTAATTTTTTTGTTGACAGTTCTTTTAATTCTTCAATAGATCCTACCATGTGAGTATGTCCACATTCACATTTAAAATATGGAATTGGACTTCCCCAATATCTTGTTCTTGATACATTCCAATCACGAGCATTTTCTAACCAGTTGGCAAATCTCTTTTCTCCAACATATGATGGATACCAATTTACTTTTGAATTTGCTTCCACTAATTTATCTTTCATTTTTGATACAGCTACATAGTATGCAGGTAATGCATAATAAAGTAGTGGTGAAGAACATCTCCAACAATGTGGATAGTTATGAACTACTTTTTGTTTTTTAAATAATTTGTCATTTGCTTTTAAATATTTGATTACATCTAAATCCGCATCAAATACAAGTTGTCCTTCCCATAATCCTTCTGTATAACATCCGTCTTTTCCTACTGGATTTAAGTATCCTAAATCATACTTTGCTGCAATATTCCCATCATCTACACCGAATGCTGGTGCTATATGCACTATACCAGTTCCATCTTCCATAGTTACATATGTATCACATGTTACATAAAAGCTTTTTTTATCTACTTCTAAACTTGGAATTAATTGTTCATATTCTGTATATTCTAAGTCTTTTCCTTTGTATGTTTCTAATACTTCAACTTCTTCTCCTAAAACTGTATTTACTAAAGCTTTGGCAAGAATAAATTTCACTCCTTTAGATTCGACTAATTGATAGTCTTCATTAGGATTAACACAAAGTGCTACATTTGAAATAAGTGTCCAAGGGGTTGTTGTCCATACTAAGAAATAAACATCTTCATCTTTCTTTTTAAATGTTACATAAACAGTATTTACAGTTACATCTTCATAACCTTGAGCTACTTCATGAGTAGCAAGTCCTGTTCCACATCTTGGACAGTATGGCATTACTTTATTTCCTTCATAGAAATATCCTTCTTCATACATTTTCTTTAGGATCCACCACTCTGTTTCGATATATGAATTATTATTAGTTGCATATGGATTTTTGGTATCAATAAATTGTCCCATTTGACTAGTTAAATTAATAAATGCATCTTCATTCAATAAAATACTTTTACGACATTCATCATTAAATTTATCTATTCCGAAGTTTTCTATTTCTGTTTTTGTAGAAAATCCTAATTTTTTTTCTACATGATTTTCTATTGGAAGACCATGAGTATCCCAACCTATTTTTCTAACTACTCTTTTTCCGTTCATAGCGTTATATTTACATAAAATATCTTTTAAATTTTTTGCAACCATATGGTGTAATCCTGGAAAACCATTTGCAAAAACTGGTCCATCATAAAATACACAGTTTTCTTTTTCTTTTGCTTGTTCTAAATGTTTGTTTAGAGCTTCATTTACTCCACCCCAACTATTAAGTATATCTTTTTCTACTTCATTAATTGGTTTTTTATCTAATTTATTAAATTTCATACTTTTATCCTCCAAATATAATATACATATAATATGCTATAAAACATATTACAAATATAGTTCCTTCTTTTCTTGTTAATCTATAATCTTTTGCTGCAAATAGGAATAATAATAATGCTGATCCAAATAATACTAGTAAATCAACTGCGCTAAATGCTATATTTGATATTCCTCCAAATATTATTACTGGTATTCCTATTACCATACCTATATTAAAGATATTACTTCCTACAACATTTCCTATCGCTATATCATATTCACCTTTTTTAGTTGCAACAATACTTGTTACAAGTTCTGGAAGGGATGTTCCTATAGCAACAATAGTTAATGCTATCATTCTTTCACTTATTCCTAGGAATTCAGCTATTCCAGTTGCAGATGATACTGCAAAATTACTACCAATAATTATTGATGTTATCCCTACTAAGGAGAATGCTATTGATTTTTTTATACTCATTCTTTTTTCTTCTGGTTCATCAGGTTTATCTTTGTCAATTTTATTTCTCATAATTGAAAATAAATAATAAATGAATATACTAAAGAATAATACTATTACTATACCATCACTTCTTGTAAGTGAATTAATTACTATTCCTTGATCAAAGCCTGAGTCAGTTATTAATACTAAGAATAATGTAGTTATTAGTAAAGTTATTGGTAACTCTTTTTTTACTGTATTATTTTTCACTACTAATGGATGTACTATGGCTGATACTCCTAATATTAGTAATATATTTGAAATATTACTACCTATTACATTCCCTAATACTAATTCTCCACTTCCAGCTATTAAAGACTGAATACTTACAGCAAATTCTGGTGCACTTGTTCCAAATGATACAATTGTTAGTCCAACTAATAATTTAGAAACATTAAAATTTAATGCCAAATCTTTTGCTCCATCTACAAATAAATCTGCTCCCTTAATTAACACTATAAACCCCACTATTAATAAAACTATATCTATTAACATTTTATCCTCCTCTTTCTAAATAAAAAAAAGACTAATCTCCCCTATATAAGGGCGAAAAGTCTCGCGGTACCACCTTAATTTATACATAAATGTATATCTTATTACTATAACGCGTTACCGAATTTACTTTATCCATAAATTGCACTTGAAAGTGATCTTAATTATTATAGTTATCAATTTTCAGCGGACATTGACTCTCTTAAAACATCTAATAATTACGTCTTTCGCATTTGCTTTCCTTCTTAATATATCATATTTCAAATTAAATATCAATATTTTTTATTCGACAAAAAAACTATTAATACTTGTAGATTAATAGTTTTATAATTCTAAAACTTCTATTTCTTCGTAAACAGCTTGTTGTTGTTCTAATAGAAGTTTCATTTTTCTTTTATATATTTTCATATTTGATTCTAATTGATCTGTTTTTATTTGAATTTTATCTGCTCTAAGTAGTGCTTCATTTACTATTCTTGAGGAATTATTTTTCGCTTCTCTTATGATTGATTCTGATTGTATTATAGCATTCTGTTTTATGTTTTCTTGATCTTGTTTTTGTTTATCAAGAGACTTTTTTAAATCTAATTCTATTTCTTTGTAATATTCTAATTCTTTTTTTAATGTATTTATATCCTGTTTTAAGATATTGATTTCTCCCGTTTGTGCTTTACATTTCGTAATTATTCCTTCTGTTTGAGATATTACATCATCAATAAATTGATTAACTTCTTTTTTGCTATAACCATTTGCTTCTTGATTAAATTTTTCCAATCAGCATCACCTCAGATCTAATAATTATCTATTTACCAATCAAAATCATCTTGTTTTTCTTTTGATACTTTTGTGTTTTTTTGATTAGCTGCTTCTTCGCTAATTTTACCTTCAACATCTACATTATTTGGAGTACATAAAAATATACCTCCTCCTAATTTTTGAAGATCTCCACCTATCGCATAAAGTGTTCCACTTAGAAAATCAACTATTCTTTTTGCTTGATCTGGAGTTACTCTTTTTAAATTTACTACTACTGAGTTTCTTCCTTTTAAGTAATCTGCTATTTGTTGACTTTCAGAATAAGCTCTAGGTTCTAAAAGCATCATTTTAGCTCCAGCTGCACCTAATTCATTAGTTACTTCTGGTCTTGTTTTTTCATAATAAACCTCTTCTCTTATGTCTTCTGTTACTCCTTCATCTGTACCGAAAAGATTTTTCAATTTATCTAATGCCATGATATATTCCTCCATATTATTCTTAACTATTTATTAGTATAACATATTATTTTTATATTTTCAAATACCTATTTAATAAAAGTATTATTTGAGTTAGTTGGTGCTACTGGTTGAGCGGTTGTTGTTTGTTGTCCAAAAGTAATTATCGCTTCATTTTTTTCTGGTGCAAAATTATTTTGAGTTGGTATAGTTTGTATATTAGTTGGTCTTGGTTGATTTTGCATTTGATTCATTTGTACTGAAATATCATTTGATGCATACATCGGTTGTTGTTCACTAATCTCTTTTACCCATACAGTATCTAAGTCAACATTATTACTTAATGGTTGTGGATTTGGTAAATCTATTTTTAAGAATGTCGGTACTTTAAAAGCACTACCAAATGCAACGCAATTACCTGGTTTTAATCCTTTTAGACTTTCGACTGTTTCTTCTGTTACACTAGGTATCATATCTTTTATATATGCTAAATCTTTTGGATGCATAGTTCTTAATATTATAAAATTAGAACACTGTGATATTGCTGTATCACTTAACTCACTCGGTCTTTGGGTGATTAAACATAAGAATAGTCCGTATTTACGACCTTCTTTAGTTATTCTTTCAAAGATATTGTATCCTAAAATATCAATATCTGTATCTTTTATTACATATCTATGCGCTTCTTCTATAATTATGTGAAATGCTCGAGATCCTCTTGGTTTTACATTAGATGCTATTTTAAATAACATTCTAGATAAAATTTTTGTAATTACTTTTGCTAATCTATCATCGATATAATTTATGTTAAAATTTACTATTTGAGCTTTACCTCCAGTTTCTTTTACATGTAGTAATTCTTCGATATACATTTCTTTAGTAACATATGATGGATAATCAAAATAGTATTTATGTTCACTATTTATTAAAGTATGAAGACGAACACTTAATACATTTGCATAATCAAATACTTTACTACTTTTTAATATACCTTCACTTATAAGGGCAAATTCCATTGCATTTTCTAAATCTTTTAAATTATAGTATTGTGCTAATTCTTCTTCTTTAAGTTCTTCTTCTTCAAACATTATATAAGTTCTTACAAATTCTACTACTAGTTCCATTTCTAGCATTTTACCTGTTTTATCAATAATTAAACATTGTTTTAAACTTCTTGTATATCCAGGTTGAACTATTTTAGATTCAAGATTTAATTCACTTGTATTAAATTTTGTTAATACAGCGATAACTTGATCTCTTATTTTAGTAGAATCATCTCCACTTAATAGTACATCTTGTAAAGCTCTGGCTATGATATCATTTTTTCTTTTAATAACACTTGGATTTTCTCCACTTAAAATTTTCACTAATTTTAGAGTTTTTTCAAGTATAGGTAATTGATTTGGACTATTTACATCTAATAAAAGAGCTAAGTCATCTACATCTAATAACCATACTGGTATTTTAAGAATTTCAGTATCAGGATTTTTTGTGTTAGTAGTATATGTTTTATAATTAAGTGCTTTATTATGATTATTAAAACCCGAGAATGCTCTTGTATATTCTCCGTATGCATCGAAGAAAAACATATTAGCATTTACTGGTGGAGTATTAGTTTGTGTGAATAATTTTTGAAATACACTTGATACAGTGGATGATTTACCTGCTCCAGAATTCCCAAGTATTGCAAAGTGATTACTGAAGAAATCATTTTTACTTACATGTATTTTAAAATTATCATAAATATTACTTGTACCAAAATATGTTTCTTTTGCAGTCATTGTCTGACTTCCAAGTATAAGTTCTAGTTCATCTATTTTTATTAATCTTATTTCTGATTTGAAAGATGGTTTTGAAGAAAAACCTGGTATGAACATATTATTTGATAATTCCCCTACTATATTTGCATACATTGTAGTTTGATTTACATTTGTTATTTCTCCTACTATGTTTATTCCATTATTTGAAAAAACTAAATGTTTGTTTACTAAGTTTTCACATTGATTTATATCTATTGCTAACTTAATTGTTACTGTACTTTTTATTATTTCAGTAATTTGTCCTATCATATGTTCACCCACTTATATATTCTAATAAGATTATATCATTAATTAGGTAAAAAAAAAAGTAGTTTTTACTACTTTATCTAGAAGACCAACTACTTGGAACATTCATTAGCGATGGTAATCCATTAAACCCTTGATTGTATCTAGTTGTTAAATATTTCAAGTATGCATTTACATCAGGACAAGTACTGTCTCCTAATGCACAATCTACTACTGAAATATGTAGATGCACTCCTGTTGAATAACCAGTTGTTCCCATTAATCCTAACGCATCGTTTATGGTAACTTCTTTTCCTACATATAATCCTGATGCGTATCTATAAAGGTGAACGTATTGAGATGCATATGATATTCCATTTATATTATGATTTACTATTACGATTTTTGCTCCATATCCATCTGTATATATTGCAGATACTACTCCATTTGCTACAGGATATATTATTTCTTGTTGACCTCTAGCACTCGCTATATCTATTGCGACATGACCTCTTCTTACATTATCTGTGATATACCCGATTTCTGTTGGTAAATGCCATGTTTGCGCAGGGATAGAAGTTGGTTCTGTAGCTGTATTTTCTGCTCCTGGTATAGTCATTGGTACAGCTGTTACTATACTACTATCTTCTTTAGGATTTAAGATATCTAAAAATGTATTTCCTATTGGATATTCTTTTTCACTTATAGTAACTGATGCCATATCTTTAGTATTAATGTATTCAAATGTTAAACTACTAATATCATAAGAAAATCCACCCATTGAGGAATATGAAAGGAAAAATGATAATACTAGTAATGATATAGAAATAAAACCTAATGTTTTATGATAAATTGTCTTAATATTAGTTTTTTTCATAACCCCTCCAAAATTTGTTATATTATAACAGATTGTACAATTAATTACAATAAAAAACAGAAGTTTTAATTTCTTCTATTCTTACTTATTAATTCCATATTAGTAGTTAGTTGTTTAATTCTTTCAATTATTCTTCTTGCTTTTACTTTATCTACTCCATTATTTGTAATTGATAAAGTTTGTTCTAATTCTTCTATTGTTAAGTTAGAAGTAAAGAATGTTTTTAAATTTTGATCCATTCTATATTGAAGAATTGGCCCTAGTACTTCATCTCTAGACCAAGCACTACAGTTTTCTGCTCCTATATCATCTAATAATAATAATGGTACTTTTTTTACTGTATTAAATCTTTCATTATAATCAGTATTAAATGATGCTTTTAAACTTCTTAAAAATTCTGGATAATATACCAATACACTTTTAGTACCTTTTTTAGCCATTTCATTAAATAATGCTGCTATCAAATAGGTTTTTCCGGAACCAAATGATCCATTCAAATATAAACCTTTTTTATTTTCAATATCTTCCATAAATTCTTTAAAATATTTAATTACTGGTATTCTTAATTTATCATCTTTATATAAGTCTTTAAATGAGGCTTTCATTATTTCTTTTGGCATATCGAACAATTCAATATTAGCCATATATTTATTATTATCTAATTCATTATTTTTTTTGTTACATGTAATATATGAAAATATTATAGTATCTTTTTCTTTTATTGGAGTTAATCTATATCCTTTTACCGAATTAGTACAATTTAATAGATTACTACATTTACTACAATTAATTATTTCATTAAAACTATCTTCTAAAGAAGAGGTATATTTCATTAAAGTTTCTTCTTCTATATTAAGAGAATCCATATATTTTTTAAAATCAGAATTACTACAAGCGTCCATATAAGATTGCTTTAATTTAATAGTATCAACTTCACCCATTACATTATTTATTTTTTTCATAATATCACCAATTTCATTTTATCTAATATTATAGTTTTTGTCTAGTATTTGATAATCATTATTCGAAAAATCCAAATAAATTGAACCATTATCTTTGGTTGAATATATTTTTGTGTTGTATTTATTTAGGTTATCAATTACTTCTTGATGAGGATGGTTAAATGAGTTGTTTTTTCCAGCTGATATTAAAGCATATGTAGGTGTTATTTGTTTTAATAAATTGATGCTAGTACTAGTATTGCTACCGTGATGACCTACTTTTAAAAATGTGATTTTAGGAAGATTATAATTATTTAAAAGATGTTGTTCTGTTTTTATACCAGCATCTCCCATAAATAATAAATTGATATTATTAATAGATATTAAAAGAATTACACTTGAATCATTTTCATCATTTGTTTTATATGAATTTATTGAATATATATTAAAATTATTTGTTTTGAAATAAGTATTTTCTTTTAAAATTGTTTTATTTTGAATTTGTTTTTCATAATAATTTTGGTAATTATTATTTATATAAGTATTTTCTATTTCTATTCTATCATTAATATTATTATATTCTCCTAAATGATCATTATCACCATGAGTTAAAATTACTTTATTTAGTTTTTTTACTCCTAAACTTCTTATTATAGGAATAATAATTGACTCTGTTAAACTGGAAGAAATAATATCTTTATCAAATTCATTATAAAAATTAGATCTACCTCCTGTATCAATTAAAATAGTTTCTCCTTTATCATAAAGTAAGAATGCATCGCCTTGACCTATATCAATCATTAATATAAAAATATTATTTATTGTAAAATAGTAGTGTATTAATAAATACATAGGTAAAATTAGAAAATATATTCTTTTTTTATAAATTGAAATTATAGCTATTATAATTATTGGATAATATAAGATATAAAATATTATATTTATTTTTCTTAAGACTAATTTAAAAATATTTATTTCACTTAGAAATTTTGAAGTTACTTCTAGAAAGTTTGTTAAAAAATTTAGAATTGGTTCTAGCAAAGGAATAATAAATGTAATTATGGCAAATGGAAATATTACTATTGATATTAATGGGACATAGAAAATATTATATAAAATTGATAAAAAATTTATTTGATAGAAATGATATAAACAAATTGGAATACTTACTAAAAAAGATATTGTTGAGATTAGAAATGTTGTTAGTAAATATTTTTTATTAGGTAGTTTTTCTACTATTAATAATAGGGCTAAACTAATACAAAATGAATATTGAAATGCTACATCAAAAATAAAATTTGGGTTTATTAATAAAGTAGTAGATAATACTATTAGAAAAATATTCGTTTTTTTTATATGAAAGTAGAATATATTATTTATAGAAAATAATATAAAAAATAAAACACTTCTAACAACTGATGGAGTTAGTCCTAATAGCACTAGATAAAAGAGTAAAAAAATTGCAACTATTAAATAGCTAGTTATTTCTTTTACTTTGAATAATTTTAATATTTTTAATAATATTAATGACCATAAACTTATATGCATTCCAGAGATTGCAAATAAATGTGATATAGCTATTTCTTGGAAAGAAGTTTCTATTTCTTTAGGTAAATAGTAATTATCTCCTAGAATGAATAAATGAAGATATGGATTTTTATTACACTTTTTTATTAAGTAATTTTTTATTTTATAAAATATATTATTATTTGGAGATATTTTTTTTAAAGAATCAATTTTCAAAGTATAAAATATTCCTCTTCTATTTTGATAGGTTTTATAATTAAAAATATTTATATTTGTACTCTCTTCTATTTCATCTAAATTACCTGTTAAATAAAGAAAATCACCTAGTTGAATATTTTTTTTATATAGTTCTAGTTGTTCTTTATTTTCAAAAAAATAGATTGCTGTTAATACTTCATCTTTTTGACCTTTTATTTCTAAAGTTAATTTATTAGAGGTTATATGAGATGTTAATACAATTACTTCTTCTTGAAAGTATTCATTGGTGTATTTTGATTCTTGTTTAATATTTATATTTATTACTACATAGATAAATGTTAATAAAAAGATTATTATGTAGATAAAATCATAAAGTAATATAGTCCTTAATTTTAGCAAATGTTGCTTCTCCTATACCGGGTACATTCATTATATCTTCTATAGTTGTAAATCCATTATTTTCTTCGCGATATGCTATTATATCTTGTGCTTTAGATTCTCCAATATTAGGTATTTTAATTAATTCTTCTAGTGGGGCATTATTTATAGATATTAATTCAGATGTAGTTTCTTCTTTAGTTATACATGCATCGTTTATTAAATTATCATCTGTTGGTTGAATGCAATTATCTTGTACTTGCGCCTCTATCTCTTTAGTTTTAGAAAATTCTGCTACTTGTGATTTACTATAAATTATTATAACCATCTCATCAGTAATTTTTTTACTTAAGTTTATTACCGTAGTATCTCCGTTTGTAGTAAGACCTCCTGCTAGATTTATTACATCAACTACTCTACTTTCTTCATTTAATGTATATATTCCGGGATTAATTACTTCTCCTTTGATATCAACTTTGTATTCTTTTACATTTTCTTTTGTTATTTCTTCTTTTTCTTCTTCTTTACTTAAGTCAACTATTATATCTTCTTCTTTAGGTTTATCCTTTATATAATAAAATATAATAATAGATAAAACTATAGTAAGACAGATTACGATAATTATTTGTTTTTTATATTTATATTTAAAGCTGATATGATCACCTCCTACTTATATTATTACAAGTAGGTTTAGTTTTACATAAAAAAAGTAATCAAAGATTACTTTTTTGAATTACTTATTCTATTTTCAATACTTATTCTTTGTACTAAAGCAAGTCCTGCCATTAAACATAAAGTGAAACTACCTCCATAACTCATAAATGGTAGCGGTACTCCTGTCATTGGCATTAGTCCGAATAAACCTCCTAAGTTTATTACTATATGTAGAGTGATATAAAATGCTATTCCATAACAAATTAATGCTCCTCTATCAGATATACTTTCTTTACCTATTTTAAATATTCTATATAGTAATAAGATATATAAAATAATTATTCCTATTCCTACTACTATTCCTAATTCTTCTACTATAATAGCATATATAAAATCTGTATATGGTTCTGGAAGATAAAGATATTTTTGTGTTGATTTACCTAAACCTGTTCCGAATAGTCCTCCGTTATTTATA
>CAYJDP010000012.1:17202-19670 GCA_964368975.1 uncultured Muribaculaceae bacterium
GCTATATATCCATTGCATACTTGAGAACCAGTTGTTAGCAATCTAGAACACGGATCATTTATATTAAATCTTTCCATTTGTCTTTCAAGTAATAATTCTTGTCCTGTTGAAAATAATATTAACACTGAGAATATTACACATCCAAATATTCCAAGTATAGTTTTATATTTTATTGATTTTAAAATTGGTGCCATAAGAAAGATCATTCCTACTATTGCACTAAAGATAATAGTTGTTCCTAAGTCTGGTTGAATAAATATTAATGCTGCAATTAAACCACCCACAGCTAAAGGAATAAGACTTGTTGTATATTTATCTAAGTTTTTAATATTTCTTTCATAATACGTAGCCATCCAGACAATCATTATAATTTTTATAAATTCTGATGGTTGGATACTTATTATTCCAAAATCGAACCAGCTTACAGCTTGATTTTGCGCCTCTCCTATTATTAATAATACTACTAAGGAGACAATTGCAATTATTATTAAAAGAGTTGATAATAATTTGTAACTTCTACTATTAAAGAACATTATTACTATTGATACTATAAATCCTACTATTAAAAACGCTCCTTGTTTTATAAAATAATTATAAGGTGATACTGCATGTGACATATAAGCTGTTACATTTGAAGCTGAAAATACCATTACTAAACCAATTATAAAAAGTATTGTAGCTATGATAAATAAAGGTTTATCAAAATACTTTAATATAGTTTTAATTATAATCACCTCACTCTATACTATAATATCATATTTTCAATAAATTTTATAGTTGTTGTGAATTAGGTGTTTTCTATTAACACTTTTTTTACAGTTACATAAATTATAATAGATTAAGTAAAGGAGGCACATTTATGTATTATTATGGTGGTGGATCTTGTGGAGCTCAAGCTCAACAATATTATTATCCTGGAAATTGTAATCAAGGTTGTTCTAACAACAATTCAACTTTTGCAATAATTTTAGTATTATTCATTCTTTTAGTAATAGTAATAGGAAGTCGTTTTACTATTTAATTAAGAAGAAAAGTCTTTCTTTTTTTCTTTTTTTTTGGTAAAATATACTGGTAATGAGGTGGTATTAGTGCTAAAAACTAAAGAAATTTTAGATGAAAAGAAAAAAATTCTTAAACAAGTAAGTAAAGAAGTTAAATTTCCTTTAACGAGTGATGATCATAAATTGATAGATACTATGATTGAATATCTTACTAAAAGTCAAATTGATGAGATTGCTGTTAAAAATGATTTAAGACCTGGTATGGGGATGGCTGCTGTACAACTTGGTGTTTTAAAAAGAATTTTTGTAGTTGTTCATGAAGTAGATGAAGGTGAATTTGATAATTATATTTTAATAAATCCTAGAATGATTTCTAATTCGGAAGAAAAAATTTATGTAGAGCTTGGAGAAGGATGTTTATCTGTTAATCGTGAAGTTGATGGTATTGTTCCAAGATTTGCAAGAGTTACATTTGAGGCATATGATGAGAATGGTAGAAAAATTCATGTTAGAGCTAGAGAAGAATTGTCAATTGCTTTTCAACATGAATTAGATCATTTAAATGGTATTATGTTTACAGATCATATTGATAAAAAAAATCCATTTAAAGATAAAGATAAATATAGAGCTATTTAGTTCTTTTTTTATACTTTTGTTTTTTTGTGGTATAATTATTATAGATTGGGGTTGATTAAATGAAAAACAACGAATTTAAGCTACTATGGAAATATATTAAACCATGTAAAATTAGAATTATTTTTTATACATTTTTAACTATTATTAAATATTTTGGTTTGGTAATATCACCATTATTTTTAGGTTTTGCAATCGAAGCTATTACTAGAAGTGATTGGAATGATTTTTTTGTTTTTGCAATCAGTTTTTCTGTATCTAAATTATTTACGTATACATTATTAGATTATATTTGTGTATACTTATATAACTATATAGAAATTATTTTTATAAAAAATGTTACTAAAGATATGTATAAGAAAGTTAATAATTTACCTGCTATAGCATTTGAAGAAAAAGGTACTGGTGAAATAAGTAATAGACTTACTAGTGATCCGGATAAAGTTATTGGTTTACTGTCTTCTTTAATTCGATTAATTAGTAATTTCATTAGTTTTATTTTCTTATTTTTCTTTATATTAGCAATGTCTTATATTATTGCTATTGAGATGTTATTATTTATTGGAGTTATGTCTATAGTTATATATATAATCTTTCCAAGACTTCAAAAATTAGTTAAAGATAACAGAGATAGTTCTGATAAATTAAATAAAGCAATTACTGAAAATATTACTGGGATTAGAGAGATAAAATCTTTGGGTATTAAAAGAATTATTAATAGACGTGTTAATAAAAATGTAGATGATTTAACTAGTAAGGTTTATAAAGTTAATAAGTATTTAAATATATATTGGCATTTAAATAATAGTATTTACTATTTATTTGAATTAATAA